>JARRJI010000449.1:0-1892 GCA_037379595.1 Acidobacteriota bacterium | reverse complement strand
TGCGGCGGGAATCGATGATGCTCTCGATTATCTGGAAACCCTTCGATTCACGGACGATGACATCCGGTACCTGAGGGACCTTCCGGCCTTCCGAACCGTTTCCGACGATTTCTTTGACTACCTGAAGGATTTCCGGTTCACCGGAGACGTGACCGGCGTTCCGGAAGGCACCATTGTCTTTGCGGAAGAGCCCATCCTGCAGGTGACGGCTCCCGTGCTGGAAGCGCAGATTGTCGAAACCTATCTGCTTTCCGTCGTCAACTTTGAAACGCTGGTCGCCTCCAAAGCCGCGCGTGTGGTGCGCGCCGCCGCCGGGAGGAGCGTTCTGGCATTCGGAACGCGCCGCGCGCAGGGGCCGGAAGCGGGGTTGCGGGCGGCCCGGGCCGCGTATCTTGGCGGGTGTGATGCAACCTCAAACGTGGAGGCAGGTTTTCTTTACGGCATTCCCGTCGCCGGGACTGCCGCCCATTCCTGGACCCAGGCTTTCCCGACCGAGCGCGAAAGCTTCGAAGCGCTGCTGGATGTGTTTCCGGAAACGGGCGTGCTGCTGATCGACACTTACGATGATCTGGCGGGCGCAGAAACGGCGGCAACGCTGGGAAGAAAGTTCCGCGGAGTCCGGCTTGATAGCGGCGACCTGCTGCAGAAGAGCCGGGAGGTCCGGGCCATCCTGGACGCCCACGGCCATCAGGACGTAAAGATCATCGCCAGCGGTGACCTGAACGAATATCGAGTCGAGAAGCTGGTCCAGGCGGGAGCGCCCATCGACTCCTTCGGAGTGGGGACGGACCTCGCCACCTCGCGCGACGTTCCGGCTCTGAGCGTGGTCTACAAACTGGTGGAGACAGAGGAACATGGGCAGGTGGAATACAAAGCCAAGTTCAGCGAAGAAAAAGTGTACTGGCCCGGCCGGAAGCAGGTGTTCCGATTCGCGCAGCAGGGCAAGTACGATCACGACGTTCTCGCCCGCTCGGCGGAAACCTTTCCGGAAGGCGAAGCCCTGCTTCAGCCACTGATGTGCGGCGGGCAAACCGTCAATGCTCGCCGGTCAGCCGCGTCAGTCCGCGAGGCAGTGCTGGCCGGCCTTGAACGCCTCCCGGAAATTTGTCATGTCCTGCGCAACGCTCCCGAATACCCCGTCAGGAAGAGCGACGCCCTCAACCAGCTTCTTCCAGCACGTCACCGCGCGAAAACCCACCGCAGCGGCTCAAGTCGATTGACGCTCAGGGGAAGAACATGGCGGCAGCTTGAGCCTTTGTTGATGTCGATACTCAGTTTGATTTCATGGACCCGGCGGGGAACCTCTACGTACCGCACGCCGAGGAGATCGTGCCAAATCTCGTCCGACTCATGGACTATGCCCGCGGGCGCAACATCCCGGTGATCTCGTCAGCGGACGCTCACGCGCCGGACGATCCCGAATTCAGAATCTGGCCTCCACACTGTGTCACAGGGACCCCGGGACAGGAACATATTAAAGAAACTTTGCTGCCCGGAGTCGTGACAGTTCCCATGCATTCCGCTCCTTTCACCAGGCCTGAGAAATGGCCCACGCAGATTATCATTGAGAAGGACGTTTATGAAACGTCAGCCAATCCTAACTTCGACGCCATTTTGGACGCCCTGGGCCCTCGAAGCTACGTAGTCTTTGGCGTGGCTACTGAATATTGCGTGCGTGCAGACGTGCTCGCCCTCCGGCAGCGGAACAAGCCCGTCAAGCTTGTCGTGGATGCAATCAAAGCAATCACTGAGGAGGACGGTCGTAAGGCGCTTGAAGAGATGGTGGCAGCCGGAGCGGAACTGGTGGAGACCGCCGACGTGTGCAACTGAAACTGCTTAACACTTCGACCGCACAGCTCACTGACAATCTACCCACCATTCCCTGCTCCGCC
>JARRJI010000448.1:1697-2995 GCA_037379595.1 Acidobacteriota bacterium | reverse complement strand
CGCTTCGGGCGTGCCCCGGCCCCAATTTCACCGGCACCAGTTTGGTTTTACGCTGGGTGGACCTGTATACATTCCCAAGCTGTTTCCCCATAAGCGCAAGATTTACTGGTTTACCGATTTTGAAGCTTTGCGCCAGTCGTCCCCTCAATCACTGACGACCACGGTGCCGACGCCTGCTTTCGAGAATGGGGACTTCTCGGCCCTGTTGGGACCTCAGATCGGGACAGACGCTTTGGGCAGGCCTATTTACCAGGGAGAAATCTATGATCCCTTTTCCACGCGGCAGGTTACGGCTGGTCAAGTTGATCCTGTGACCGGTCTGATGTCCACCCAGACCGGGTATATCCGTGATCCTTTCCCTGGCAATATAATTTCCCCTACCGAGGCGATCAATTCCGTATCTGGGAACTTCCTGAAGTACTTCCCGTCGCCCACTTGCTCAAGCTGTGGTTACGTGAACAATTACACTTACGCTATCGGGGCGCCGGTCAGGTCAACGGAGTACACTATCCGTGGCGACTTCAACATCAACGAGAAGACGCACGCCTATGCCCGCTGGTCCCATAAATTGCAAGAGAAAACAGAAACACCGGAATTCTTCGGAAGCGATAACGTCGGTGGCGGCGGCTCAATTGCTCCCGACAACCGGTGGGATGCTGCCATGGGCATCACCCGCATGATCAGCCCGACATTTGTAGCCAGTTTCAACGCGGGATGGGGCCGCTGGATTGAAGGGCGCGTTACCCAGGGTGTTCCATTCTCGCCTTCGACGCTGGGCTTTCCGTCATTCCTCAACTTTGCAAACGCCTTTCCGACGATCAGTATTGACGGTGGTTATAACGACGGGAATGGAACTGCCCTTGGATCAGGCGGCTTGAACTCGACGCCGCGTGAAGCGAGAAGTATTGCATTGGATCTCACCAAAGTGAAGGGTGCTCACACGCTGCAATTCGGCTTCATGGGGATTGAGCTTATCCAAAATACTTTCAATAGCTCGATACCCAACTTCAGCTTTCCCCTCGGCATGACAGCCGGCCCCGATCCCACGAACGCGAATCCCGCCACGGGCTGGGGATTTGCTTCTTTTCTTCTTGGGACAGGGAACAGCGGCGGAGTTACGATCAATGCCGATGCTGCTTTTATGAAGAAGTATTACGGCTGGTACTTCCAGGACCAATGGAGAGCGACGCCAAAGCTCTCGCTCAACTTGGGAATTCGCTACGACTTCCAGACCGCTCCTACAGATCGTTTCGATCGTCTTTCGTATTTTGATTTCACGGCGCCAAATCCTATCAGCG
>JARRJI010000448.1:0-1685 GCA_037379595.1 Acidobacteriota bacterium | reverse complement strand
CGTGGGCACCGTGGACGGGATCACGCCGACAAACCTGTTAAGCGATCCTTTCCCGACCGGGCTGGTAGCCCCTCCGGGAAAGTCTCAAGGCGGGTCAACAGAAGTGGGGTTAAGTCCGAACGGGATCGGGCAGTTTCGCCCGACGCCCTATGTTGTGCAATGGACTTTCGGGTTGCAGTATGCGCTGACTCCAAACGATCGAATCTCTGCTTCATACCTCGGAAACCATGGGGTCAAGCAGACATGGGCCTCCCCGCAGATCAATAGCAACCAGTTGAGCCCGGCTTATTACTCTCTGGGTAACGATTTGCTGCAGCAAGTTGCGAATCCTTTTTACCCATACATTACCGACAGTTCCTGCGGTCTCAATAACCCCACCGTGCAAGAAGGACAGTTGCTCCGCCCCTATCCGGAGTACTGCTATGTCGGAAATGTCCAGGCGCCCCTTGCATCGTCCTGGTACGATGCTCTCACGCTCAATTACAGACATCGATGGAGCAACGGGTTGGAGTTCCTTGCTTCCTACACCTGGTCCAAGTATCTGGATACTAATGCAGGGAACGAAGGATGGGCCACTGGCGGCACATCTGGTGCCCAGAATTATTACAACCTGTACAATGAAAAATCTGTCGATGGAAATGACGTTCCCCACAGCCTGGTGTTGAGCTACATTTATCAGCTTCCCTTTGGCCGCGGCGAGCGGTTCGGCTCTAACGCGAGTGCTCCGGTCAACGCTCTCCTCGGCGGGTGGCAATTCTCGGGAATAACGACTTTCAAGAGTGGTATTCCAATCGCTTTCGCTGCTCCCGGCTTTTCGTTCGGGGAAGGGCAACGTCCTAACGTCGTCTGCAACCCGAGTCTTCCACACCCATCTCTCAATGAATGGTTTAATACCAGTTGTTTCGCGAAGCCTGCACCTTATACCTTCGGCGATGCGTCCCGATTCTTGCCGAATCCTCGTGCTCCAGGCTACAACAACTGGGACCTTGCCATGATGAAATGGTTTACCTTGCCAAAGATCAAATCGGATACCCTGCGTATGCAGTTCCGCGCGGAGTTTTTCAACGCCTTCAACCATGAAAACTTTTTCCGTCCGAGACCGGCCAATGGTTCCGTTTGTCGGCAGACGCCGGTCCTCGGCGCGTGGCAAATAGAAGGGCCGGTCTCTTACTATGTTTCCGTCAAGCAGATAACTCTCACGGCCATCTGACTGCGGATGCGAAGGAGCCGAGCAGGCGTGGTCGAATGGTGTCGGAAGGCGAAGGCCGGCCGATAGTGCTCCTGTAAAAGTGGCCTTTAGAAGTGTTACTTTGGAAAGAGTGTCAGCTGCTGGATATTGAGTGGGGATGGAGGGATGGTTGCTCGACAGCGGCGGGAATATCCTCCCTATTTAATTTACGGCTGACAACTTCAACCCTGCAATTTCAAGACGATGAACGGGTGGACGGGTCCATCTCAATCAAAATCCCGGGAAGATAGGCCTGTTGGCCTCTGCCCGACAGGTGTACGAGTCAACGTGAAAAAAGCAGTGGCGACCTTAGCCTGCCTGGCGGTCTTTTGCGGCGGCAAGACGCTTTTCGCCTCCTTCCCGCCGGCAAACTCGCAAGTGGACCAATCGGCCCAGCAAATTTACCAAAGCGCACACAGCGACTTTACGAGGGGCAATTACGCTGACGCAGCCCAAA
>JARRJI010000447.1:0-2488 GCA_037379595.1 Acidobacteriota bacterium | reverse complement strand
ATTGCGCAGGCGACGGGTGCCTCTCCCATCCGGTAAGCCACATAGCGCGCGAGCGGAATGAAATGGTAGGCGTGCGCTTCCAAGTATTGTAGCTGGAACTCGAAGACGGAAAGCCGCACCGTCATGCTGTCAGCCCGATAGGTGCCGAATCGGGCACTCCGCAAGCTCCTGCCCGGTCTTGGCGGAAGCCGCCGGCGATGCGCTGGGAATTAAAGACGTGATCAGTAAGATTGTGATGAGGAGACCGTTTTTCATCCCAGGATTCGACGAGAAGGCTGCTTCACCTCTGCACCTCGACGGCTAGCATACTCTAATTCTATCCTGCGGGGGAGATCATTTACTGGATTCCCCCGGGATTTTTTCTTGAAGACGGCGCAAACTTCGAACGGCATTGCGAAGACCTGGGAAAAGTGCTATGCCAGTTTCTTGCCAAACGATCGAGGAGGGCAAGGTGGCTTCACATCGGCGAAATAAAAAGATAGCGATTTTCTTGTGCGTGGCAGGAACTTTATTCAGCTTGCAGGGCTTTGCGCTGCGAGCCGGCGCGGCGAAAACTGTCATCACGCCGGATATCCATGCTGGAAAGGTCTACATGGCCGGCTTCGGTTCCAATCGTGTGGCGACTGGCGTGCATGACAACCTCTACGCGCGCTGCCTGGCGATCGGTGCGAGCCAGAAGACTCTCGTTGTTTGCGCAGTGGATCTGATCGGCTTATTTCACCAGGACGTGCTCAAGGTGCGCGAAAAAGTCGAAGCCCGATTGCCGGACGTAACCCAGGTGATCGTGGCTTCCACGCATGACCACGAAGGCCCGGACACCCTTGGCCTGTGGGGACCGGGGCCGCTCAGGTCCGGCGTTAATCTGAAGTATCTCGACTGGGTTATCGGCCGCATCGCGGACACCGCGGTCCGTGCCGTCACAAGTATGCAGCCGGCCCGCATGACCCTGGGCCGCAATCGCTCGCCGTTGCTCAGACTGCTTCAGGATGACAGCCGGCCGCCGTACGTGAAAGACCCTTACCTTTTTGTCATGCGTCTCACCTCGTTGTCGACCGGCAAGACGATTGCGACCCTTGTCAACTGGAGCGACCATCCTGAGACGCTTGGCGGCAGCAATACGCTGATCAGCGCAGACTACCCCTACTGGCTTTGCCAATACGTTGAACATCACGAGGGCGGCATGGCCGTGTTTGTGAATGGCTCGATTGGCGGATTGCTCTCGACGTTGGGGAATCAGGTGTCGCTCCTCGACACCGGGACCGGACGCGTCGCGAGAGACGGGACCTGGGAGAAAGCAAAGCTGGCCGGAAATACAGTGGGCGAGATGGCCGTGCGCACATTGAGACGCGACGGCCGCAACGTCAGACGGAAGGCAAACCTGACCCGGCCACCGTCGAGAAGCCGGTTTCGTTTCTGACCCAATTGATCGAAAACCATGCAGGTAGCAGTCCTGCTGCGGCGGCAAGGATTGAGAAAGAACTTGGCGGTCTCAAGTCAGTGAGGTACGCTACCGGCCACGATATCCGTTCGGAAGTGGATTACATTCAGTTCCTGGACAAGAATCGAGTGGTCGCCGAGAGTGCAACACGTCCGGGGGAGATTTATCCGGAACTGGTGAATGGCGGCATTATGCGTTACCCGGGCGCAGACTTTCCCCACGCGCCGTTCGAACCGATTCTGCGGCCCCACATGAAGAGCCGCTACCAATTCATCTTCGGCCTGGCGAATGACGAGATCGGGTACATCATTCCTAAAGCAGAATGGGACAACAAACCTCCATGGCTGCTGAACAGGCCTCATCGCTGGTACGGAGAGATAAACTCGGTCGGCCCGGGTGCGTCTGGAGTTGTGACCAAAGCTCTTGTGAGCCTGATCGAAGAAAAGTAGGCCTGCGCATCTCAGCAAAGGGTGTAGACGAATTCCGGCTCTCAGCCTTCGCGTAACACTACGTACAGCCGACACCCCATGCAAGTAATCCCCAGCACCCCAAGGCCGCCGGAACTTCGGTTCATCGTCTACAGCGACGCCAGGAATTCCTTCCACGGAGTGGCAGCAAGCGTTTCCGTCGTGGAATGCCCGTAAGCGCGGATTATCATCGCGACCTTTTCAATCTGCTTTGGGTCATCGCTATCGACCACGTCGACGACGTCAAATCGTCCCAGCGTTGCAAAGCTGTGTTTCCAGTGTACGCCGGGGCATTCAGCCTTGATTTTCGATGTGACAGCGTCTGCCAGCTTTTTGAAGTCCTTGGGATCACGGAATGCTTCAGGGGAAAACCGGCTGAGCAGGACGTACGTTGCCATCGTGCACCTCCTTGTGTATCTCTTTTCGGCTATTTCGGTGTCGTATCGGGCCAGGGAACGGTTCTGGATTGCAAAGCGTATGACTGCAGCTTCGATTCTTGCGCTGGCGAATCATAAGTCGCCTCAGGCTTTCACACCCAGGGGCTCGCTCGTTGTTTTGTTATCTCTTGAAATCAAGTATGGCT
>JARRJI010000446.1:0-3424 GCA_037379595.1 Acidobacteriota bacterium | reverse complement strand
AGTGGACAGCCTGCAGCGGGCCGCCGATGCTGTGCTGGATAAGTTCGGCACAGTTCATTGCCTGGTGAATGCGGCGGGAGGGAACAAGCCTCAAGCGACCACCAGTCCCGACCATTCCTTTTTTGATCTGGAAGCCGACGCTTTGCGATGGGTTTTTGATCTGAACATTATTGGGACCGTCCTTCCCTCGCAGGTTTTCGGCAAGATCATGGCGGAGAAGGGCGAAGGGACCATCCTCAACATCTCTTCCATGAACGCATTCCGTCCCTTGACCCGCATACCGGCATACTCGGCTGCGAAAGCAGGAGTCAGCAACTTCACGCAGTGGCTGGCGGTGCACATGGCCCAGTTGTATTCGCCGAGGATTCGCGTGAACGCCATTGCCCCGGGATTCTTCATGACCCAGCAGAACAGGTTCTTGCTGACCGACGAAAAGACGGGCGATTTGACTCCGCGCGGCAAATCGATCATTGACCACACGCCCATGGCGTGTTTCGGCAAGCCGGAGGATCTGTTCGGCGCCGTTTTGTGGCTGCTTTCGCCGGCGTCATCCTTTGTCACGGGAGTCATTGTGCCGATTGACGGCGGTTTTTCGGCGTATAGTGGAGTTTAGGGGCATCCTGGAATTGAGAATCGAAGCCGCAATCGGGAAGCAGTCGTTCCCGAAGGGAGGCATTGAATGGTCATCGGCCAAGGATCTGCAAATCGTCATCTGACCAACGAGGAGGTCGCCAGGACCGTTCATGAAGGCCTGAGCACTTACCGGGAGTGTGGTGGCTTTGGATTACCTGGTGGCTCTGGGCACGCATCCCATGATGAGCGACGAGCACCTCGGCAAATTGATAGGCCGGGAGGTGATCGATGGGAAAGCCGGGAAGAGCCACATCTTCAATCACCATTGGGAGAAGCCCGAAAATTTCGTCACCCTCGGCGTGATCCCGGACTCTGAGATCGGCGAGATCACGGGCGGACTGCTGACGCAGGAGATCCCCGTCCGGCTCAATAAGCTGATTCTCGACTACGACCAGATCATTATTTGTGGTCCGGTCTTTCCGCACGAGGTTGTTGGGTTCTCGGGAGGAAACAAGTACTTCTTCCCGGGAATCGGCGGGTCAGAAATCATCAATCGGACCCACTGGGTAGGCGCCCTGATGACCAATTACAAAATCATCGGCGCCGGCTACACACCGGTCCGGGCCATCATCGATCGCGCCGCCAGTTTCATCGACCGGCCGGTGGCCTGCTTCGCTTTGGTGGTCACGCATGAAGGTTTTGAGGGCCTGTATTTCGGCTCGGCCCATGAGGCCTGGAAAGCAGCTGCGGACCTTTCAGCGCAGAAGCATATCATTTACGTCCGGAAGCCCTTTAAACGCGTGCTTTCCGTGATGCCGAAACTCTATGACGACCTGTGGACGGGCGCGAAAGGTATGTACAAGATGGAGCCGGCGGTGGCCGATGGCGGCGAAGTTGTGATTTACGCGCCGCACATCAGCGAGGTCAGTTACACCCACGGCAGGATCATTGACGAAATCGGCTATCACTGCCGCGATTATTTTCTGGCGCAGTGGGACAAGTTTAAAGACTATCCCGGCGGCGTGCTTGCGCACTCGACCCACGTCAAGGGGCTCGGCGCGTACGATGCTGCAACCGGCAAGGAGACTCCCCGCATCCAGGTGACCCTGGCAACGGGGATTCCCCGGGAACGCTGTGAGCGCATTAACCTCGGATACCTTGATCCTGCAACCGTCCATCCCGAAGAATGGAAGGGCCGGGAGGACGAGGGCATTCTGCTGGTGCCGCGCGCCGGCGAGATGCTCTATCGCGTCCAGGAAAGAGCGTCAAAGGCAGCCTAGGTTCGCAGGCAACCGACGCTTAGCCTTGCAGGTGTTCAGCCAGCCAGACCACATACTGGCTGTTGCGCCGCCGCACTTCCGCCAATAGGTCTTCCGGCAGTTCGTCGATCTTCTCCTTGAAAAAGCGGTGATCGCCGTCCGGGGAATCGACATCCTTACTGCCCACCAGATTGCCCAGCCAGAAAACTACTTGGCGGCCAGCTCGCTTTCATATCCAAACGCGCCTGTGGCGGCAAAATTGTTCGCGCGCTTCACCATCCGTTCATAAAGCCCCCGCCAGTGCGATCCCGCGGGCTGGCTGCGTAAGACGTCGAAGAGCTGCAACTGAAGCTCGCCGGAAATTTTGTAATTCACGCGCCCTGCCGTCGATTTTCCGATCCGCTCCAGAACTTCGGGCTGCTTGCCGCTGCCGGAATGGATGCTGAGAGTGGTGTCAAAATTTTTCGCCACTGCGGCAAGTTCCGCCACGCGCGCGGCAAGCTCCTCGAGCGGCTTACCGCCAAATTCCTTCTCGACCCTGCCGGGAAGCTCCGGCCACATTTTGTGATGGCAATAATCCACCAGTCCGACGCCATCTGCCGGCGAAGTTGTCATCGCCACCGGGTAGGCCTGGCGTTTCTTGAAGCCGAGGTTTGGAGGGCAAAGCTGCGCCGACCGGCCGCGTGCTTTGAGCCAGTGCATGTAAAAAAGGAGTTCCTTGGCTGTGGTGAGCGTTTCGGCTTCGTCGATGGATGGTTCGAAATCGAACGCGGCACTGACGCCGGCTTCAGCCTTGGCCTTGCCGATGTAGTCGTAGAGTTCTTCGTTGAGCTTCAGACTCCGGCCGAATTTGACTGCCAGACGGAGGGTTTCCGAGTTGCTGAGCGTATAGTCTGCGCTGCCGATGTGATAAGGTTTCGCGAACTCGTCGCGAATCCACTTCTGCTCCTCAGTCGAAAAGATCTGCTGGAACCGTTCGCTGACGGCGGAGTCGCTCCAGGGATTCGGATGTCGGGTGTCTGCCTGAAGTTCGAAGAGCCGGGAGGTATCGGTGGTGAACTTGGTGTAGCCAGCGGCATGGCGGATGGCGGTCTTAACCGCCTCAACCGAGCGAGCAATCTCATCCGGATTCTTGCCTGAAACGATGAAGTGGTCAGCCTCTGCGGAGTAGCCTTCACGCCACCCGGAGCGAATGGCGGCCCAAAGGCCGGCGTGGTAAAGATGGCGGATGGAAACCCGCGTGTGCCCGGTCGCCACAGGGTTCTCGCCGTCCCGCGCAGCCAGAGCTTCTTCCGTGGTCATCTCGCGGGTTGCGGAGAGTTGAACCGTCGATGCCATGTTGACGTGCAGCCTGTCCAGGATTGTCTGGAAGGCGGCAAAGACAGCAGGCAGGCTGATCTCCGGATGTCGATTGCCGGCCGCAACCGCCGGCTGCGAACGCTGGGGCCTGGGCAGAAAGGCTTTGTCAATCTGCCCGGCGAACTTCCGGATGTTCTCATGATCGTGGCTCGAAAAGGGGAAGAAGTTGAGCAGGATTTCTTTCCCATTAACCTGAACGCGGTCGGTGTGCAGGGGTTCAGAAAATATCTTGC
>JARRJI010000445.1:0-3010 GCA_037379595.1 Acidobacteriota bacterium | reverse complement strand
CCGAGATTGTTTCCGGCACATTGCCGATCGAAATCTCCTTCACCCTTACCTGCGGCGCTTCGCCAACGCGATTGGCGGCTTCCAGATTTTCCCCCGTCATCCGCCACAGTGTCGATGACCCTGCCAGCCGCGTGCCGGTGACGTTCAGATCGAACGTCTGTTCCTTTTCCGTCGCATTCACGACCGCCAGGGTGAGGAACTTACGATCTGGCGTGAGCGCAGCAAACATGTCGAGCGGATAGGTCGGGCTGCCAGAGTTCGTCTGGGGCTGATCACCGCCGATGGGATACTTGGGTGCTGGCTGCGGCGAGTTTCCTGAAAGGGCCACCGGAATCGATCCCAGAAAGTGCTCGCCATAGAGCTTGAACAGTAGCCCCGTTGTGTTAAAGGTCGCAGCGGTGCTGTTATAGTCGAGCGTCGATACCCCCATGGTGTGCGCCGACATGGTGAGGAAATCGGTGTGCCTCATCATCTCGTTGAAGATCATGGCGTAGGCAAGGGCCAGTTTGAGATTCACGCCTCGATTAAACCCTCCGCCGAAGTACGCGTACTCGTCGATGGACAGGAATATCTTCTTCTTGATCATCGCCGGGAAGCGTTGCTGGTAACCCTGCCATTCTTCGGCCTTACGGTGTACGACATTGCCTGCGTAACGCGCCCATTCAAGCGGTGTTTGTTCAATTTTCACATAGGCGTCATCCGTGGGAGCATCCGGCGGCAGAGTCTTTGCAAGCGCAAGATCGAAGTGTCTGCCTCCCTGCGCATACAAGTGCTCGGCGATGCCGTCGAAGTTTCCCCCGCAGTGTGCCAGCAGGCCGCCCGTCCAGTCGTATTTTGAGCCAAACAGCGGCCGGAGGTTCCCCGTGTACTCGACGCGCGTCTCGCCAGTCAGGAACATATCCACTAGCATTTTCCCCGAGGCAATCAGGGTGATCGACGGGTCCACCTGACGCATCGCTTTCGCGAATTCATTGTGCTTGAGAACGTAATACTTCAGGGGGGTATAGCCGAGCTGGAATGTCCCCCATGGCTCGTTGCCGATGTTCCAGAACTTGACCTGATACGGCTCGGGATGGCCGTTGCGCGCGCGCATCGCGCCGAGGCGGGTCTTGACTGATCCATTCATGTACTCGACCTCTTCAGCCGCCGAATGCGCGTCGCCGAAGCCTGCGTTGACGGTGATGTAGGGTTCCACGCCGATGAGCTTGCAGAAGGTCATGAATTGTTGTCCACCGGCATCAGTGAAACGGTGCCGATGTGGAAGTTCCCAGAGCCCATCCCGGTAATCTCCAGAGCCCCATCCGCCGTCCCGGCATTCGCGGTAAAGCTGAGCGGAAACTTCCTGTACACATCGGTTAGTGAGGCAAAGGAAAGGATCTGACGGTCGTTCGCGCCTTTTCCCCAGACCAGAGAAACCTTCACCTTGGCGCCCGGAGTGCCGCGAAGGTAGATTCGACCCGCATACTTCTTGCCCTTGAGCAGAGCGAGGCCCGATTGCCGGATGCCGTGCGGCTTGGAGCCGCCGAGTTCAATGCGCGGGCTCTGGTCGCCGACAAACGGTTGGTGCCTATCCATTAACACAACTTCGCCGGGACCCACAGGCCGCCATTTGCGGAGCTGCATGCCGGGAAACCCGCCGCCCCGCCGCCGGTCCTGAGTCTTGGGCTCCTTGGATGTGATCGGAAAATAGAACTTGCGGTCATCGAGCATTTCGGCCCAGAGACTGCGAGAAACGAGGGTGCCAAGTTCCTCGATAAACATGCCGAACTCGTACTTTGAGATTGGCTCCGCGGTCTTGGCTTCCTGCTGGGGCGCCGAACGCCGCCAACCCCTGTTTCAACATGGCGGCGCCTGCCACAGATGCCGTTAGAAACTCACGTCGGTTTACTGGCATGTCTTCTCTCCTTTGGTCTTGAGTCGTTTGCAGGTTCTCCTGCGGCTTCATTAGGATTAAGAGCATTTCTGACGAGAATCACTACACAGAGGAGCAGCTTTCCTCTTCCTCCTCGCCAGGCTGGGAACCGCAGCGATTACCATCAGGCATGACACCCAAAGTGCGCCGTTCACATACGATTCGCACCTCCTCATGGCGTCCGGAACAATCAGAGAGACGACCTAATTGGTATTCAAAGGCAACCCATCTTAAGCACGGAAGGTTGGGCAAGTCAAGGTGGGAAGAGGCCACTCTTGGGCACTTGTCCATTTCGTAAGAATGTTCCCCGCTCCATGGGTTATTCTCTCTTCACCTCTCAGGACAGTAGCGCAGCGGCTAAGTTGTCAGGCTTCCGCCGTGATAGTCTTTCTGATCTTGCTTGCTGGCTTGAGCATTGCGCGTGGGCGCCGCACTCACACCCGGTCAGATGCGGCACCATCGATCTTGTGGAGGATCACACCGGTACAATCGGCACTCTTCATATGGAGCCTACCGGCTTACGAGATTTATGACACCTGCCGGACTAACCAGATCACCAGTCGGTGTCCGTTAGTCTTCACTCTTTGGCTGACTTGGAGCCAGTCGTTAGTCCTATACACTTTGCCGGCCAACATCACTGGCCTCTGTGATCTGGATCATAGCCCATGTTTCCTCATCGTGCTAACGATGGGGCATAAGTGGTGAAGCTGGAGGCGCCTTATGGAACCGCAAGGCCGCCTTTTGTTGCAGGATTCTTTCTCACTCGTCGGTGCTCGCCAATTAAGTCCACTTTGCAATTTGCCTTGGAGGACTACTTCAAGGGGATACGACCGCCTGCGTGGCTTGGATAAACCTCGACCTCGCCTGGTGCTGCTGCGCGAGGTGCTGCGATTTGTCTGAATTGTCGAATTGGATGGCAAGTCTTTAAGTAAGTAAGAAAGAAAGCAGTGTGGGTCCGGGCCACCGGCGTGCAAGAGGCTCTTATACATAGGATCCCGGTGGTGCGCGATTATTGACATCCGAGGTGAATGGGAGTGGGCACTGGAAAAAGTAGGCAAGAGCTGGGAGGTGCACGGATGGCTGACGCCGCCTCGCGAC
>JARRJI010000444.1:0-2678 GCA_037379595.1 Acidobacteriota bacterium | reverse complement strand
CTGCGGAAATCGCTGGATTGTGAGACGAACGTGCCGTGAAAGGAAATGGACGAGCGGATACTGCGGCACGGGCCCGTCATTGAGCTGAAGGTAAGCAATCTCCTTGCCGTCGGGCGACCATTCATAGGACCGCCCAGTGGCCCGGTCCGCCAGTTCTTCCTTGTAAACCCAGTCGAGCGTCCCGTTGAGGATCAGCTTGGTCCCGTCTTTAGTGAGCTGCGTGACCTTGCCGGTTTTCAAGGAGAGTGTGTAAATATTGTTCTGCTTGACGAATGCGACGCGGTCGCCGGTGGGAGAGAAAGTGGGTTCTTCTTCCTTTTGAGCATCATGCGTCAGACGCTTCGTCTGGCTGGTCTGGACGTCAAACACCCAGAGATCGCCGCCGCCCTGAAGGAGAAGCTCACTGCCACTGGGCGACCATTGGTAGGTGGCGGAATCAACGCCGGCAGGTAGCTCGACCTGATGGGCTTTGCCGCTTGCGACATCATAAATCCACAAGGCCGACTTTGTATCATCGTCCCGAATATAGCTGACCTGCTCGTGGCCGGGACGCCACCTCACGTGGCTGATCGAAGGGGCGACAATCTGCCCTTCTCTCGTGACCAAGGCCGGAGTTAAAGGCTTCTTTGCCGCCCAGCACAGAGGTGCAGCCACGGCCAGAACAATCGCCGAAGCCCAGATTCGAATCAGAAATGATCGCATTCTTCCTCCTGCCCAGACAAAACGCAAAAGTTATGTGTACGTCCGATTATGATGCGAAGACGTGTCCGGCATACATCGGTCCGGGAGCAAACGCGTGCAGGACCCCGTCGGGAATCGCAGGTCCGACGCTCGCAGTCGTTACTCTGAAATCTTCCTGCAGACCAATATGAGCAGACAACATTACCGCTTTTAACAGGAGTTGTAAACTTTCTTCACGCGGGGTCCGGCGGCTGTTCTTTCGCCAGAGCCGCATGAACCGGATGCCAGGTTTTGCCCCTCAGGCGGGACCATCATTGGGCGCACCTGGCTATAACTTCAGGAAGTTTGCCAGCAGTTGTTTTCCGCGGGACCATCATTGGGCGCACATGGCTATAGCTTCAGGAAGTTTGCCAGCAATTGTTTTCCGGCGTCGGTCAGAACCGATTCAGGGTGAAACTGCACGCCCTCCACCTTCAAGCTCCTGTGGCGCAAGCCCATGATGAGGCCGTCCGGCGAAGTGGCGGAGACAGAAAGGCAATCAGGAAGGCTTTCGCGTTCGACAATGAGCGAATGATAGCGCGTCGCCGGGAAGGGATTGGGCAGCCCGGAAAAAATGGTCATGCCGTCATGGGAAACCAAACTGGTCTTGCCGTGCATGATTTCCGGCGCACGGATCACCTTGCCGCCGAAGGCCTGCCCGATCGCCTGGTGCCCAAGGCATACACCCAGGATGGGGATGCGGCCGGAAAAAGTAAGAATCACATCCAGACAGATTCCGGCCTCGGACGGCGTCTTGGGTCCAGGCGAGATCACAATGCGCTCGGGCGCCATGCTCTCAATTTCATCGAGGGCAATCTGATCGTTGCGGTGCACTTCCAATTGCGCGCCCAACTCGCCGAGGTACTGCACCAGGTTGTACGTAAAAGAATCGTAGTTATCGATAATGAGAATCATGCCGCTGCCCTAACCCGAAAGATTTTCTCATTATATCCGACCTCGAGAACATAATAAGAAGCCCGAATGCAACGTGGTCGGAACCATGCCCGCAGAACACGGCACGACTCCTACACGTGGAGTGCCGAATGTAGTGACCGGGAACTGAGTCGCACAACTCCAAAAACTCATCGCCGCGATTGCATCGGAAGGCAGTCCGGTGTACGTTATCGGTCGGTTCCGATTTGAAGACAGATTTCTTGCTCGTCCTGGGAGGTGACACGTGAGGCGGTGGTTCCTGGTATTCCTTGGTCTTGTGGCGTGGGGTTGTACTGCTGTTCCGATGATTCGATCTGAGAAGCTGATGACCTGGTCGCAAGGCCGTTCCATGGTTTTTACTCAACGCGGAATCGCGGCCGCTGAGCAGCCACTTGCCTCCCAGGCAGGCGCCACAATTATGGCGGAAGGCGGTTCGGCCGCCGATGGAGCGATTGCGGCAAGTGCGGTCATGGGACTGATTCAGCCCATGATGAACGGGATGGGCGGCGACCTTTTTGCCATCGAATGGAACGCAAAGACCGGCAAGGTCAGCGGGCTGAATGCAAGCGGCTGGGCGCCGGAACGGCTCACGCCGGCATTCCTCCACTCCAAGGGACTGCGGCACATTCCAGGGACCGGCATCCTGTCGGTTAGCGTGCCGGGCTGCGTCATGGGCTGGTGGGAACTACACCAGCGCTTTGGGAAGCTCCCGTGGAAAGATCTTTTCAAGCCGGCCATCTACTATGCCTCGAAGGGGTTTCCGGTTCCCCAGTGGGACAGCATGTACTGGGCGGCCTACGGCAACGTGCTGGAGCAGAATGAGGAGGCACGGACCATCTACCTGCCAGGAGGACACCCGCCCCGGCAGGGTGAAATCTTCCGCAATCCGGCCTATGCGCGCGCCTTGGAACTGGTCGCAAATGAGGGTCCGCAGGCCTTTTACCGGGGGAGCATCGCCCAGGCAATCCTGAAAACATCACAGGCACTCGGCGGAGTGATCAGCGCAGCAGACCTGAGCCAGTACA
>JARRJI010000443.1:0-2790 GCA_037379595.1 Acidobacteriota bacterium | reverse complement strand
TATCTTGTCCCAGGATGCCATCCTGGAGTTCAAGGAGCAGAAGCCGGCCTATTCAGCGGCTTATGGATTCAGTTCCAATCAAATCAACATCATCAGCAAGAGCGGCACTAACCAATTGCATGGCACGGTTTTCGAATTCGGCAGGAATGACAAGATTGACGCCACTAACTTCTTCGCGACTTCGAAGCCGGAGTTGCGCCAGAATCAATTCGGTTTCGTCCTTGGCGGCCCCATGGTCATCCCGAAGGTTTACAACGGCCGTGACAAGACTTTCTGGCTGGCAAACTACGAAGGCTGGCGGATCGTCCGGGGATCTATCTCTCAAGGTATCGTTCCGACTCCCGCAGAACTGAATGGCAACTTTTCTGGATTGAATTTGCCCGCCTTTGGGACCACAGCCTGCAACTCGGCGTTACTGCTGAACCAACCCTGCATGCCGATCGACCCCACAACGGGCGCGGCATTTAGCGGCAACCAGATACCATCCGGCAGTTTTTCAACCCTCGCAAACCAGTCCCTGGCCATGAACTTTTTCCCGGCAGCCAATTGCGATCCTGCTGTCTGCGCCGGGAACAACTATCGGGCGAACGTACCGCTTCCGACTCGCTTCGACCAGCAAACCTATAAGCTTGACCAGGACCTCGGCAGGTTAGGAAAGGTATCTTTCCGCTGGACAGGAAGCTCCTACACCACTTCCACTTTGGGTACGATCACTCCCTCCATCGGCAACAACAACTTTATTGAAGAGGAGCAAAGCATAGGGGCCAGCTGGACACGGACGTTCGGGGCGCACGCAGTGAACAGTTTCCGTGTTGGCCGACTTGAGGCAAAGGCCGACCAGTGTGGAACAGCCATTACCCAGTCCGAAGTCGAAGCTTTTAAGTTCACGGGCGTGTTTCAGAATCTCAGCGATTGCGCGCGATCTGCCCCTGGCCCTATCGCCCTCGCCAACTTTGCAAGCGTAGGTGGTCCGGTCAATGACACAACGATCAGTTACGTTCCCACGTGGGAATTTGCCGATGACTTCTCGTGGGTTCACGGAAACCACACCTTCTACATGGGGTTCGATATTCGGCGATGGGTCCAGACACGGAACCTGGCTGCCGACTTCCTGGGCGGCACCATTGGTTACCGGAATGACCTCGTCCTCAACAATGGCGGCAATGGTGTGGACAACTGTCCAACACCGTACTGTGGGACCGGCAATGCTATAGCTGACTACCTCCTCGGCTATTACCAATCCATCCAAATATTCCAGCCCGGCCCCTTCAGTCAACCCGGCATCTCGGGTAATCAAAACACGTACATTTTCAGATATTACGCCCCGTACTTCGAAGATAGCTGGAAAGCAAGATCAAACCTCACTCTGAACTTCGGTCTCCGATGGGGTTTCCGTTCCATACCCTATGAAAAAAGCAATAAGTTCTTCTGGCTCGACGGGCAGAACCCGAATGGCGGCCTCTGCTACGCAGACAAGGCGCTCGGAACCAACGGCGTGGCACCACCCGGAAACGGCATCTACCGGTATTGCGGACGCCGCAATCCTAAACCCAGCTCTCTGGTTCCGTTCGCTCCTCGTTTTGGGTTTGCGTGGCGGCCCTTCCATGGCAACAAGACGGTTGTTCGCGTCCGGGGACATCTATCCGTTCGAGGTTCGTAGCAGCTTCACGCCTCAAACTCAGCCGACGGCGCCCAAGCTGACGAACCAAATGTATCCGGCTTACACGACCGTCGATCCGGTGACCCCTCAGAACTGCTGTACTTTTCTCGCGGTAATCCAGGGCGAGAACCCGCTCAACCCTTACGTTCAGCAGTGGTCGTTGGGCATCGAACGCCAACTTGCTCCGAACACCGTCCTTAATGTCAGCTACGAGGGCAGTAAGGGCACGCACCTGCTGACCCGTACTGATATCGCGCAGGCTCTTCCCCCGTCCGATCCCGCGTTCTGTGCGGCCCAGGATGCGAACGGGAATTACATTAACTTGAACAATGGCGATTGCCCCGTTGCGAACCGCAGGCCCTATCCCAACTTTACCGGACAGTATATTGACAGCGAGTGGCAGGGCGTCTCAAGCTATAATGCGGCGAACGTGAACCTGACACGGCGTACTGCTTCAACGGTGTTGCAGTTGTCGTACGCCTGGTCACACAGCCTGGATGACAAATCCGCCGCTGCCGGGATTGGCAACTCGCTTGCCGGATGGAACGGGTTCATGGACAACCACAATCCGATGCTGGATTACGTACTTCAGATTTCGATCCAAACCAGCGGTTTGTGGCCAATTTCGTTTACCAGTTGCCGTTTGGTCGTGGGAGGCGTTTCGGCGCCAACATGAACAAAGTGGTTGATGGCTTCATCGGTGGCTGGCAGACAGGGGGAATTATTTCTCTCCAGAAGGGATTCCCATTCTCGATTGGCGCCAGCGACCCATTCGGGCTTCTGGACGTTGTCTACGGGACGGGAAACCGGGCCAACCAGGTGGGCAATCCGTTCCCTTCGGGAACCAAAACCATTAACCAGTATTTCAGCCCCAGTGCATTCGCACAACCTCTTCCTGCACATTATGGGGCCATGGGGCGAAATACTCTCCGGGGTCCCGGT
Source organism: Acidobacteriota bacterium (assembly GCA_037379595.1). GTDB lineage: Bacteria > Acidobacteriota > Terriglobia > UBA7540 > UBA7540 > SCRD01. Next base: position 188 of record JARRJI010000443.1, on the reverse strand, counting down.
ATACACACCGTCGACTTGAACATCTCCAAGATCATCTCCATCACGGAAAGATTAAAGTTCGAGGTGCGCATGGAGGGGTTCAACATCTTCAACACTCCTCAATTTAACAATCCCAATACCACCTTGACGTCCCCCACCTTTGGGGTGATCGGGAGCACCAGGCTCGATAGTCGCGAATTGCAGTGGGG
>JARRJI010000442.1:0-2323 GCA_037379595.1 Acidobacteriota bacterium | reverse complement strand
AGGACCGCCGGGTTTGCGGTCCGCGTCTTTTAGCTGGAATGTGCCGCGAGCGGTTCTTCATCTCGAATGCAGAACGAGTGAAGGGCGTGAATCATATGCAGGTTCGGGGGCGGGCGGGGTCAACACGCGGTCGATGGTCAATCCGCAGCGCTGTTCTTGCGCACGGCAACTAAGAAATAGCGGTCGCAAAGAAATGGGCGACGCAACTTGGACACAGCGATACAATACGACACCGTGAGGACGATTGCCAGGAAAGTACCGCGGACCGCACAACCGGCGGTCCTCGCTACCCGCTAATTTGGGCCCCGCCGCCGCCGCCGCGAACATTGCTGTGACGAACGCAGCAGCGGCGTACTTGGAGTACGGGCCTACGGCGAGTCAGACATATTCGGAGTTTAATGAGGGAGTGGAAAGCCCGTATATCCCTCAGGAGGGTCTCGCCGGAAAGCTGGGCCAGGTTTGGGGTTTTATGGAAAAGATGCTGCAGTGATTTGAGAGAATGGTGTAATGAAGGACGCTTGGGCAAAATGCCCGCTGTGCGGTGCTGGAATAAAACGGGCACTCCTGAAGTACGGCAAGCCGTTCCCATGCCCGGAGTGTAAGCAACTGCTGGTTGCCCCGCTCCACGCGGGGGTGTTTGCCGTTGTGGGAGGGACGGTCTCAGGCTTGCTAGGGTACGCGCTTGGGGCAAGAGGTACCTGGTTGGTGGTCGTTACCTGCTTGCTCGTGCTTCCGGGCCTCATGGTCTGTTCGGGTTTGTGGACTTTGTTTGTTCCTCCCTCTTTGCGACCCTTTAACAGCAATCCTGGCGACGAGCCAAGTCACGATACCCAACCAGAACAGAAGTGAGGCTCCGGACAGCTAAGCGCGGAACAGACAACCTGTGCGAACGAATTGAAATCCCATGATGCCTTACGTCGCGCTCGCGATCTTTCCTGTTATCACCTTCCTGTTTCCAAATCCAGTCGAGATTTGGTGGCTCTTTAAAGCAAAGGGGCCCAAACCCATTCCGCCCGAAATAATGAAAAAGCATATGGGAATTGGCCTGCGATTACAAGGCATGGCAACGAATGTTCTTATCGCAGGCCTGCTGTTGTTGCTGATGTTGCGATACTCAATTCCCGCTGGGGCGGTGGGCTTAAGCTTTGACCACTGGGAAATGGATATCCTGATCGGCTGTGCCGCGGGAGGATGCAATGTCGCATTCAAGCTATGGCTGGCGCACAAGTCCCGGGCCGCAAGCAGGGCACGCATCAGCGCCCACATGTCGCAGGCTTCGGAACCACTGCTCTTTTGGGTCCCAGCTCTGATCCTGTGGGTATTTGTTGAAGAGTTTTGGCGGGGCTTTTGTCTGAACGCATTCAAGAGCACCGGCTATTCTATGGCGATAGCTGTCGTGCTGACGTCGCTCGTATTCGGAGTCGCACACTTTGGTCTTCGTCCCGGTGGGATTGCAGCCAAGGCTTTCATAGGAGCAGTGTTCGCCCTACTCTTTGTCTGGCGATGGTCGGTAATACCACCTTACCTCGTTCATTTGATTTCGAATCTCGATTCGCTGCAAGCCGGGCGTCGAGCCCGCAGTGATGCGACAGTCGCGCCCATTTGAGGAGGCGGTGGTGGGTGGCGCATACATCGTGGTTTTTGCGATGTGTGCGGTTGATGGGATCGGCACTCACGGAAGCTGGTCCATGGCCTGCAGCTATCGGCCTACGGGCTGGGTAACTCACAGAATGACTCTGAACAACGGCACTCACGGAAGCTGGTCCATGGCCTGCAGCTATCGGCCTACGGGCTGGGTAACTCACAGAATGACTCTGAACAAGATTCCTTCTGCCAGCGGGTAACTTGAGGCTGTGAGACGAGGAACAATCCAACAGCAACGATCAGCAGAGACCGGCTTCACCCTTATTGAACTGCTGGTCGTGATCTCCCTCATACTGATCATGGCGTCGTTTGCCGCCCCGATCTACAGCCGGATCGTGACCCGCTCGCACGAAGCCGTGCTGAAGGACGACCTCTTCACCCTGCGCGAGATGATCAACCGGTACACGCTCGACAACCATAAGCCGCCGGAATCCTTGCAGGCGCTGGTGAAGGCGGGCTATTTCTCGGGAGGCCTGCCCATCGATCCCTTCACCGGCTCCAACAAGACCTGGCAGCCGGTCATCGAGCAGGTCCAGATCAGCCCGGAGAAAACCTTCACCGGCGTGGTCAATGTCCACAGCGGATCAAACGCCAGGTCGCTTGAAGGAACGCCCTACAGCAGTTGGTAGCGTGAGTGTGAGGATTCTCGCGGGAGGTTCGGCATGGCAGAGATCAAAGG
>JARRJI010000441.1:0-1813 GCA_037379595.1 Acidobacteriota bacterium | reverse complement strand
GCCGCTTGCGAGGCATGCGGAGAGTCCTTCCTATTTCTCCATGCAGACGTGCTGATACCCATCGACGCGGTTGAAGCGATCGAAAAGAGCCTTTTGAATCCCTCGGTGATCGGCGGTAACTTCCGGATCGCCTTTGAAGGCAATTCCGGCGTGACAACATTTTTCAACTGGTGTTACAGGGTACGCAGGCCTTTCGGGATTTATTATGGTGACTCGGGCCTTTTTGTACGCCGCAAAATCTTCGAAAAGTTGGGTGGTTTTAAGCCCATCCCTATCATGGATGACTATGAATTCGTGCGCCGGATGGAACGTGCCGGACGCACGGTTTGCCTCGACTCGCCCCTTGTGGCTTCAGACCGCCGCTGGCGGGTCCAGGGCCTTATCCCCACGCTCTTCAGTTGGATCTGGATCCAGACGCTCTATTCACTCGGTGTTCCAGCCGGGCATCTTGCGCGATGGTACGGCCCCGTGCGAAGTGGCAAGAGACCGTTCGGGAAATGACGTCCAGCCCCAGTTTAAACCTGCTTCTATTGAACACCTGCCTGGCGGGTTGCATCCAGCATTGGTTTGCGGTCAGTCCAACGCTCCCACGACAGCGGAGGTGAACTCGTCGGTCGAGGCCTTGCCGCCAACATCGCTCGTCAGGTAGCGTCCTTCGCGGTAAGTCTTATGGATGGCTCGCTCCATGCGATCTGCAACCTCGTTCTGGTCCAGGTGGCGAAGCATCAGGACCGACGAGAGCATCATGGCCGTAGGATTAGCAAGGTGCTTGCCGGCAATGTCCGGGGCGCTGCCGTGAACTGCCTCAAAAAGAGAGCATTCATTGCCAATGTTGGCGCCGGGAACCAGTCCCAGTCCGCCCACCAGCCCCGCGCACAGATCCGAGACGATATCCCCGTAGAGGTTCTCGAGCAGCAGCACATCAAACCTCTCAGGGCGCATGACCAGTTGCATGCAGCAGTTGTCGATAATGTATTCTTCCAGTTTGATCTCCGGGTATTCGCGGGCCACTTCACGGATGGAGTGGAGGAACAAGCCGTCGGAGAGCTTCATGATGTTGGCCTTGTGAACGGCCGCAACCTTCTTTCGGCCCATCCGGCGCGCGTATTCAAAGGCAAAGTGCGCAATACGCGTGGAGGCGTACTCTGTGATCACCTTCAGGCTTTCAACCACGCCCGGGGCGACCTCGTGTTCCAGCCCGGAATACAGGTCCTCCGTGTTTTCGCGGACGATAATCAAGTCAACGTTCTCAAACGGGGTTTCGACTGCAGGGAGGTGCTTGACCGGGCGCAGGTTCGCATAGAGATCGAGGGCTTTGCGCAATTGCACGTTGATGCTGCGATGGCCGGTGCCAACAGGCGTGGTAATCGGGCCCTTTAGCGCCACGTGGGTTTTGCGAATGGCTTCGACAATCGGATTCATCTCTGTTTCACCCGCCCGCCGTCCGACGACGGGGGTTGCAGGCATTTCGACCCACTCGAGTTCAGCGCCCGCGGCTTCGAGCAACCGCACGGTCGCGTTCGATACTTCCGGTCCAATTCCATCACCAGGGATCAGCGTCACTTTGACAGTCATGCGTTTTCCTTGAAGAGTAGTTCGTAATGGATTAAACAGCCTTGCGATTATTACTGGCTCCTGCTGGTTACAGGGGCGTTAAGAAGTTGCGACAGGTCACTGATTGAGGCCGAGGCATCCAGATCAAGACTCGAGCCGTTGACCCGGACGTTCATATTCTGAAGAATCTGCGAGAGCGCGGGCGACACATTCTTCTTGACCTCCGGCTGGGCATTGCGCAACAGGTTGAGAAGCTCGC
>JARRJI010000440.1:0-3635 GCA_037379595.1 Acidobacteriota bacterium | reverse complement strand
ATCACCTTGGCCCTACGCTCTGTTTCCGCGGCGTTGATAACTCCAGCTACTACCGCCTGGACGATGAGAATCCCCGCCTCTACACCGATTACACAGGCTGCGGAAACTCCTTGAACATGCGCAACCCTCGTTCGATCCAGTTGATGATGGACAGCCTGCGTTATTGGGTGCTCGACATGCACGTGGACGGCTTCCGCTTTGATCTGGCCTCGACGCTGGCCCGGGAGTTGCATGAAGTCGACCGCCTGAGCGCCTTTTTCGACGTGGTCCACCAGGACCCGGTGATTTCGCAGGTCAAGCTGATCGCCGAGCCGTGGGACCTGGGCGAAGGGGGCTACCAGGTGGGCAACTTTCCGCCCGGCTGGGCGGAGTGGAACGGCAAATATCGCGACACGGTGCGAGACTACTGGCGCGGAGACGACCGCACCGTTCCGGAACTGGCTTACCGGCTGACCGGCAGCTCCGACCTCTACGAATCGAGCGGCCGCCGGCCCACCGCCAGCATCAACTTTGTCACCGCTCACGACGGCTTCACCCTGCACGACCTGGTTTCCTATAACGAGAAACACAACCAGGCAAACGGCGAAGAGAATCGAGACGGGAATGACGACAATCGCTCCTGGAACTGCGGCGTGGAAGGCCCGACTGATGACCCGAAAGTGAATGCCTTGCGCGCGCAGCAGAAGCGGAATTTTCTGGCAACCCTGCTCCTCTCCCAGGGCGTGCCCATGCTGCTGGGCGGAGACGAAATCGGCCGTACTCAGAAGGGCAACAACAACGCCTATTGCCAGGACAATGAACTCACGTGGTCTGATTGGGAGAACGCGGACCAGGAGCTGCTGGAATTCACCCGCGCTCTCGTCGAACTTCGCAAGAAGCATCCCATGTTCCAGCGCAGGCGCTGGTTTGAGGGACGGTCGGTTCGCGGCTCCCGCGAACTGGACATCTCCTGGTTTGCGCCCGACGGCCGAGAGATGTCGGAGCAGGACTGGCAGGCCAGCTTCGCCAAATCGCTTGCCGTGTTCCTCAACGGCGAGGGCATAGCTTCTCCCGGGCCGCACGGCGAACAGTTGGTGGACAAAACCTTCTACCTGATTTTCAATGCCTACAACGAGCCCCTGCAATTCGTGCTGCCGGGTAAGGAATGGGCACGCGAATGGAAAAGAGTGTTCGATACTCACAAGGGTTTCTGCCCTGAAGGCGACCAGAAATGCAAGGCTGGCCAGCAAATCAAGGTGGAGGGCTGCTCCATGATTCTGCTGTGCCAGACAAACTCCGACCCCACGGAGGAGGGAAAAGCATGAGCAGCCTCTCCCTAAAGGCCATGCTATGCCGTTTGCCACGCGCATGGATGGCCGGCAGTTGTACCGCAGGGCGTGCCCAGCGGGCTTTCGCAGAAATGGGGCAAGTCGGACACACGTGCTCGTGTTGACGGAAGGAGCTCGATCTGGTATAGTTGCCAGTTGCGAATTACTCGCAACTAAAATATGCCACTCGCAAAGCACCTCAAACAACGTCGCTCCGTCGCCAGCCAACTCCGCCAGCATGGTCTCCGCCTCACCCGCCAGCGCCGGGTGATTGCGGAAGTCCTCCAGCAGGCCGGTGAGCACCTCGATGCCCCGGAAGTCCTGCGACGGGCCCGGAAACAGATACCCGGGCTGCATCTGGCAACCGTCTATCGTGCTCTCGAATCGCTCAAGAAACTCGGCATCATCGATGAAGTGGGGTGCTGGAGATCCAGGACCCGCTCTTCGAAAAGCTGAAGAGCCAGATTGAAGGACGCCACCGTCTCAACATCCGCGTGGCTCGGCTCGAACTGGGCGGGCTTTGCGGGAACTGCGCGTCCAGGAGTGGAAAGAGGAAGAAGGCTGCTTCGGCTTGAGTTCCGGTTCAGAGAACAGCTTCCCCCGTTTCAGCAGGCAACCGGCAAGGTTCGTTAGGAATTCATCATGTTTGACTCGTTAGTGATCACGTTGCGCGAAGGCGTTGAAGCCGCACTCATTGTTGGAATCGTTCTCAGCTATCTCAAAAAGGCCGGCCGCGACGATTGGAATCGGTTCGTCTGGTGGGGAGTCGGTGCGGCGGTCGCCATCAGCGCGGCCGCGGCGTATTTCCTGCAAAAATGGGCTATCAGCGAAGACGCCTATGAAGGCTGGATGATGATGCTGGGCGCGGTCTTTGTCGCCTCCGTGGTGGTCTGGATGATGAGGGCATCGAAGGGCCTCAGGAAGGAAATCGAAACCAGGATTTCCACTCTCTCGATTGGCCAAAGCCGCTCAGGCGCATGGGGAGTCTTCGCGTTTGTTCTGCTGATGGTCGCCCGCGAGGGCGCCGAGACGGCCATCTTTCTGAGCGCGGTCTCCCTTCAAACTACCGAGCTGATGAACTTCATGGGGGCCGTGCTGGGCCTGGCGTTGGCCATCGGGCTGGGCGTCGCGTTCTTCAAAGGAAGCATCAAGGTTAACCTCCGCAAGTTTTTCAGCGTCACCAGCCTCGTGCTTCTGGTGATTGCCGTGCAACTGGTGATTTCCGGTTACCACGAGCTATCTGAAGCTCAGATTCTTCCCTCGGGACCGCGCGCCATGGCCATCATCGGTCCCATCGCCAACAGTGATTCTTTCTTCTTCATCGCCGTCGTGGCCCTCTGCCTGTTTATGGTGCTGGCGCAGAAGATCAAGTCCGGGTCGGCTTCGGAAGCCGATCTTGCGCGGATGTCCGGGCCCGAGCGTCGAAAGATTCTTGCAGGGCAGAAGCGCGACCGCTTCTGGAAGACAGCTGCAAGCGCCGTGGGATTGATTGTCATCATCCTGATCAGCGCCGACTTTGTCTATTCCCGAGTGGCGCAAGCTGTCAAGCCACCTGTTCCGCTGACCATCACCGACGGCGTCGTTCGCGTCCCGGTAGCGCAGCTCAAGGACCACAAGCTCCATCATTACGAGGTCACTGTCGGTGGAACACACGTGCGGTTTATTGCCATCGTCGATTCGTCGGACACCGTCCGGGTGGGCCTCGATGCGTGCCAGATTTGCGGCGACCAGGGCTACTATCAGCAGGGCCAGAACGTCATTTGCAGAAACTGCGGTTCGGCAATTTACATTCCGACCATCGGGTCTGCCGGCGGCTGCAATCCCATTCACATCGACTACCTGGTCCGGAACAACACGCTGATTATTTCCAGGTCCGCGCTTGCGCGAGCAGCGCGGTACTTCCGCTAAGCCTATGTTGAGCAGAATTGTCGGCCGGTCGCTGACGCGCCGCCGGCGGCGCAAACTTCTGGGAGTGGCTGCCGTGGCCATGGGCATTGCCGTGACCACGGCGGTGGCCACGCTTTCCCTCAGCGTCAAAGACAAGGTGGCGCGCGAATTGCGCTCGTTCGGCGCCAACATCTCCGTGACCCCGGCGTCCGACAGTCTTTCCATCGCCGTGGGCGGCGTGGACTACCGGCCCGCGGGAGCCGGGGCTTTTCTTCACGAAGCCAGCCTGGTCAACCTGAAGAAGATTTTCTGGCGCAACAACATTATGGCCTTTGCGCCTTTTCTTTACGCACCCGCCACGGTGAACGGTCACCGGGTCGTGGTGATCGGAAGCTGGTTCAGCCACACATTGCAGGTGAATCCCGGCAATGTGTTCGAGAC
>JARRJI010000439.1:0-2933 GCA_037379595.1 Acidobacteriota bacterium | reverse complement strand
GCCCGAACGCGTCCGAAGTCATCACATTGATTTCAGGGAGCAGTTCCCCAATCCGCTTGAGCAGCAGCAGGTTGTGAGCGCCGCCGCCCGAAGTCACCAGCCGCTGGACGCCGGCGCGCGGAAATACAAATCGCCTCAAGGCTTCGGCGACGGTTCTGGCCGTCAGTTCATTCGCCGTCCGAAGCAAGTCCTGGGCGCGAGCACCTGGGTGCCTGCTCAGGAAATAGTGCCTTGCGAATTTCTCTCCAAACTGTTCGCGGCCTGCACTTTTCGGAGGAGCCTTGCGGAAAAACGGAAAGCGAAGAACTCGGGCCAGAATATCCTCGAGGACTTTGCCGCGCGCCGCCATGCGGCCTCCCGCATCGTAATGGTGTCGCCCTCGGGTAAGAGCGCGCGTGAGGCCGTCCATAATCATGTTGCCGGGGCCGGTATCAAAGCCGTAAACATCTTCCGCGGAAGCTCCCGCGGGAATAACCGTGACGTTGGCGATTCCTCCAATGTTCAGAGCCAGTGTGCCCTGGCGTTTGTCCTTAAGCAGGAGGTAATCGACTAAAGGCACCAGCGGTGCTCCCTGGCCTCCCGCCGCCAAGTCTGCGGTGCGGAAATTGGCAACCACCGGTACCCCGGTCCTTTCGGCAATCACGGCGGGTTCGGCAATCTGGAAGGTGGATCTGATCTTGTGGCCTGCCTCCAGTGTCGCGAATCCCTGGTGGAAAATGGTCTGGCCGTGCGAGCCGACCCCAGCAAGTCGCTGAGGCTCGATGCCAGCCTTCTGGCAAACCTGGATCGCTGCATCCGCAAACAGCGAACCCAGCAGAAAATTAAGCTGGCTGATTTCTCCGGCTGAAACCGGCTCAGCAGCTGCAACCCGGAGAACCCTCCTTCGAACATTGCTTGGGTAGGGTACTGACGTGAAACTTAGCAAGCGTACACGAGGTCCAGTGGCCGGTCCTGTCAGGCGGACCAGGGCCGCGTCCACGCCGTCGAGAGACGTTCCCGCCATCAAGCCTACCAACAGGCGAGTGCCGGCCGGCTGAAATGGCCTACGATTGGATTTGTTTTTTGAGTTCGGCAAGCAGATTCAAAGCCTCGAGAGGTTTCAAGTTATCGAGATCGACCTTTTCAATCGCCTGAACCACCTCGGTATTCAACGGAGTAAAAATCATCAACTGTACGTCTTTGGGTTCCTGCTTCTTCTCGGCGAGTCTTCCACTTACGTTATGCTCGCTCTGCTCGTGGCGCTTCAAGACCTCCCTTGCGCGGTCCACCACGCTGGCGGGAAGCCCGGCCAGTCGGGCCACTTCAATTCCATAGCTCTTATCGGCGCTGCCCGGTTCAACCTTGCGAAGGAAGACGATATTGGAACCGGATTCCTTGACCGAGACATGGTAGTTGCGGATGCCGGGCAGCAGATCCTCAAGCTCTGTCAATTCATGATAGTGGGTGGCAAAGAGGGTTCTCGCGCGGGTGTGCGTCAGCAGGTGCTCGACCACAGCCCAGGCAATAGCCAGGCCGTCGAAGGTTGCTGTACCACGGCCGATCTCATCCAGCAGCACCAGGCTGCGCAGGGTCGCCGTGTTGAGGATGGTGGCTGTTTCCGTCATCTCCACCATAAAAGTCGAGCGCCCACGCGCCAGGTTATCCGACGCCCCGATGCGCGTAAAGATCCGGTCAAAAATGGGAAGCTTGGCGCGCTCGGCGGGCACAAAACTGCCCATCTGGCCGGTAGGCCAAAGCCCATGCCCTCCAGGTAAACGATCCCGAAGCCCTCATAAGAGGAGGGGACGACCAGGGTATGGCTGCTGGAAAGCTGTTCGGCGAGGGTATGATCATCAAGTACTTCGAATCTCCACAAACAGTTGGCGCTCCAGGTTCTGGCTTCTCTCTTCGGCGTCCAGAATCCTGGCCTCCAGTTCCTTCAGTTCCGGCGTCGAAAAGCGCTCCGCGTTCACCAGAGTCTGCTTGCGCTGATAGTCGGAAGGCACAAGAGGCAGGTTGGGTTTGGTAACCTCGATGTAATAACCGAAAACGTTGTTGAACCGCACTTTGAGGGAATTGATGCCCGTGCGCTGGCGCTCCCGCGTTTCAATTTCAGCCACCAGTTGCTTGCTGTTCCGGCTGATCTCCCGCAATGAATCGAGCTCGGCATGGTAGCCCGGCCGGATCAGATTGCCTTCAGTCAGCAGCGCCGGGGGCTCCGGGTGAATCGAGCGTTCCAGCAATTCGTGGACGTCTTTCAATTCGTCCAGGCGCCGGTGGAGATCCTGGAACCTTTTCGCCTGGAAGCTTGCCAGATACGTGCGCACCAGTGGCAATTGTTCGAGGGAAGCTTTGAGCGCCAGCAGGTCGCGCGCGTTTGCGGATTCAAGTGACACCCTGCCCAGGATGCGTTCCAGGTCCTGGATTCCGTTCAGGACCCTGCGCACCTCTTCCCGGGCGATGATGTTGGCGGAGAGTTCTTCCACGGCATCCAGGCGAGCTTCGATTTCCTTGCCTTCGGTGGAAGGCCGCAAAAGCCAGCTCTTCAGTTTCCGTGCGCCCAGTGAGGTGACGCACTGGTCCAGAACCGCCAGCAGAGTTGCATGGCGGGGTCCGCCGGCCAGCGGCTCAATCAACTCGAGGTTTCGCAGGGTAGCGGAGTCAAGAATCAGTGAATCGTTTTCCTGGTAAAACCGGATGGTATCAAAGTGAAAGAGTGACCCTCTTTGGGTTTCGCGAACATAATGGAAAATGGCTCCGGCCGCACCAGCGGCCAGCGCCCTGCCTTCTAAGCCATACCCCACCAGCGATACCACCCCGAAATGATCCTTCAGGAGCCTTTCGCCGTATTCCCCGCCAAAGACCCAATCTTCCAGGTTTGTTTCTGTGATCGGGAGTTCGGAATCCGGCGAGAAGTGGATAGAAGCGCCTGACGAGAGCAGCAGCTCGCGCGG
>JARRJI010000438.1:0-3620 GCA_037379595.1 Acidobacteriota bacterium | reverse complement strand
GGATGGGATGCCCTACCAGGAGACTCCCGCACAGACCGCCCCCCGGTGCCGGCCTGAAGGTTGGCGCCACATCAGGCGCTTCTCGCTTGAGCTGCGGGCTTGATGTTGGCGTTGGGGCGAAAGAAATTCGTCGGATCGTACTGGTTTTTCAAGGCCAGCAGGCGGTCGAAGTTTTGACCGAAGGCTTCCCGCACGCGCTCCTGGCCTTCCTCTCCGGCGTCCCGCGCCACGTTGGCGTAGACGGCCCGCTCGGCAAAGGGCTCGAGGGCCCGCCAGGTCGTCCGCGTCCACTCGATAATCTTTTCACAATTGGCACGATCCACTGCGGCCGATTCGATCGCTGCATCGTAATGGACGTAGCGATGCGGGAAAGCCGTTTCGCCCACCGGGACGCGGCCGGCGGCGCCGTGCAACTGCTGCAGGGCGATGGCGCAATAAGAAGTGGGCAGGGCCTCGGCGGCCGCCACCAGAACATCAACGGCGCCGTCGCCCAGGCTGCGGACGTTGTGGGCCTTGGAGTAATAAAAACGTCCCGGCGGAAAAGCAGCGTCAAACAGGGTTTGCATCCGCACGTAAGGCTGTGGCGCGATGAGGTCGGCCACGGGCTGAGCAAAGGTTTTGAGCGGCTTCATCAGCTTTTCGCCCGCATCGAGGGGACCGCAGTAGCAGGCAGCCGCAGCAACGGCGGGTTTGCCGTCCGGACCCATGAGCAGGGCGCCGATGGTGGTGAGTTCGTCCGGCGCCTCTTGCGAAAATTCGTCAAACAGGCGGAGCACTTCCCTGGCTGCGGCCAGAGGGTAGAGCACCATGCCGCCCAGGACCGGCCCCACCGGGTGCAGGCGGTATTCGAATGAAGTGACGATGCCCAGGTTCGCTCCCGCGCCGCGCACACCCCAGAAAAGGTCCGGGTTCTCTTCCGCGCTGGCATGGAGCAGCCGGCCCTCGGCCGTAACGATGTCAACGGAGATCAGGTTGTCGCAGGCGAGCCCGTATTTGCCGCCGAGCCATCCATACCCGCCGCCCAGCGTGAGGCCCGCAATTCCCGTGTCCGTGTTGACTCCCAGCGTGGTGGCCAGGCCGAAAGCCTGCGTCTCGCGGTCAAACTCGCCCAGTCTCAGGCCCGGTTCGGCCTGCGCCTGCTGCCGCACAGGATCGACGCGGATACCTTTCATCGGCGACAGGTCAATCATCAGCCCGCCGTCCGACACCGAGTTGCCGGCCAGGTCGTGCCCGCCGCCGCGGATGGAAACGGGAAGATCGTGCTCCCGCGCAAACCGCACGCACGCAATCACGTCTGCCGCCCCGGTACAGCGCGCGATCAGGGCCGGGCGCTTGTCAATCATCCCATTCCAGATCTTGCGAGCCGCATCATAGCCCTCGTCGCCGGAACGAAGCAACGTGCCGCACAGGCAGGTTTTGAAAGCTTCAATCGATTGGTTGCCAACCATGGGTACCTCCCGCATCCGGCTGCCCAGGGCTGCACGTCCGCCCAGGGCAAAGCCTCTCGAAGAGATTGGTTTTTTGGAATCAGCCCCCTTGCTGGTTCCATCATAAAAGAGGTACCCCAGGTCGGGTCAACCCGTTTGTCTAAAAAAGATAGCGATGGCGGGTGGCGCACACGTCACCCTTCAAACCGGTTCTTCGGGGAATCGCAGTCCGGGGCGATCAGGGCTGGTGCGGTTCACCCTTGAGGATGAAGCGGCAACGTACGCGGCGCTGATGGCCGCCGATTGCGGATCGTACTCGGCCTCTTTGCTCAGCGGATCGAGTGTCGGCCCGGAGAAGCGCGTGTCGAGCCGCCCGGTCGTCATATCGGTCGAGTCCTGGAGGTTTTTCTCAAATTCTCCCCCGTTGATGCGCAGGTCCGCTTTCTCGATGTAGGCTACCGGCAGGCCGGTGTACTGGTGCAGCTTCGCGGCGATCGCGTGCCGCTGCTCGGCTGGCAGCGCCGAACCCTGGTCGAGCGCCTCGGCGTAGTCGGTCATGGCAAAATGCTCTACTTCGGCAAGCAGCGGCTGCAACTTGGAAGGAGCGTTCGGAAGCTTGTGGTGATACCACGCCGTCGCGGCATAGGTGGGCAGCGCAAGCTCGTAAGGCAGCTCGATGCCGGGATTGTACTGCGGATCGTCCGGGCTCAGGTCGAAGTTCAGGATTTGCGACAGCAGAATCACGCCGTTCAAATCGATGTCCTTCTTCGTTTCCAGCAGGTTGGCCAGCACCGCCGACCGCGTGGTGCCGTAGCTTTCGCCAAACAGGTATTTCGGCGAATTCCACCGCCCGTATTTCGAAAGGAACTGCACGATGAAATCGGCAAAAGCGTGGGCATCCTGATCGACTCCATAGAAGGCCTTCTTCGCGTTCTTGCCCCGGATGCGGCTGAAGCCGGTTCCCGGCGCATCCACAAACACCAGGTCGCTCACGTCGAGCAGGCTGTAGTCGTTGTTCACCACGCGATAGGGCGCCGGAGGCGTGTGCGAATTATCCGACGTCACCACGCGCCGCGGCCCAAACGCTCCCATGTGCAGCCACACGGTTGAAGAGCCCGGCCCGCCGTTGTAAAGAAAAGTCAGAGGGCGCGTCGCATTCTTGTCGCCGGTCTTGAAATAGGCCACGTAGAACATGCTGGCTTCCGGCTGCGGTCCTTTGGCGGCCTGGCCCGCACTCTCCGCGGTTTCGTCCGGCTTTTTCGGATGGACGATCAGCGTGCCGGCGTAGGCGTCGTAGTTGATCACATGGCCGCCAACCGTGACGGAACCATGGGTCTCCTTCTGTTGTGGTTTAAACGCTTCGGCTTTCGCCGCTGCCGTCTGGCTGGCCGCCTTCTCCTGTTTCGCCTGCGCACGTGCAGAAACAGGCGGCAGAACGGGAACGATAAGTGCGATGGCTGCAATCCACAAAATGAACGATCTCACTGGGCATATCTCCAATGTTGAAATAAGCGGAAATTTCTCCCACAAAGAGAGAAGCTTAATCTACCACGATTCACCCCCGCAGCCGCCGCCTTTTGCCTTTGTAGCGCAGGTCTTCACGGCCTGCGGCTCATGCTTTGTAGCGGCGGTGTCCTCACCGCCGAGTCTTGCTTTTGTAGCGCCGGGCTTCAGCCCGGCATGGTTTTCTTTTATTACGGCGGTGCCTCCGCTTTCTGGAGTCCGATGGTTTGGATCGCACCCACCGCCGGTTTTTGCTGTGGTCGGCATTTTGTAGCGCCGGGATTTATCCCGGCAGGGTTTTCTCTTGCCCTGGCAATGCCGACCTGAAGGTCGGCGCTACAAAGGCATCCGAACCGACGCGACTTTGTAGCGCCGGCGCGCCCCCCACCAGCTTGGGAATTTGATCCGACAGCCCTCGCCCAGAGGAGAATGTTCCCCGCAGCGCCGGGACGGAAATCCGAATTCACATCCCTCGCCCAGGGGAGAGGGTGTCCCGCAAAGCCGGGACGGGTGAGGGGTCACTTCCATCAAACGCCACCAAAGTCCCTTGCCATCCCACCCCGGCGGTGATATACCAACAGAGAAATTGCAAGCTCGACAACAAGGTTTTCGTATTCTGTAGCGGCGGTGTCTCCGCTTTCTGGAGTCCGATGGTTTGAATCGGACCCACCGCCGGGATTTGCCGTTGTA
>JARRJI010000437.1:0-2034 GCA_037379595.1 Acidobacteriota bacterium | reverse complement strand
CGGGCGGCGCCAAAACCTACTTTGACACGTCCGATATCGGCCTGCTCAGCGAAAGAAAGATGACCGGAGGGTTCGCGCTGGTGGCTTACCCGGCAAAATATCGGGCCAGTGGTGTGCGAACCTTTATCGTCAACCAGGATGGGATCGTCTACCAGAAAGATCTCGGCGAGGAAACCCGGGATATAGCCGAGGAAATGACCGAATACAACCCGGACAGCAGTTGGAGCCGGGTACATTGAGCAGCGAAGGCACCGTGATTGCAAGCGACGGCCGAATGTGACTTCTAAATCCGGGGCCTTATGGGCTTTCCCTCACAGTGCATGCCGTTAATCCGGTCTGGAGCAGCAGAGGGTCATCAGCTCACACGGCTGCAGGTGGATGACCTCTGATTGCGGGCTCCTCGATTCATTCCAGAGTCGCTTTACTTCCCGGTTGCCCCGGGCGGAAAATCCTGAAACGCTTTTCTGACGATTTCCGCCGCCACTTTATCAAGGTCCTTCGGCATCTTGCCCGGGTTCTTCAGTTTCTTCTTGAGAAGGCTGCTCCACACGACAGAATCGGTCTTTGCATCGACAACCTCGAACAGGAGAATTCCCTGCATCGTGGCCCAGACGTTCGGAACCGACCCCGGAATCGCGTTGCTCGTCCAGACATTTCCAGCTCCCCAACCAGCAAGATCGTGAGGAGCGTAAGCGGCACCCGCTTTCGAGTCTGCGACTGTAGAGCCGCCACTGTAATCTACGAAGAGGTCAGGGGCATTCTGGTCCTCCGTCAATCCCTTTGCCCGGAGTTGTGTATTGACAGCATTGACGAGCGCCTGGTCGATCAGCTTTTCGTTCTCCTTGCTCTGCCGAGTGAGAAGTTTGCGCTCCCTCCATGTGTAGGTCTTGTATTGCCGGAAGTCGATACTATGGTCATACCGGGTTTCAACTTTCTGGCCCCACAACCCGGCTGCGGATAACATCATCAGGACGACTGTCAGGCTGGATGTCACTCTCATAGTCCCCCGCTTCACGTTGCCCAAAGCCCATGCCGCAGGCGGGCATTTCGGGCGTTTGACTCATAGCAGTCGTCTTGTCTTTGGGCTTGGGCAAGTTCCTGCCGAGTCGCTTTCAGACCGGCTTGGATTGCATTAGCAGTCTTCAAGTAGCCGGCTTTGAACTTGACCGTTCTGGCCACCAGCTTGCCATCGCCGCTGGGTCCAGCGTCAACGTCAGCGTGTAAACTCGGCATCAAGGCAGCGAAGCTCGTGCTGGACTTTCTCAATCCAAACGTGCCCTTCGTCACCCGGACCTTCGTGGAGTCATGAAGGGTCGCAGTCACCTTTGCACTCGTACCCTGCCTCTTGATAATCACGTCCGGGCCGCCGGCCCACAATAAACCCTTGATCTTCTGCGTCTGTCCAAAAGAAAAGTTGGCCACGCTGATTGCCAGGGAGGCGGCAAGTCCGCAGAAACCGGCCAAGTGGCCTTCTTTCGCATCGAACTTCTCCTCTTTCTCGCGGATCGAGCCACACCTATACTCTCGCGCCCTCGGACTCCCTTGCACCCGGGAGACACCCACGGCAGCCAGGCCACTCCAGTGAGAAGTGTACGGGCCGTGATCTGCCAGGGATACTGGCAAAACTACCAGTTGGGAATGTTGAAGCGACAGTTTTTTGAGCTGGTTCCCAGACTGCAAAGCAGGTGCGCGCGATGTAATCGCTTCAAAACAGGGCACCTAGATGGCCGTTCTCTTGGATGCGCCAATAATCACATTCTTGTAGTATAATTTTTTAAAAAGCACAGGGTGAACTCAGCCTAAATATTCGGGAGACTGGCAATGAAGCCTCCCCTTGGAATGTACTATCGCGGTCGCTGCTGCTCCTGGCAAGGGAAAATCTTATGGGGAGTGCTCCTGGCCCTATTTCTGGGTTTTCTGTCGCCTGAGCCTTGTTCATCTGCTGAAAACCTGCAACACCTAAAACTTGTCCTCATCCTCTTTTCGTTTGAGAACGAGGTCGGACTCTTCACAGATTTTGATGAGTCCTTGCGG
>JARRJI010000436.1:0-3411 GCA_037379595.1 Acidobacteriota bacterium | reverse complement strand
TGATCCTGCCGCGGGACCCGAAATCGAAGATCCTCCGCTACAACGCTGCGCTCACCTGGATTCTGCGAGAAAACGACGTTTTCGGACCAGGAACGCTGAAGAAGGTGAACGGTCGCTACCTGGGCGCCTATTTCGCGACGCCTTACTCAGGCTATGAGAGCGGAGCCGGGGTCATCGGCCTTTGCTGGAGTCGCGACCTGCGTCACTGGGAAGTTGAACCACCCTGTCTGTTGCCCCAGGACGGTGCCGAATGGGAGCGGGCCGGCCTTTACAAGGCTTGCATCGTGGAATACCGCGGGCTCTACCACATTTTCTACAACGCAAAGAACCGGTCGACTCACTGGCGGGAGCAGATCGGAGTGGCAACTTCGCGAGACTTGAAGACATGGGTTCGCAATCCAGCGAACCCCATCTTGAGAAACGGCCCTGCCGGCAGTTTTGATGAGCGGTTTGCCAGCGACCCTTGCGTTCTGAAGTACAAGAAAGAGTGGTCCATTTTTTATTACGGGCTTGATCGCAAAGGCATGGCTCGCGACCTGCTCGCCATTTCAAAGGCATGGCTCGCGACCTGCTCGCCTTTTCGCGGGACATGGTGCACGTGCGCAAATGCAAGGGAGCGCTGATTGTCCCGGGGCCTAAAGGAACGGTGGACTCGATTTACTCCCACAAGCCGTCGATCATCACTCATCGCGGGACGTTGTATCACTTCTATTGCGCCGTTTCGCACAAATACGGGCGCGGCATTTCAGTGGCGGCATCGCGCCCGTGGCCCAAGAATGCGTAGAGCGGGGAATGATCTCATGTTCAAAATCAGATCCGCGAAGAAACTGCTGGGGTCGCGAAGCTCATTAGTCTTCTGCGTGTTGCTTGGAGTTGCTGTTCTCAGCGCGCCGCTTGAGCCGGCGCCTGCCACCCAAAGCGGTCTGCACCCGACCGGTCTGAAGTGCCAATGGAACATCAATCCACCGGCCATCAATTCGACTCACCCCCGGCTCAGTTGGCTGCTGGATTCGAGCCAGCGCGATCAGCACGAGACGGCTTATCAAATTCTTGTGTCGAGCAGCCCGGCGAAATTGGCTGCGGACAATGGCGACCTCTGGGATACGGGAATAGTCGACTCCAACCGGACGATTGACATTCGGTACGAGGGCAAGCCGCTGGCCTCGCGCGATGTCTGCTATTGGAAAGTTCGGGTTTGGAACAAGGACGGCCATCCCTCTGCCTGGAGCGCATCCGCACGCTGGGCCGAGGGACTGCTGAAACCGTCGGACTGGACGGCGGAGTGGATTGGTTCAGGCAACGCCAGTCAGCAGCAAACCTCGGCGGTGGTCCTGCGCCACGAATTCCATCTTCGGGGCAACATCAAGAATGCCGTGGTCTACATTTGCGGCCTCGGATTCTTTCAGCTCAATTTGAACGGCAGGAAAGTAGGAGACAACGTCCTGCAGCCAGGCTGGACCAACTACCGGAAATCCTGTCTGTACATGACTTACGACGTGACGCGGCTGCTTCAGAAGGGTCCAAACGCAGTGGCCGTGATGCTGGGTAACGGGATGTACAACTTTCAGAAGACCAAGCGGTACACAAAGTTTGTCGGCTCTTTTGGAGCGCCAAAAATGATCCTGCAGATGGACGTCACCTACGCCGACGGATCAACCCAGCAAGTGGTCAGCAACGGATCGTGGCACGTGATGCCGTCTCCCACCACCTTCAATTCGATTTACGGCGGCGAAGATTATGACGCTCGGCTGCTAACAACCGGATGGGACCAGCCGGGCCTGAACGTTTCCGGACTGCGGAAAGCCGTGCTGATGACGCCGCCCGGTGGGCGCCTGATGGCGCAGAAGATTCCGCCCATCCGGATCATGAAGATCTACAAGCCGGTGAAGATCACCGAGCCGAAGCCCGGCGTTTATGTCTATGACCTGGGGCAGAACATGTCCGGCTGGCCGCGGATCGCGGTTCGAGGCCCGCGAGGCAGCAGCGTGAAAATCGTCCCCGGTGAACTGCTGACGCCCGAGGGTCTGGTGACTCAGAGGAGTTCCGGCAGCCCCGAATGGTTCCGGTACACGCTGAAGGGGAGCGGTGTCGAAACCTGGCATCCGCGCTTCAGCTACTACGGCTTCCGGTATCTTCAGATTGAAGGGGCCACCCGCAACCCTGACTACAAGGCCAAGCCGTTGCTCCTCAGCGTGGCAGGAGATTTTGTCCACTCCTCCGCAACGCCAACCGGAAGCTTTTCGTGCTCCTTCGACCTTTTCAACCGCATTCACCATATCATCCGCGCCGCAATCGAAAGCAACATGCAAAGCATCCTGACGGATTGCCCTCACCGGGAAAAGCTGGGCTGGTTGGAAGAAAGCTACCTGATGGGACCTTCTGTCATGTTCGATTTTGACGTGTCAACGCTATACGCCAAAATCGCGCGCGACATGACGGAGTCGCAGTTGAACAACGGCCTGGTCCCGGACACGGCGCCCGAATACGCCGTTTTCGACGGCAAGTGGGAAATCTTCCGCGACTCGCCTGCGCATCCTGGGATGCCTACCGGCGCTACGGCGAACTGCCGATCCTCAATGATAATTACCAGACCTTCGAGCGTTATGCCGCCTATCTCACCAGCCGGGCTCGCGGGCACATCGTGAACTACGGCCTGGGAGATTGGTACGACCTTGGGCCGAAGCCGCCGGGCTTTGCCCAGCTCACTCCAGTGGCGCTGACGTCCACCGCTACCTATTACCGTGATCTGGTGACTCTCGCCCGCATTTCCACCGTGCTCGGCGAGACGCCGAAGGCCGAGGAGTACGCCGCCCTGGCGAACAGGGTGAAAGAAGCCTTCAACCAGAAGTTCTTTCACACGGCAACCGACAGCTACGCGACGGGAAGCCAGACTTCAAACGCATTGCCGCTGGCGCTGGGGATGGCGCCCGCCTCGGCGCGGGCGGGTCTGCTGAAGAATATCATCCAGGATATTCGCTCTCATGGAAATGAAATGACCACGGGCGAAGTCGGCTTCCCTTCTCTATTGGGCGTTTTGAGGGAGGCGGATCGCTCCGGCGTGATTTTCGACATGAATTCGCGCACAACCCCTCCAGGCTACGGCTACATTCTGAAGCAAGGCGCCACCACGCTGACGGAGTCCTGGACGGCCAGCCGCCGCGCCTCCCAGAACCACTTCATGCTGGGACAAATCGAAGCCTGGTTCTACAAGGGTCTTGCGGGCATCAGCCAGGCACCGGACAGTATTGGTTATCAAAAGATCGTGATTAAACCGCAACCCGTCGGCAACATCACCTGGTGCAAAGGCAGTTATCGGTCTGTGCGCGGCGAGATTCGCAGCTACTTGTCCATCAAAAATGGTGAATTCAATCTGGACGTCACCTTGCCGCCAGACACCTCGGACCAGCTTTA
>JARRJI010000435.1:0-2079 GCA_037379595.1 Acidobacteriota bacterium | reverse complement strand
CAGTAATCCGCACCTGTACCGGCAAATCGTAAGGCGTGGTGCACTGAATCTTTTCCTCTCAGCATTATTACTGGCATGTGTTCCATTCTTCCCGGTAAAACCCGTTCATGGCACGGCAAGTTTGGATTGAGGAGGGTTGAATGATAAACCGGCGGAGCTTTATGAATTATCTCGGGGCTGGCGGGATTGCCTCGCTGAACGCGGTTACCCGGGTACGGAAACTCATCGGCGCGCCATCCGCAATCAATTTCAGCGACGGGCCCCTAACGACGCCCGTCCATGCCAAGCCCGAGTATCGCCGCATCTCGCTGGCCGATTACAAAGACCACGTCTACGGTGCGTGGCTGGGCAAGATCGTCGGCGCCTTTTTTGGAATGCCGTTCGAGGGTCAGCCCGAAAACGTGCTTCCCAATCTCGACCGTTTCCTGCACCACTTTACATACGCTCCCGTCGACGATGATTTTTACTACGAGATGGTGGCGATCTACGGATTCGAGCGATATGGGGTCCATATGACGGTCGAGCAACTGGGCGACATGTGGATGGAGTACAAAGCAGGAACCTGGGGATCGAGCCAACAGGCCCGCCTGGCGTTGGACAAGGGGATCAAACCGCCTCTGACGGGCGAACCGCGCTACAACAAGTGGTTTCATACGATCGGCCCGCAGTTTTCGTCAGGAACGTACGGGATGCTGACTGCCGGCATGACCAATCTGGCTGGCAAAGTGGCCCGCTACTATTCTCACATCAATGGCTACGCCGAGGGGTGCGATGGGGCTGTCTTTGTGGCGACCTGCACCAGCGAGGCATTTTTTGAGAAGGATCCGGAAAAAGTCGTGCGCCAGGCCGCGCAGCTTATCTCTCCAGATTCCAATTACCGGAAGGCGCTCGACCAGGTGTTGGCGGGCTATTCCCATGGCCAGGACTGGCCCGAAATAGCCGGCGAGATTGAGAACCGCTGGCGGCCGGAATATCCGCAATTTAACAATGCCGTTGCCAACGGCGCACTCTGTGCGCTGGCCCTGCTCTATGGCAAGGGGGACTGGCTGAAGACTGTCAACATTGTGACGGCGAGGGACGATTGCACCGACGCCGACTGCAACAGCGATGTCGTAGGTTCCGTTGTTGGTGCCATGCATGGCTCAAGGGCGATTCCGCCGGACATGGTGAAAGCTCTGAAAAACCGGATTTACGGAACCGGCATGGGACCGCTCAAGTTCGGCAGGGTGATTGACGAACGCATTTCCGACTTTGCTGCGAGAATTGCGGCCGTCGGCCGCAAGCTGCTCTTGGCCAACGGGGCCCGGGAAGAAGACGGCTACTTGCTCATTCCTCATCAGACCGTCGAGCAACAACCCCTGGAATGGTTCGACATCAATGACTATGGCAAGCTCTGGAATCCCGATTGGCGGCTGGCTCATGCTTCGCGTGGAGGAGCCGGCGCCACGTATCTCGAGTGGGAGACCAATACACTCGTAACCTTCCCGCGCGATACGCGCCCCTGCCGGCTGGAGCGTGAAGTCCACATACCAGCCGGGCCTTCCAAACTGGCTTTGAGGGTGGGAGCAGCCCCGGGCCGGCCTTGGCGCCTGCAGATACTTGTCAACAATGATTCCATTATGGCAAAAGCCATCGAGTCCGGTCCCGACACCAGGGAGGCCCAATATCAGGATTTGGACGCAGACCTCAGTAAGTATGCCGGCCAAACGGTGAGGGTTCGATTGTATCACTGGCTCGTGGACGGCCAGCCACCCGGTTCCGCCTATTGGAAATCCGTCGAGGTTCGCACGGGGTAAGACGCCAACCGAGGGGCGCATCCAGACTGCGGGGACTTGTGGAACTCGTCCCGGCCCCTGAAAGTACGGTTTCTTGGGGTGGCCCGATAATACTAAGGAGTTCTTGCGGACCCCTCTACATTTCCGGAGAAGAGAAGTCATGTTCAGTGGAGCGCGCTCGGGTTTATCGAGGCGACCGGGACCCTCACCTCCACTCGCTTCAGATCAGCTTCAATTTGCTCCACTGAGAATCGCTTCCGCTTCATGTGAAAACCTCCTCTTCAGTCCCTGGATTCTGCCGGGA
>JARRJI010000434.1:0-2101 GCA_037379595.1 Acidobacteriota bacterium | reverse complement strand
CTGATGCACCTGGCGGGGTACATCCATCGAGAAAAATTGCCGATTCAGACCCTGCACCTGGCGGAACTGCTGGAAAAACACGAATGAGCGATACGGGAGTCAAAAGCTCGGCTATTCACGAGTTGGCGCACAAAACCTTGGAGGATGCGCACCTTCAGGAGGCATACCGTTCCTCCACGCTTCGGCTTTACTCGCACCGGCTGCAGGCTATCGGGCAGGTTCCAGGATTCGAGCCGCTGCGGGAGCGCGCCCGCGAACTGAAGCGTGAGGTGATGAATCACCTCGATTATTACCTTGAGCAGTTTGCGGATAATGTGGAGCGCCAGAGGGGCATCGTTCACTGGGCCCGCACCGGAGAAGAGGCCTGTGCCATCGTCAAAGAGATTGTCCGGAAGGCAGGGGCCAGGGAAGTTGTCAAGAGCAAGAGCATGGTGGGTGAGGAAATTGAGCTGAACCATGCACTTGAGGCTGACGGCATCGATCCCATCGAGACTGACCTGGGGGAATTGATCATCCAACTGGCCGGGGAACGGCCCGCCCACATCGTTGCGCCTGCCATCCACAAGACCCGCCATGATGTCTCGACCCTTTTTGCCTCCCGCCTTCGTTCGAATCCCACTGAAGACCCGGAGCAACTTACCGCCGTGGCGCGGATGGCGCTGCGTGAAATGTTTGCCAAAGCGGCCGTGGGCATCAGCGGCGCGAATTTTGCCGTGGCAGAGACGGGCAGCGTTGTCGTGATTGAGAACGAGGGCAACATTCGCATGTGCACCACCGCCCCGCGGGTGCATATCGCGCTGGTCGGCATCGAGAAGATTATTCCGCGTTTTGCCGATTTGGGCGTTTTCCTCCGCTTGCTGGGCCGCTCCGGAACGGGCCAGAAGCTGACTTCCTACACCTCAATTCTCACCGGGCCGCGCCGCCCCGGTGAAGACGGCCCGGACGAGATGCATGTTATTTTGATGGACAACGGCCGCATCCAGACGCTGGCGGACGAAAAAATGCGCGAGGTCCTTTACTGCATCCGTTGCGGCGCCTGCCTCAACACGTGCCCGGTTTATCGCAAGATCGGAGGGCATGCATACGGATGGGTCTACAGCGGCCCCATCGGCGCTCTCATCACCCCGCAGCTCGCCGGCCTGGAAAAGGCACGGGAGCTTCCCTTCGCCTCTTCCTTGTGCGGCGCGTGCCGTGAAGTCTGTCCCGTCAAAATCAACATTCCTGATTTGCTGCTCCACCTGCGCGGGCAGGTGCAGGAAAAGTGTCCCGCGCCGCCTCCGGCGGGTACTGCGATTTCTGAGCGCAGAGGCATGCGACTGTGGGCCTGGGTAATGAAGCGGCCCTGGGCCTTTGCAATGGGCGGGGACGTCGCACGGCTTTGGATTCGCTGGCTGCCGCTGTCGGGTGAGGGTGGCGTACGGAAATGGATTACCCGGCTCCCATTTTTCCCCTTTTCGAACTGGACCGAAGGACGCGATTTTCCTGCGCCCGATCCTGTGCCCTTCCGCAAACGGTGGGAAAGGCTTTCCAAATAGGCCAGGTACGCGCAAGCGTTTCGATAATTCATATGTTGAGGTGTCCCGATGCACGCAAATAGGTTGTCACGGTTCGTCTTGGTCCTGACGGCGGTTCTTCTCGGTTGTTCGCTTTTCACGCTTCCTGGTTTTGCCGCGAATGGCGAAGAAGCGCCCGCACATTTGCGATGCGAATATCTCAAGAATCCCATGGGAATCGACGTGCTCCAGCCGCGGTTCCAGTGGCTGCTGGAAGTTTCCCGCCGCGCGGAAATGCAAACGGCCTACCAGGTTCTTGTTGCATCGAGCCCGGCGATTCTTGCCAGGGACCGTGGCGACGAGTGGGACAGCGGCAAGGTTATGTCCGCTGACTCCACCCAGGTGGCCTACAAAGGGAAAGCGCTCGAGACCGGTCGCACTTATTACTGGAAAGTCCGCTACTGGGACAGCCAGGGAAACCCGAGCGCATACAGCCAGCCGGCGAGGTTTGAGATGGGCCTGCTTGCACGATCGGACTGGAAGGGCCAGTGGATCGGCGGCGACGGCCTTCTGCGCAAGTCGTTTGACCTGCCGGCCGGGGTGGTTCG
>JARRJI010000433.1:0-3737 GCA_037379595.1 Acidobacteriota bacterium | reverse complement strand
CCTTGCGCTACAAGCTCGACACGCCACTTCCCCGTCGTTCCGCAGCTCACCTTTGCAGATTTCCCTGGATGAAGCCTAGAGATCAACTATACGTCTGAGAAAGCCCCTCAGTAAATCCCGTGCAGGCCCAAAGACTCGCCAGTGGGCGCACCTGTAGCGCATGCCCTCGTGTCCTGCGGTTCTTGTTTTCCAGGAAAAGCAGGCGCCTTGTGCCGCCCCGATCCATCGGGGCGGGTTCTGCGTATGGAATCACATCGCCGCGGGAATCACACACGCAAGCCACAAGCCGGTGGCCGCATGATCCTTACAAAGAGAAAAGTTTCCTGCACCTCCAAAAGAGAAATCCCTCTTGATTTTCAAGAGAGAATCTACCAGCTTCTGCCGGGGCATTGCGCCATTCTACATCATCCAAATGCCGCATACATTCCAAAACCCGGAACGTATGCTTCACCCGCGGCCTTGAGGCCCCAGCAGCCGGGCGGCGAGAACACTGGAGACTACGCCAAGCCCCAGGATGCGGATCTGCCCCGAAAGCGTAACGGCAAAATCCCTAGTAAACCGTGACCGTGCTAAATGTGGCCTTATTCGGCTAAGCAAGATAGAGCTTCTCTGAGAGGACCCCTAAGCCACAAGGGCGGGTTATGTTCGGCTGCACGTGCCGGACCATTGCTTCAGTACCGTGGTAGATTCCTGAACTCGTTACGGACTCTTTTGAGCAGTTGCATAGATCGTGGCAGTATAAATAGAGTCCGAAGGATCGCGGGGTCCGCCTTCTACAGTCTGAATGAACCGCAGTCCGGCGGTGATCCCTTTCCACAAGAGAGCGCGGACGGCACTCCTGGTTCCGTGAACCACCGGCCCACAGGGCAGAACCCTGGCGTTCGCGAACCCGGCAATTTGCAGCGCCTGCTTCAGGCTGGTCGCCGTAAACGGGGTTTCGTGGCTGAAATCCATATAGAAAAGAGGTGTGTAAAAAGCAGCGAGGTTGGGCACCTGGCAGAGAAAAACGCCGCCGGGGGCAAGTGACGCATGAATGCGATCCAGAAAATCGAGTGCCTGGCCCTTGGGAATGTGTTCCAGGACGTCGATGGCCGAGATGAAGTCAAACGATTGGCCAGCTTCTGCCAGGAACTTCCGGCTGTCTCCATACTGGATATTCCGGACGCCCAACGCGTTCGCCACCTTTACCTGCTGAAGATTCAGATCGATCCCCTGCGTGTTCGTGTAGCCCTGGCACTGCAGGAAATAGAGAAACTCCCCATAGCCACAGCCAACATCCAGGATCGAAGCATCCTTCACGGCGGGAAGCAAGGGAAGGAATAATTTGCGAAAAACGGGCTCCTTGCCGCGGAGCAGGTCAGTGGCGTTGGCAGGTGCGGGATGATGCGGCCGCGCGTCAGCGTATTTGTCGTAGACCCTTTTAAAATGGCTATCCGGTGTTTCGACTGACGTTGTCATTCCAGAATCGCCCTCATAAGAAGGAATTCGCGCGTTTCAGCAAGGTAGCGCGGTCGTCCGAGGTTGAGGTCCGCGGTTCTTCTGGTGATGCGCGTTCACGGTGTTGTATTCTAGCGCCATTCCGCGCCCCCGGCGGCCTTTTCCTTCCGGCCTTGTCCCGTCCCGATACATCGGGGCGCTACAAGCTTTCAGGGCCGTGGCGTGCGTGTTACGACCAACCCGTTTGCTGTGGCAAACGAGAGGACCTGTTGGATGGCCGTTCGTTCTTCCTGCGGCGCATTCGGCCCGGCTGGGGGCAAATAGAATTCCGTCCCCCGCGGGAATTGCGCCAGTTTCGTTTCGAGCGCCTTCAGCGAGGGGAGGTTGTATTGGGCCACCGAAAATCGCGGCGGCACCGAAGAAATGTAACGGACCGCGAGCGGCCTTCGGCTCCAGGCTTCGAGCGCCTGCGCCATTTCCTGCCGGATGTTTGGCCCAACACCCATCGCCTGGATTCGTCGCAACATGGGTTCGCCGGCAAGCCATGCCTGGCCCGTTGCCAGCGCGTGCGCCAGGCCTTGTCCCAGATTCGCCTGCCAGAGATCGAGGTTCTTCCTCCCGGGAACGTATCGAAGTTCCGCCCACCGTCCGCTCCATAGCAACCTGGGGATCGGGGTCGTCCAGGCTTTTTACCGCCAGCTTTTCCAGAACGGGACTGCTCTTGAGCCGCCCGATATCGGTCAAGAGCATGTGCCGGCAGGCGTTGTAACCCGGACCGCGCGCCTGAATGGCCCGCTCGATCAGCGGCCCGGCCGCAGACGGATTGACCTTCAGCACATAGGCCAGGGCGGAGTCCTGAGGCTCGCAAGACCACTTCCCGACCCGCTCCTCCACTTTGCCCAGAACTTCCGGCAGGACAGCGGCATCCGCATAGCGAAAAAGCAGTGAAGCCAGATTCCCCTCGACCTGGAAGTTGTTGCCGTCCAGAAAATGCGCAGCAATCTGATGCTCGGCTACGGGCAGTGTCTTGTCGGGAAGGATTCCGAGAATCCGGGCGTTATAGCGCGGCTTCGGCCTGGTGATTTCTGCGATGACGGCGCTGCGGGCGCCTTTCGGGTCCAGTCCGTACCAGCGGACAAGCGCTTCGCCGCTGACCTGAAGAGACTGGTAGGCGTGGCTCTCGGTCAGCAGCGGGAAGTCCTGGTAACGCAGGGCGATCGCGCGCAGAGTGGGAATCCATCCGGGAGCCTTGATCTGATTCCAGCGGTAGCGAAGCCACTCCAACTGCTTCTCAAGAGAGAGCTGCGAGAAAACTCGAATCAATTGCGGCACCAGCTGGTTTCTGAGTTCCGGGGATAACTTCTGCCCTCTCATAACGGTGTTCAGGCTTATCGCCAGGGCCCTGCCCTGCTTGCTGGCCACGGCGCTCGCAAGCCTTTGACGCAAGGCTGTCAGGTTTTCCGCGTGTTCTTTTCGGAGCATACCGGGTGGCGCATCGGGGTCGAGGGGAAGAATCGACATTGTGTTGAGGAACATCTCACCGACGGGGAATGCCGGATCTTCCAGAAGCTTGTTCATTTCTTCAAGTCCGGCGGCACGATTGGGCGAGCCGATCAGTCCGAACATGCATTGCCAGTCGACATTGACGTTTTCGCCGCGCAGAACGCGCGCCAGCTCACGCGCGGCGCCCTTTGTTCCCAGAAACCGAAGCGCCGTCAGCGCCGCCCAATAGGGGTCATGAGAAGATTGGTCCCCGGGCTGCCCGGCGCGGTCAAGTGATTCGATGATCTCGGCGAGTTGCTTCTTTTGCCATGCGGCATCCGGAAGGGAAATCTGCAGCTCGATGACATTGGACTTCAGTTCGAGAGGCCGGATGTAGGAGTTGCTGCCGGCCTCGACGTCACTCACGCGCCGGCTGATGACCTGCAGTTCGTACTTTCCCGGCTTGTCAAACGAGACCCATTCATTGAGATTCAAATGGATGAGGGTGGGCGTCAGAGAAAGATCCTTGTAGCCTGTCAATCCTCCGCCAAGATATCCCCAGATGGAATTGAAGTACAAGCGAAGTGGGTCTCTGGTGCCGTCCCTGGGACTGACCACAAAATGTTCGTAATTCATCCGCCCGCTGCGATCATAGCGGGCCATGTTGATCAGGTACCGGTTCGGTGTTGCCGAAGTAAAAGAGAGCTCGAGTGGTATCACCTCTCCGATGTGAAAAGTCGAGGAATTCGTGGTGATATGAAGCCGGGGACCTGCGTTTTCTCTCGCGGGCTGGCGCTCTGGAATCCCCTCGATCGAGG
>JARRJI010000432.1:0-2899 GCA_037379595.1 Acidobacteriota bacterium | reverse complement strand
GCCATTTGCCACACACTTTCAGAGGCGTTCCCGAGGCCCATCTTCATTGCGGCAGGTCGTCGTAGCGGTCGGGGCCCTGGGCAATGTAGTCGATGAAGCGCTCGATGAGGATTTTGCGGTTGGGAGGAATTTGTGCGACGACGCGGCGGGCCTGGGAGAAGAGCATTTTGTCGGGGACGACGGCCATGCCCTCCAGCGTGTCGCCGATGAAGATCTCGACGAACCAGTCCCACGACTCGGCAAAGCCTCCGGCTTTCACTTCCGGCCGGAACGCCGCGTGCGTGACGCCGAGGATTTCCATCCAGCGGGCCAGAAGCTGCGCCTCGGCTTCTTCCGGATCGGCGGAGTAGCCGGTTTTGTCGAGCGTGCCGGGCACGGGATGACCCAGGCGGTGGCTGAGGTCCGACAGAACGAAAGTTCCCCAGAGAGCCGGCAGTTCAGCGACAACGTCCGGCGGCACTTTGTGTCCGGGATCGGACGCCGGGCACTGGCAGCAGCGCAGCAAGGCGAGCAGGGCTTCGTCCGCAAGCTCCGTTCGCAAGGCGGAGGTCAGCCCGCGGCCGGCCGTGGCCGCTTCGGGGTTTTCCCTCAGAAATGATTCCACCGGCCCGAGGAGTTTCTTTTCCACCTGCTGCCGCAGGAAATCGTAGGAATGGCTACCCGATACAAGCAGGAAGGGCCGCGGACCTCAAAACCGGAGGTTCGCGCTACCACTTACCCGATGATCGCACACATTGCAAACACCGCGATGCGTGCGCCACCTGCCCGCAAAAAAGCCCCACGGTCAGAAATTCACTGACCGTGGCTGCCAATGCTTTACCCGGGCATCACGGGCCGATGGAGAGCACGGCGGCGGAAGCGTTGGGCAGCGTAAATGTGAAATCGCCATTGGTGCCCGGCGCAACGCTCGTCGTGTCTGGATTGGCGATGTTCCCGTCACTCGAGAACTGCTGACGGCCGTAGTGCACGTCAGCCGCCAGGGAATGCAGATTGGGCGCGTCGAGCATCAGCAGCGAGGCCGCGCCCACGTGATTCGCCAGGTGGACCAGCACCGGCCCGGAAGCCTTTTCGTCTTCGTTGATCACAAACACATGGACCGTGCAACCGGGGCAGGCGCTGGTGGCAAAGGCCGTGATGTTGGACTTGGTCGTGATGGTCGTGGGCAGAAGGTGCTCGCCCAGGGCATTTTGGGCAAACAGGTACATGGCGTAATAGAGCGGCTCCGCCACGTTGCGGTAATGCTCCTCGCTGCCGGTCTTCCAGCCGAAAGTCTCGACGGGGTTGTAGGCGCTGCCGCCGGTGCGATAGCTGAAGTGGAAGTTGATGTGGGTGTAACCGTCCTGCGCGACGTTGAACATGTAATCGAGTCCCCAGACGGCGGAAGCAAATGCGTTGCTGACGCCCGCCATGCCGCCGCAGGAAGCCGAGTTGGTTTCCGCCAGGGCGATGGGCAGCTTATTCTGGCGCGCCACGGCAACAAGCTGCCTGGAAACATCATTGAAACCCTGCATGAGTTTCGGCGAAAGCAGTTCTGCCACGGTGACGTTCTTCTGGCCGCAAGTTGACGTCGGGTATTCGTGGACAGAAACCAGCTTCAGGTCCGGGCCGATGCCCTTCAGGATGGTTTCCATGTCGGTTGGATTCCGCCATCCGCAACAGGTGGCCGGCGCCACAAAGTCATATTTGCGGGCCACACGATTGGCGCGGAAGGCCTTGATATAGCCGAGCGCATCTTTGACGTAGCCGGTGGCCGAATAGGTCTTGGGCCGCGCGGGCGTGCGCCCGAACAGGTCCGGCTCATTGCCGATTTCAAAGCCCAGAATCTGGTCGGCGGGAATCTCCTTCGCCACTCCCCGGGTGACTTCGCGGAGCGCCCAGCGGGGCGAATTCTGCTTCAGGTTGAGTCCCAGGATCATCTTCCAGCCGGCAGCACCCACGGCCGTCGAGTAGAGCTTGAGCAGGCCGGGCGTGATGGGGCCCTTGCACCACTTCGGATGCGGAGCCGCCTTGGGATCCCAGCAGGTGTTGTCCTGGCTGTTGCCGCCCAGGCGCAGCACGCCGGGCCCGAGGTTGCGCATCATTGTGAAAAATCCGGTGTTGGGCGCTCCGGGCTCACCCAGAACATAAGCCAGTTGGGCGTCCGAAGGGACTCCGGCCGGACGCGCAATGTTTCCCAGCGCCTGCTCCGTCGGCGTCGGCAGGCCCATGCCGGCAGTGGAAACTTCGTTACTGAAACCGAGAAAATCTTTGGGAATCTGAGCACCAAGCTGCTGCGAGTTCACACTGACTGTCGCAATCGGCGGCACCGCAGGCGCCCGACAGGACGAGAGCGTCAACAACCCCAGGGCAAGAATTGCTAGACTGCAGAGTGCGGCGCCGGCAGAGGGTGGAAAAGGTTTCAGACCAGCGCGGCCAAGACAAAATCCCTTCGATCCGTGCATGAGGAGACCTCCTGTGAAATCACCCGATGGACAAAAAAGCCCCAAGCCACATGCTCAATTCAGCAATGGTGTACAAGCTTCTATCACTTTATGCGAGGGAGTTCAACAATAAATGCAGGCCGATGAGAAACATTCTGCGGTCCGATTAACGCCTTGACGCGAAAAGACTCAGCGCGCGGACGCACGCCAGAAGGATACGGATGCGGCATCGTGTAAATTCAATCGGTCCAGGCCTCGCGCAAAGGCGCAGAGGCGCAAAGTCCGCAAAATTCAGTGGCGGGATCGTACCGCGGTCCCGGTCAGTCAGGAACCTCTTAGCAAGTTGTTGAAAACTCGTACTGCGTGTCATTCCGAGGAGCCGAAGGGCCTGTCCTGAGAGGAGCCGAAGGGGCGACGAGGAATTTCATGAATCCCGTGATTCCAATGCGAGATTCCTCGCTGCTGCTCGGAATGACACA
>JARRJI010000431.1:0-4154 GCA_037379595.1 Acidobacteriota bacterium | reverse complement strand
GTCTACTAGCAAGCGTCCAGAAGCATGCCTCGGCCTGGCTCCAATCGATTGGCAACCGCCCCGTGCGCGCGACGGCGTCGAGCGATGAGTTGCGTCGCGAGCTTGGCGGCCCGCTTCCCCAGGAGGGGATGGCCCCCGAAGCCCTCGCCGCGACGCTTGCCCGCGCCAGTATGGGTGGCACGGTCGCCTCGACGGGGCCACGATACTTCGGTTTTGTGGTGGGGGGCAACCTTCCTGCCGCGCTCGCCGCGGACTGGCTTGTGTCGACCTGGGATCAGAACGCCGGCATCTACGTTCTGTCTCCCCTGGTCTCGGCGATCGAGCAGATTACGGGATCGTGGTTGCGCGAGCTGGCCGGGCTTTCTCCGTCGATGAGTTTTGGGTTTGTGACCGGCGGCCACATGGCGAACTTCACTTCGCTGGCTGCTGCGCGGCCTCGGCGCCAGCCGGGCTCGGCGGATTCCGACCGACAGCCAGGGCCGGATGCGCGCCGATGATCTGGCTGCGGCGCTGCGCGGCCGCCAGGGGCCCTGCATCGTGTGCGCGCAGGCGGGGAACGTGAACACGGGCGCGTTCGATCCTCTCGGCGAAATCGCCGAGTCCGCAAAGGACCGCGGAGCCTGGCTTCACGTTGACGGTGCGTTTGGATTCTGGGCCGTGGCATCGCCCGAGCGCGCGGCTCTTGTCCGCGGCATCGAGAAAGCCGATTCCGTAGCCACCGACGCGCACAAGTGGCTGAACGTTCCCTACGACTGCGGGATCATGTTCTGTGCCGACGAGGCCGCGCACCGCGCCGCGATGTCTCTCACCGCCGCTTACATTGTTGCGACCGGAGACCAGCGGGACCCTCACGAGTTTGTGCCGGAAGAGTCGCGGCGCGCCAGGTCCGTGCCCGTCTACGCGGCGCTGCGAAGCCTGGGGCGCGCGGGCCTTGCCGAACTGATCGAGCGCAACTGCCGCCAGGCGCGCCGGTTTGCCGAGGCTCTGGCCGCCGCCGGATATGAAGTGCTGAATGACGTGGTGCTGAACCAGGTTCTGGTCTCGTTCGGCACCGCGGAACAGACCCATCGCACCATCGCGGCAATCCAGGAGGACGGCACCTGCTGGTGCGGCGGGACCGTGTGGAAGGGCCGGACCGCCATGCGCATCAGCGTGTGCAACTGGTCAACCACCGACGCGGATGTGGAACAAAGCATCGGGGCGATTCTCGAAGCCGCCTCGCAACACGCGCGCTAGATGCGCATCAGGACCGGCGCCCGAAGCCGAAGCCTCTACGCGCCTGCCTTCATCTGCTGGGCCAGCCAGTTTTCCAGCCCCATGTCGCTGATGGCCTGTAGTTGCGCCTCCAGCCAGTCGGCATGGCCCTCTTCGTCCTGGATCATCCCTTTGAACAGCTCCTCCGAGCCGTTGTCGCCCGCTTCCCGGCACACTTTGGCCGAAGCGTTATACTGATGGACGGCGTCGACCTCATCTTTCAGGTCGTCTTCCAGGTAAGCCTTCACGTTTTTTGAGATCCTGGGCTCCAATCCCACTTTCACCTCCGGGCTGCCGTCCAGGAACACGATGCGTTCGATCAGCCCTTCAGCGTGGTGCATCTCTTCGATGGCCTGTTTCTTGATGTGCGCGCCCAGGGCCTTGTAACCCCAGTTGTCGCACATCTCCGCCTGCACCATATACTGCACGATGGCCGTCAACTCCGCGTGCAGCGCAGCGTTCAATTCCTTTAGAACATTGTCACTTCCGCGCATAACAATCCTCCCGCAGTTTCGGATCAGTTCCGCACATCATCGCCCCTGTTGCNNNTTTTGAATGTGCCCACCAGTATACACCTCTTTGGCCCTCCGGAACCCGAGGCGTCGTGCGGTGGGCGCCTCGATGGAGCCGATAGCGCAGACCACCATGTTTGCGGTCTACAGTTCTTGTTTTGATCCGGGACGCGCTGGTGAGAAAAACCGCGGACCTCAAGACCGGAGATCCGCGTTACGAAGTCGCGCCGAAGGATGCTGGGGCTCGCGAACGCCCGCCAGGAATTCCCTTTGGGAAATCGCGAACCCCATAAACCAGGGCCGTGCCAGCCCTGCAAGCCGCAAGAGCTCTACTGCTCGTAGATGCCGGCGTCAGGGCGCGCTGTTGTAATAGACAATCGCGCTGAGCGCGCCCCCGGCTGACGTGCCATTAAATGCCTGCCCTCCCAGAAGGATGAAACGCGGTGTCGAGGTAGGCGATTGCAGCGGGCTCACGATTGCCGCTGCGTTGTACACGTTGGCGTTGATCTGATTGTTAACCGTTGAGGAAGAGGTGATGCCGTTCCAGGAGGCCAGCGTGCTGTCAGGGTTAACCTGGGTTCGTTCGAGTTCCAGCGATCCCGGGAGCCCGTTATAGATGCCTTCGGCGTCGATGATTTGCCCGAAAGCCGTCCACGTGATCTGCTTCTTTCGGTTTTTGATGGTTGGCGAAGTGGTGTTCCACGTACCGACCACTCCGTCCAGGGCACTGGCAAAATTAACGTCAGTAACGCCTGAGCCCTGAGTGCCTTCTTCGTTGGGATTGGTCGAATTGGTGCCATCGCCGCCGAGCACATAGAGTTTCCCGGCAAATCCAAACGCCGTCGCAAAGGAAACCGGCGTCGGGTAGGCGCTTGTCGACTTGGTCCAGGTCCCAAGGGTCCCGTCGGATTTTACAGGGGCCGAGAAGACATCTGACGAGGGAGTCCCGTCGGGGTGCAAGCCTCCGACCACGTAAACGTAGCCGTTAAAGAGCGCCGCCGCCGGCCCGACCAATGACTCCGGAAGGGAAGAGGACAGGTGCGTCCAGGTTCCGACCGCCCCGCTGGTGAGGTCAAAGCTGGCCTGGTAAATATCAGTGGTTCCTCCGGGCGCGTCGGTTGAGTTGACCTGCCCTCCGATCACGTAGATGTACGCCTTGCCTTTGTCAACCAGCGAGTTGCCGGGATTGGCTTCCACCATGGCATGGTGCGCAATTTTTTCGGGAAGGACGTCCGGATCCGCATTCCAGCCTGATATCGTGCCGGTCGGGTCGATCGGACCGACGTACACGTTGCTGGTGTTGCCGGTCCCGTCGTAGCCGCCTGTGACCACCGCATATGCGCTGGAACTGTCCACGGGGATCGCCACCGCGGCAAGCCCCGACAGGGCTGTGGGCAGGGGTGTCGTTTGTGCCCATGTTACGTTGTTGACGTCGAACGTGAGGGTCTTGACGAGGGTCAGGTCGACCGCATTGCTGGTTCCTCCGCTGGTCTGGACCGTGACCGAAACGGTTCCGGGTACGGCGAACTGGGTGGTGCCATCTCCAGAGGGAACGGTCACCACGGTACCGCTGTCAGTCCACCCGCCGGAATTCGGCGTAACGGTGGCCTTGACCCCCGTGGAGGATTGGGAAAAAATCACCTTCCCCGGCGCACTTTGAAAACCGGTCCCATTGATTTCGATAGGAAGACTAATAGGGCTGGAAGGATCGGTAGAATTATTGATATTTAGAATCGCCGGAACTGGAGGGGGAGTGGTATTGCTTGCGCTTGACCCTCCGCATGAAACAAAGAATGCCGGAATGGCAAGGAGGAAAAGTACGCCGACAGCCGCCAACCCCCGACGGCGCCGATTAGCTCCCTTGCCCCAACCGGGAACCAGAGGGGAAACCCTTTCAAACAGCTCTTGCATCGATACGCCTCCTGATCATCTCCGACCATGCTACTGGCGCGTAGCTGGATGAGAGCCCCTCCCCTTGGGCTCAGGAGTGTATACTAGCTGGTAAATAAAAAGCAATGGCTATTAAGGGTTGGTACCTTGGTTCCATTGCAAAGAAACGCGTCTAGTGGTATATATGCCAATGTGGGGGGATATCCGCAGGCGGGGTCGTTGCAGGTTTCCGGCGGATACTCGATTATGGGGCGAAATAACCACACAAAGCCTTCATAACCGGCGGGGACAAAATTCATCAGCACGAGAGTTCATACTCATAAGGAGGCACTTATGCAACGCCTTTCGCAATTAACCATGATCTTCACGCTTATGGTTTCCTGCGCGCTGCTCGCCGCACCGGCAGCGGTGTCCGCACAGAACACAACCCATGACCAGTCCACCTTGACGCTGAAGCAGGTCAAGCAGCGATTGAAACAGAACAAACAATATCTCAAC
>JARRJI010000430.1:2943-3958 GCA_037379595.1 Acidobacteriota bacterium | reverse complement strand
GTAGGGCAGCGTGCCTTCGACCCTGCTGCCCACGCCTCTGCCTCCGCCATCCAGCTTCTCCACGCGGCGACGGGGCGATGCGGTCTCGCCTGTTGTGACCGTAACTCGCCCACCTCGATTGAGGCAATCGAGGGAAACGCGGGCGGATTCGTCGAAGACCGTATCGCCGGACGTGTTAACACCGTCGAGGCGTCCGCAACAAGCGGGGCGTGCCTCATGATCTTGTCCTCTGCATTTCAAGACTTCCCTGTGTACCCACGATTAACCGCCTCGGGGAACCGGGTTTCGAACGCTAAGAGGTGGCGGAATCTACAAGCATAGGAATCTGGCAAACTAAAAATGGCTATACTCGATCGATTCAAACTGGATGGGAAAACTGCGTTGGTTACTGGATGCCGGCGCGGCATTGGCAAAGCGATAGCTCTGGCCTTCGCCGAAGCGGGAGCGGATATTGTAGGCGTGAGTCGCTCGATGGAGTCTTCCGGCAGCGAGGTGGAAAAGGAAGTTCTCGCCCGGGGGCGCAAGTTCAAAGGTTTTGCCTGCGATTTTTCGGACCGCAAGGACCTTTACTCGCTGATCGAACGGCTGGCACAAGATTTCCCTGTCATCGATATTCTTGTCAACAATGCCGGGACGATCCTTCGCAAACCCGCTACTGAGTTTCCCGATGATTATTGGGACACCCTGATCGAAGTGAATCTGAACTCGCAATTTATCCTGACTCGCGAGATTGGCAAGGGCATGGTAGCCAGAGGAAACGGAAAGATCATTTTTACCGCTTCGCTGCTGACTTTTCAGGGAGGGATCACGGTTCCAGGCTATTCGGCAAGCAAGGGCGGCATTGGCCAACTGACCAAAGCGCTGGCAAATGAATGGGCTTCCAAAGGAGTCCAGGTCAATGCCATTGCTCCCGGCTATATCAGCACTGACAACACGGTCGCTCTCAGGAATGATCCGGTGCGCAACAAGGCCATTCTGGACCGCATTCCGGCTGGAAGATGGGGCGAGCCTGAAG
>JARRJI010000430.1:0-2927 GCA_037379595.1 Acidobacteriota bacterium | reverse complement strand
CCGGCTGGTAGATGGGGCGAGCCTGAAGACCTGCAGGGCCTGGCGGTTTTCCTTGCTTCCGCGGCGTCCGACTACGTGAATGGCTCTATTTTCACGGTAGACGGCGGGTGGATGGCAAGATAGCCTTCCGCCTGGAGCGCGCGAAGGCGTGTTTTCAGTTTCCCTGTCGCGTGACCCTGAGTGCGATGTCTTCAGAGTACGACGGGGAAGCAAGGGTAAGCTTACCGCCGGCATAGCTTACATCTTCTGACTTATCGATGGCGCCGGTGCGCGTGTCGATCCATTCCGCGTGGTATCGCCCGGCAGGAACGTTGAGCAGTAGAGTTGTTTGCGGGTCGCCGCCATCAACGGAGATGGCATAAGCCTTTCCAGGGTGAGCCAGCGCATAAATCTTGGCGGTGCTCCCGACGGCTTTGACGTCTGAGTCATCCGGGCGCATGTGCACGAAGTCGAAACTCTCAATGAACTTCTTCAGGATGGAAAGCTGGGCTTGGAGGGTGTGGCCGCCGCCTCCCGGTTGCGTGGAAGGGAACTTGAAGGTTCCTTCTTCAGTTTGAAATGTTCTGGGCGATCAGGTGCTTTTCCGGAAACGCTGCCTCGGTGTTCTTGATCGTCTCGACAATATGATTCTGCCACGCGAGCGTGACTCCGCCAAAGTAGGGTTCGTTGCAAACCTCGTAATAGACGTTGTCGAAGTTATGAAGTTCGGTAACAATCTTGCGAACCATAGCATCCTGAATTGCGAGAAGCGGACCGTTGTGCAGGGTCAGAGCTTTGGTCCTCGGCAGCTCGCCAATCCCCTGGATGTTGTTGCTTGCCTTAACCGGGCTGAGGTTCCACTGCGAGTCCCCGTAATAGGGGCAAAACAGGACCATCTCCACTACAATGCCGCGTTTCCCCGCCTGTGTGACGAAGTCTTTCAAGCGGCGGAAATATGCCGGGTCCCAGGTGCGAAGATCGAACTTGTTGCCGCCTCCCGCGTAACCCGGTTGTGTGCTCCTCGCCCAGGGGCAGATAAACCGCAGCGGAGCCGGAGCAAGGGTGTTCCGGGCAATGTGAAAGGCGGTTGGATTCTCGACATACACACCCGAGAAGAGGCGGGTGAGATTGAAGCCCTGTTCATGGAGCCGGTTGAGGTATAGCGGATAATCGAAATCCAGATTCATCACCGCGCCATAATGTTCCGTCGAGGTGATCAGCACCGTGGGGCGGCCGCGAAACAGGAAGTAGTGCGGGTTTGCTGGGTCGAGCGAGATAGGTTTTGCGGGTTCGGGTTGCGCCGCGAAGAGGGATTGAGGCAGCACCACTCCCGCCACCCCGAACAGCACGACGAGGAATGCAAACGCTCGAACTCCGCGTGCCAGGTTCCTGAAAGGCTTAGAACTTGCTTTCGTGGTTTTCATGTGGGTATCGGTCCTCTGAACAAAGCTTCTCTCACCGGTCAAACCGCCAACGGCCCGGAGTTCCTGCAGGTTGCTGGGCAGGTCTCCAACCACCTGCAAGGCCAAAGGGTGATGAGTGAAGTTTGAATACTACTGCAATCATCCTGCGGCGTCTACCCATGGGCGATGTCTTGGCATTTTCTTCGTGCCGCAAACAACAGATTTTTTGCAACTCCGTCTAATTCATCCGGTATAGTCTTAGGGCATGTTTCCTGAATTTCCAGTAGCTCTGGTAACCGGCGGCTCCCGTGGAATTGGGCGGGGGATTTGCCTCAGCCTTGCGCGAGCGGGATTCGGTGTGGCGATCAATTACGCAACGAATGCCACCGCGGCGGAAGAGTGCAGAAGGCTGTGCACTGATTCTGCTCCCAATGCAACAAAGGTGAAGTTTGAGACGGTGCAAGCGGACGTTGCGAACTCTCAGGAGCGCATCCGCCTCATGGAATTCATCGAGCGCGAACTGGGTTGGATCGACGTTCTGGTAAACAACGCCGGCGTAGCTCCGGAGGTGCGCGCCGATCTGCTCGCGGCCTCAGAAGAAAGCTTTGACCGCCTGATGGCCATCAACTTGAAGGGGCCTTATTTCCTGACTCAGGCGGTGGCCAATTTCTGGATTCCGCGGCTTTCAAACATCCCATCCATGCGCTCAAAGCCAAAGATTATCAATATCTCCTCGGCTTCGGCTTTTGCAGCCGGCGTCAATCGCGGCGAATACTGTGTGAGCAAGGCGGGGCTTTCGATGGCCACTCAGCTCTTTGCGGTGCGCCTGGCTGAATACGGAATCAACGTCTACGAGGTGCGGCCCGGGATCATTTCGACCGACATGACGGTCGTAGTGAAGGACAAATACGATCGCATGATTGCCGACGGCCTCACTCCGATTGCCCGCTGGGGCACGCCGGAGGATGTGGGCCGCGCGGTGGCCACCATCGCACAGGATTCCTTTCCCTTTTCGACTGGAGAAGTGATTAACGTGGATGGCGGTTTTCACCTCCGCCGCCTGTAACGGCTGACATGCTTCAAATCGATTTCGAACTTTCTCCCGAAAAACTTCGCTCTAAACTGGAGCGGTTGTTTGATCTGTCAGCGGCCAAACTTAGAGCTATCGAGCAGGCATGGGACCCTGCTTCCGGCCCGCCGGTGGTGACGGTCGAGGGAATCTACCGGCCACGCGATTGGACCGACTGGACACGTGGATTCCAGTACGGTTCGGCGCTGTTGCAGTTTGAGGTAACCGGCAACACGTGGTTCCTCGAGTGTGGGCGCGAGGGGACCCGGAAGTGGATGGAAACCTACATTACCCACACCGGTGTTCACGATCACGGGTTCAACATCATCAGCACTTTTGGCAACCTCGCGCGGCTGGCTCGGGAAGGGAAGATCCAGGCGTCCTGGCCGGAGCAGGATTATTACAGGCTGGCGCTCAAGACCAGCGGCGCCGTCCAGACCGCTCGCTGGTCTCGGCTGGCGGACGGCGGCGGATAC
>JARRJI010000429.1:3356-5615 GCA_037379595.1 Acidobacteriota bacterium | reverse complement strand
ATCACCCTCCTCTTCCTCGCCGCTTCGCACGACATCAAGCTCAATCGGTTCCGTGCCTACCACCTCGAGCTCGGCCCCACACTCCGGGCAGTCGATCGTCTGCCCTTCCTCAAGCTCGTCCTCTTCAATGTCGATCGTTGCATCGCATTCTGGACAGGTCGGCATCGCTTCCTCCCTGGTCGAAATGTGGTATCAACAATTAAAAAGTCTAGTCATTTCCGAGGGCGCTGTCCAGTGGGTCAATAAGCGGCGAGTGCGCTTTTTCAGAGTCCGACCCTGACCCTTTGGCTCTTCTGCCGTCGCAGGCTTTTTGCCATCTCGCACCGGACGCGATACCCTTAGCAGGATGCTGAAAGGAACCTTTGTGGAATGGTCCTGATGAACGCAAAGGATCCACTTTGATGAGGTGACGGATGGAAAGACCGCTCGATTTTGCAACGCTGGCCGTGCATGCAGGAGAAGCCCCCTGTCCTGCCACGGGCGCACTGGACACGCCGATCTATCAATCGACCACCTATGTCTCCGCCGATTCGGATGAGATGGCCGCAGTCTATAGCGAGCAGAAGCCCGGTTACATGTACACGCGCTACGGCAATCCCACGATCCACGCGCTGGAAGCCAAGCTGGCGGCGCTCGAAGACGGCGAAGCAGCACTGGCCACGGCATCCGGCATGGCCGCGGTTTCATCGGCGATCCTCGGCCTCGTCAAGAGCGGGGATCACGTGGTCGCGGCCCGCTCGATTTACGGAGCCACCTACAACTTTCTCAACAAGAAGCTTCCGCGGATGGGCGCCTCGGCAACGTTTGTCGAATCGGCGCGGGTGGAAGACTTTGAAGCGGCGCTCGGACCCAACACGCGCCTGATCTATTTCGAGACCCCCAGCAATCCTGTGCTGGACGTGGTCGACATTGCGGCGGTTGCCGCGCTTGGGCGCGAACGCGGAATCCCGACGATGGTGGACAACACGTTCGCTTCGCCGGCGCTGCAACAACCGTTGCGGCTGGGCATCACGGCGGTGGTCCATTCCGCCACCAAGTATCTTTGCGGGCACGGCGATGCGATGGGCGGAGCGATCATCGGCCCGCGCGATTACATCTCGCTGCTGGTTCATGAAGTGATCCGCGACTACGGGGGCGTGATCAGCCCGTTCAACGCCTGGCTGATTCTGCGCGGCATTCGCACGCTTCACCTGCGCATGCCCGCGCACTGCTCAAACGCCCAGAGGGTCGCTGAGTTCCTTGCATCGCATCCCAAGGTTGAGCGCGTCAACTATCCCGGCTTGCCAAACCATCCCGGCCACGACGTGGCGCGGAAGCAGATGAGCGCCTTCGGGGCCATGATCAGCTTTGAAGCGAAGGGCGGCTACGAAGGCGGAAAGCTGGTAATGGACCGCGTCAAGCTGTTCGCGCGCGCGGCCAGCCTGGGTGATACGCGGTCCCTGATTGTGCACCCCGCCTCCACCAGCCACCGCGCGGTACCGCCCGAGGAGCGCCGGGCGATCGGCATCACCGACGGCCTGGTGCGATTGTCTGTGGGCATCGAAGCGGCGGCCGACCTGATCGCCGATCTTGACCAGGCGTTGCAGTTGTGAAACGGCGCGAAAGATGGGAACTGTAATTTTTACTCACTGTCCGCGAAACAGACAATTTTCGTGCAAATGAGGGTTTTCGGAGTCAAGAATCTTTGTCAACATGCCTATTATCAACCGCTTACAAGAATCGAGGTTTTTTCTTCCGAAAATCCCATGCGTCCCATTTTAGCGGACTCGGGCCGTGTGGGTAGCCTAGCACGCAAGCCTATCTCCATCGCGCACCTCCGCAATCCCGAGACAATTACTGATTCTGAATTATCAATGATGAGCGATGCATTTTGACCCCCGGCCCTGGCGGCGACGGCATTTCAAATTGGACATTTGAGATTTCAGATCAAAGCAAAAAAGATGGCGGTGAGGCGGTTAGAAATTTGAGAATCGAAGCGCGCAACAATCGGCCGCACGCATGGGTGATTTGGCGATTTGTGATTGAGTGATTGGGCGATTACCCCCCACCCCTGCGCACCGCCAGTCGATGCTCCCAGCGCCTGCGCACCGCGAGGTGACGCCGCTGCTCCTGCCTTTTGCCGGCCATTGTTCGCAGTTCCCCCATTCACCCTTCATCCTTCACAATCCATGATTTGTCCTGCGCCTTGCATTTACGCTGTGCGGGGAGTATACAGGCGTGGTCATTCATTTGGCGATTACAGGTGGCCGTACACGCTGG
>JARRJI010000429.1:0-3345 GCA_037379595.1 Acidobacteriota bacterium | reverse complement strand
CGTACACGCTGGTAGATCGGGGCGTGCATCACCCGCCCGGAGTTTAGGACACGTCATGGCTCTTGACATGGTTCCGGTCTCGTTCATTGCCAGGGAGACAACGCTTAGCTGGAGAGAGGCCGAGTTTGGGCACTCTCGCGGGTGGCTGGGGTGGAGGGATGCCGTTGAACTCGCGGTTTCCGCAATGCAGAGCGGTGCTCAGGGCCCGCCCGAACTGGTCGAACTGGCAAGCGTGGACAAGAGCACGGCCTGGAAGTCGGGTGAACTTCTCAAAGCCTTGGCAGCAACCGAGCCAGAGCTCCCTCGAGCAGCTATCGAAGGCAAGTGGCTGTTCATTCGCCTCGCCTGGCTGTACGAGAACTTGGGCTCAGCGGAGGATCCGTTAGGGAAGGTGGACTGGATCGCCGGAGCCGCGGAATGGCGCCGGAATACGACACCCCGAACCCGCATCAATTGTTGCAGGCCCGGAGGGCCGATAGAATTTAGCCCATAGCGTGAGCTATGGGAAAGCAGGTCCGATGAAGAAGTGAAAAAGCCCCGGAGGGCGAAAGAATGTCCATAGTTGCCAATGTTCTTTCGCCCTTCCAGGGCTGGAAGGAACGTGGCGTGAACCGATTCCCATAGCTCGCGCCATGGGATAAATTCTATCGGCCCTCCGGGCCTGCAAGCGGGTATCAACCGCACCGGTTTTGTGCCGTGGGCTTTTTGGACACCATAACCGACGAGCCCGCGGCCTAGAAGGCGGTGCCGTGGCTACATCTGAAGACCGCGTGGGTCAGAAGGTTTGCGAAGGTGTGGGCCATGGCTTTCGCCCCTCCGGGGCTGCGGTGAATTGTAACGCCAATTCAGTCCCATAGCTCACGCTATGGGCTAAATTCTTTCGGCCCTCCGGGCCTGCGGCGGATGGCCATCACCAGAAGAGCCGCGGACCTCAACCCCGGAGGACCTCGCTAGCAGAGTTATAAAACCACTCTGCGCCACCTTGCTGGAGCAGCGAGCGCCTGTTGGCAATAGCTCGAGCAACAGCTCTGCGAGCAGTGCTTTCCGCGGGCGTCAGACAAGGGGCAGGGGAGGGCTCAGCCCTCCCGCCGCCAGCGAGAAAAATCGCCGGCCGCAGGACCCCTTCGCGGTTCCAGACAAAGGTGATCAATTGGCCACAGGCTTGATGGACATGACGTGGAGCATGCCGGTCTGCTTGTTCAGCTTTCCCTTGACGAGCACCTTCTTCTTGTCAAATTTCTTGGCATCCTTTTGATCATCGAGGTTGTAGCCTCGCTGGTTGACGGGGTCGATCATCAGGGCATACCCGCCCTCGCGGATCTTGACGATGGTGCCGTAGTAAGTGCGGACCTTTTGCTGGACTTGTTTCTGCTGGGCATTGGGTGGCTGCAGGGTTCCGGAGTTTTGAGCGCCGAGTGCCGTCGAAAGAGGGGCGAATGCTGCAGCCACAGCCAGCGCCGTGACGAATGACTGAATCTTTCTTCCCTTCATTTGTGCTCCCTTTTTAAGAGTGGATTCCCTCGCCCTCCCGGCGGGGCAACGAAGGTGCGCACAATCGGATAGCCGGCAAGACGCGAGTTGGTTGAGCGGAGCGCGG
Source organism: Acidobacteriota bacterium (assembly GCA_037379595.1). GTDB lineage: Bacteria > Acidobacteriota > Terriglobia > UBA7540 > UBA7540 > SCRD01. Next base: position 1,748 of record JARRJI010000429.1, on the reverse strand, counting down.
TAAAACCGGGCAAATTCCCGCGGGCTCCTGTCGATGATTCTTCTGGTTGTGACGTTAACCCGTGACGCGACCATGCTAACACAGTCGCTTTCGGATCGTCCACCATCGCCGGGCCCCGCTTTCGGAAATGGGCACAAGGCCGCTCCTGCCTGATCGGCGTACACTGGCGCGTACGCATACCGCACTTCGGAGAGCGCTTATGGCTCGGGCGATTCTGGCGGCCATCGAAGTCCCACGGCTTACGCTGTGGGCTAAATTCTGCCGGCCCTCCGGGCCTGATGGCGATCCGGCGCCGGCTCTTGTGGCGGCGCTGGAATACAACGCGGCGAACGCCATCACCAGAAGAACCGCGGACCTCAAAACCGCGGGACCGCTCTACTCGCCTGCTTCTCCCGTCCGTTCAGATATCAGAAGAGTGGTTCTTGCCTTGACGCTGTGCGGGTTCAGGTGCATGATTGCGGCAAAGGGGGGCTCCCATGTCAAAACGACTTGAAGGTAAAGGTGTTGTCATCACCGGAGGCGCCAGCGGAATTGGTGAGGCTACGGTCCGTTTGTTTGCCGCCGAGGGCGCACGCGTGATGGTGGCCGACATTCTGGATGCTGAAGGCCAGGCCCTGGCCGCTGAACTTGGAAGCAGCGTCCGGTTCCGGCACACCGATGTGAGCCAGGAAAGGGACGTCGAGGCTGCGGTCGATTCCGCAGTCAACGAGTTCGGGCGGCTGGATTGCATCTTCAACAACGCCGGCTTCGGGCGGCCAACCGCCGTGATCGACGAGATTCCGTTGCAGGAGTACGAGGCCCATCTGGCGGTACTCCAGCGGGGCGTGTTTCTCGGTATGAAGCATGCGGCCCGCGTGATGAAGAAACAGGGTTCCGGCAGCATCATCAACACCGCCAGCGTCGCCGGCCTCCGGACCGGATGGGGAGGCATCCTCTACAGCACCGCCAAAGCGGCGGTGATCCACATGACCCGCTGTGCCGCTGTGGAATTGGGCGAATCGGGCATCCGCGTGAATTGCCTTTGCCCGGGCGCCATCGTGACGCCGATCTTCGGCAGGGCATTCGGGCTGTCTCAAGCGGAAGCTGTACGGAGGCTCGATGATTTGAAACAGCGTTTTGCGAGCGTGCAGCCGATTCACCGTGCCGGCGAAGCGAAGGACATCGCCCAGGCGGCCTTGTGGCTGGCCAGCGATGAGTCAAGCTTCGTCAATGGCCTCCCTCTGGTGGTGGATGGAGGGCTGATCTGCGGCCGCTCGTTTTCGGAAAGCAGAGAGTCGATTGCCGGAATCGCCGCGGCCATGGGCATCGACATCACCGGACCCAGGTGACATCCGTCGCCCGGAAGAAAGGAAGGCAACGATGGGCATCAAGGGGAGATTGGCGAAGGAGCGTTTCGGGCCCAGCATGCCGGTTCACGCTCCGTTCTTACAGAATCTGCCGGTCTATTTCCGAAACGCCAGAATGGCGCTCTTTCAGTACGAAACCGACGGCGAGCGGGCCGCTGAACTGCTTCCCGCCGCCCTGGAACTCACCGATCAGCCGATGGCGGTGCTGGCCCTGATCGAGTACCCCTGGAACACGATCGGGCCTTATAACGAGGCCATCCAATTCCTCGTCTGTACGTACAAGGGCCGGGCGGTTCAATACGTTCCCCACATTCTTGTGACCACTGACGTGGCCATGGCGGGCGGACGCGAAGCCTATGGTTATCCGAAGAAGATCGCTCACATCGAGTTTGTGAGGGAGAA
>JARRJI010000428.1:0-4640 GCA_037379595.1 Acidobacteriota bacterium | reverse complement strand
CATCCAAGGTTCCGGCGCTTGCCGAACCGTGGTTTCTGCAATTCAACGCGGAGTGCAGTTTCCACATCGTGATGACTCCCGACGTCCTGGCCAAGGCGGGCCTGGAAGCCCTCGGCAAAAAGTGGGCCTAGCTGGGCCGTAGGCCAAGAGAGCGTTGCACACCGACCCCGCCGGCGGGGCGTGGGCGGGGGTGCGGCTGTCGGTCCTTTTTTTCAATATAAGGTTTATAGCCAAAGCACCGGGCCGGGGCGGCTCGCTTTTGAATTCCACAAGGAGACTCACCATGGCAGAAAAGAAAATCATTGCGGTTGCAGGGGCAACGGGAGCGCAGGGCGGCGGACTGGTTCGTGCCATTCTGGCAGACCCGAGCGGCGGTTTTGCCGTGCGCGCCCTCACGCGGGACATCAATTCCGAAAAGGCCAGGGCGCTGGCCCAGCAGGGTGCGGAAGTTGTCGCCGCCGACCTGGACGACCCCGAAAGTCTGAAGAAGGCTTTTGCAGGGGCCTACGGAGCATTCTGCGTCACGTTTTACTGGGCGCACTTCTCGCCCGAAAAGGAACTGGCCCAGGCCACCTCCATGGCGCAGGCCGCTAAGCAGGCGGGCCTGCAGCACGTCATCTGGTCCACGCTTGAAAACACGCGCAAATGGGTGCCGCTCGACGACAACCGGATGCCGACGCTGATGGGCAAGTACAAGGTGCCCCACTTTGATGCCAAGGGTGAGGCAAACGACGCTTTCACCAGCCGCGGCCTGCCGGTCACGCTCCTGCTGACTTCGTTCTATTGGGACAACTTCATCTACTTCGGCATGGGCCCAAAGAAAGGCCCGGATGGCAAGCTCGCCATCGCCTTCCCCCTGGACGACAAGAAGCTGCCCGGCATCGCCGCCGAAGACATCGGCAAGTGCGCCTATGGCATCTTCAAGCGAGGCAATGAGTTTATCGGCAAAACCGTGGGCATCGCCGGTGAGCACCTGACGGGCGCCGGGATGGCCGCGGCATTTTCAAAGGCGCTTGGCCGGGAGGTTCGCTACAACGCCGTGACGCCGGATCAGTACCGCGCTTTCGGCTTCCCGGGCGCCGACGACCTCGGTAACATGTTCCAGTTCAAACGCGACTTTAACGAATATTACTGCGGCGCGCGCAATCTCGATTTCGCCAGGAGTCTGAATCCCGAGCTCCTGACCTTCGAGGCCTGGCTCGCCCAGAACAAGAGCCGGATTCCGCTCGAGTAGCCTGTGCGGAACTTCAACGTGCCGGCGTGGGCGCACAGTCGGTGCTGCACCGGCCCAGGAACGATATCAATGGATGCAAACCAGATCAAAGCCCTGCAAGCTCCTTTGAAGCAGAAATACCGCGATGAGCCCCAGGCGGCTCGGGTCACGCTGCGGGCGCAGGCGCGGCTGGGCGAAGGAATCACCTGCAAGGTGGAAACCGGAAAGGCGCTGGTTGAGGCGGGTCTACACCCGGCCACGGGTGGCGACGGACTTTCCGCCTGTTCGGGAGATATGGTACTGGAAGCCCTGGCGGCGTGTGCGGGTGTCACCTTGCGCGCAGTGGCCACCGCTACCGGAATCCCGCTTCGGGATGCAACCATCTTCGCCGAAGCCGAGCTGGATTTCCGCGGAACCCTGGCCGTGGCTAAAGATGTTCCAGTGGGACTCCAGCGAATCCGTCTGAAATTCGATTTAGAGAGCGACGCAACCAGGGAGCAACTGGAAACGCTGATCCGCCTGACCGAGCGCTACTGCGTTGTCCTTCAGACGCTGACGAATCAGCCCGAAATCGCCATCGCGTACGAATCGCATTGAAGTCAAAGCTGGTATACCAGGGAGAGAAAAACCAATGATCAAGGTGAGCGTGATGTATCCCAACAGCCCGGGCGGCAGGTTTGATATGGCCTACTACCTGGAGTCCCACATCCCCATGGTCCGCGAGAAGCTGGGCGGCGCGCTCAAGGGAGTGAGCGTCGACCAGGGCATCGCCGGCGACGAGCCCGGTTCGCCCCCGCCCTATCTCGCGCTGGCGCACCTCCTGTTCGACTCGATGGAAGCCTTCGGAGCCGCCTTCGGCCCCCACGAGAAGGCCATCGGCGCCGATGTCCCCAACTACACGAACGTCCAGCCGGTTCTCCAGGTCAGCGAAGTCAAACTGTAAAGCAGGCAGGGGCATTTCATGATTCGCCCTTGCGGGGGCATCTGCCCGTGGCGCCTGTCAGAACCCCAGCGGCTCTTTCAGGTGTTCCATCCAGAACTTCTGCCGGGCCGGCGAGGCCAGCGGGATAGGCTCCATCTGCGCTGGGCAGACCGTTTCCGTCGGGACTGCCGGTCTTGGCGAAGTTGGTCCAGTACAAGGACATCTGGCGCGCCACGCGATGGTCCACCGTCTGCCAGGGACGGTCGAGCAGCCTGAGGTTGTCGAAGACGTAAGGCAGCCCGGAAGAATGGAACACGAGATAATCGGGGTGCTGCGGCCAGGGAATTTTCCGGTTGAAGTAGTAGGTGTAAACTCGCGGGCTGTAATGAAGCTGCTTCACGCCCCACATGTAGAACGAAACGCGGGCGCGGTCCTGCAATGCGGTGCGGAGGGCGACGGCGGCTTGCGTTCCGTCGTGCGCCGGATAAAGCTTCAGACATTCTGAAATCTCATTTCCGCAGATCGCCTGCATCCGCTTGTGGTAAGTCTTCAGGGTCATAGCCGGGGCCGGACCGTTGCCGTAGTAGCCGATTCCGATGTCATCCGCCACCATGCCGCTGATCACGGGCGTCTGGTGCTCCGGTTGCCAGCCGGGGCGCAGTACCCAGCCGTCGTGGATCGGCGCCCAGCGTGCGTGCTCCGAATCCTGCATCAGCTTTTCGGCCGGCAGGGCGCGCAGTTGTTCGAGCGTGTGGACGCCCAACTTGTCGGCGAATTTCTCGTCCATCTTCTCGGCGGAAGCCAGGGTGCGCTGGCCGGTGATGGCCGGCGTGGGAATCACCGCCGGGCCGCTCATGACGATGGCCCTCTCAAACAGGCCCTCGGCGAGCGGCGATTGCATCATCGCCCACACGCTGGCCGCTCCGGCGGACTGGCCGAAGATGGTGACGTGGTGCGGATCACCACCGAAGGCCGCGATGTTCCGCTGCACCCAGCCGAGCGCGGCGATCTGGTCAAGCAGGGCATAGTTGCCGGAAGAATGGTGCGGCGATTCCGCGGTCAAGCCCGGGTAGGCGAAAAAGCCGAAGGCCCCCAGCCGGTAGTTGAAGTTCACCACCACCACGCCTTTGCGCGCCAGCGCGGCGCCGTCGTAGATTTCCACGCTGCCCGCCCCGCTGGTAAAACCTCCGCCGTAAATCCACACCATCACCGGGCGCGGAGTTTTGGGCCGCTTCGCCGTGGTCCAGATGTTCAGGTAGAGGCAGTTCTCGCTGGGCTTCATTTTCGAGAGGAAGACGCGCGTCCAGGGCCCCAGGCGCTCGGGCGAGGGCGGCTGCATGCAGGGAGCGCCGAATTGGTCGGCTTTGCGTACGCCCTGCCAAGCCGCGGGAGGCTGCGGCGGCCGCCAGCGCAGCCTGCCCACCGGCGGAGCGGCAAACGGAATGCCCTTGAAAACTTCCAGCCCATGGCTTAACGCGACTCCCGAAACAAGCCCGCTCTCGGTGCGGACCGGCTTGCCTTGCGCCAGCACCATCGCCGGAAACCAGAATAGAAGCGCCAGCAAACCGGCGCCAATTCGCTCATTGATTCTGCCATTTCTCGATCTGTTCAAGTACCTGTCCCCCCTTCAGCGTGTCTTCGGCTGCTGGCGTTCTAACGCGGCGTTCACTTTTCAACGCTGCGGTTCTTGCGAATGCGAAAGGTCACGAATTCATCCCTGCCGCAGGGTTGGCCCAGGAGAATCGGCCTCGCCGCAGGATTTTCCCACCTCTCATCTGAAATCTCAAATTCGAAATTTCAGACCCGTGTTGCTCTGCATTTTTCTGAAATCTCAAATCCCCCCGCCGGCGCAACGTGCCACGGGCGTCTTGCCTATTTCGATCCCCCCAGCCGGCGTTTGCATTCGTCCAGGATACCGGGGGTGCGACTGGCGCCGACGCGCGTCACGCCCAGCGCGCGAACTTCCAGCAGCTTGTCGAGATCGCGAACACCGCCGGCCGCTTTCACCTGCACCTGCGCGGGAGAATGCTCACGCATCAGCTTCAGGTCTTCGATCGTAGCGCCGCCGGTGCCATAGCCGGTTGAAGTCTTCACCCAATCGGCGCCCAACTCGCCGCAGATTTCACAGAGCCGGATCTTGTGCTGATCTTTCAGGTAGCAGTTCTCGAAGATGACCTTCACCTTCTGCCCGCGGCCGTGCGTCACCTCGATCACAGCCCCGATGTCCCGCCGGACGTAGTCCCAATCCTCGCTCAGCACCTTGCTGATGTTCACCACCATGTCCAGCTCCTGGCCACCGTCGTCGAGCGCCTGCCGGGCTTCCGCAACTTTGATCGCCGTGGTGTGGCCGCCGTGCGGGAAGCCGATCGTGGTGCTCGCTTTCACCGTGCTGCCCTGCAGAATTTCGGCGCAGCGCCGCAGCGCGTAGGGCATGATGCAGACGCTGCCGCAGTCATAATCGAGCGCCAGCCGGCAGCCCTTTTCGAGATCCTCCGCCGTCAGAGT
>JARRJI010000427.1:0-2411 GCA_037379595.1 Acidobacteriota bacterium | reverse complement strand
CATCCTGGGACAAGATAACAGCGGGGTCGCCCAGGGTAACGTCTGTGTTGATCAGTCCATCGAGCGTAAAGTTGTTGTCTTGAGCGCGGTTTCCATTGATGTTGTAACCGGTTCCTTTGCCCTGGCGCATTGACCCGGCCTCGTCGCCAGGGGAGGAAACTGCCGCGGCGTTCAGCGTAAGGAACTCTGTGAAGTTGCGCCCGTTCAAAGGCAGATTCGAGATTTGTCGCGAGCCTATAAGCTGCGTTTGTGATGCTGTTACCGTGTTGATGCTAACGGGATTGGCTTCGACAGTGACTGCCTGGGTTACGCTGCCAACCGTAAGGCTGAAATCGACCTCGAAAGTCTCACCGACGCTTAGGCTTATTTGTGATTTTTGGCTTGTTTTAAAGCCCTGCTTCTTGGCGGTTACCGTGTAAACGCCCACGGGAAGAGCTGTGACCGTATATTTGCCGGCACTGCTGGTAGTGGAACTCCATTTCATGCCCGTGTCTGCATTTGTAATAGTGATACTAACCTGCGGGACGACGGCCCCGGTTTGGTCTGTAACGACGCCCGTAATCAGCGCTGTGGCAGTCTGCGCTCTGAGCACGCCCGAGAGCGCTATCAGAGAAAGCAGCACAGCACTGAGAAGGACTACTTGCCTGATTCTATGCATATTGAACCATCTCCTTCCGGGAGTGCGATCCTGACGCACCACTCCATTCGGTCTGAATGTCTCCATGTCCTGCTTTGTGACCCAAGCCCGACGGAAAGCAAATAGAAAGAGCAGCTTCCGGTTCAAGAATCGACTAGTTCTTCAGAAATAGCGACCACCTGTGCTGCGGGCCCATACTACTTTGAAAATCATCAGCGCCGTCAATCACATCATTTAAGGTTTCCAGTATTTTGCTATGAGAAATGTCGGTCCTCAATGCGGCCAGGCTTAGTTATTTGATTCTATGATTTCTGGGGGGCAAGAAAACGATATCCGGACGTCAAGGTTAAATTAGGTGCCTGGCGTGGAATTCCGCAATGCGGAATATGGATCTCTCTAAGCTGCGTAAAGTTTGCACACTTCTTGCTTACCGGCGTGGAACCAGCAGTTCGTCGGGTGTGCGCTGGCGCTTCCGGCAACGCTTCAGCGGCATGGCGGAAGGTTTATTGCGCGGGAGTTAATTGCCGGCAATCATTTAACTGTATTCGCGCGCCAGGCGCGGGAAGAGCGAATCATTGGGGTACAGCCGGTCGACATTCTGAGGAGTTATCAGTTGCTGAGGCGTGAATGTTGCCGGCGCAACGTCCTTTCCCTGCAGAAGGTCGGTCGCCAGCCGGATAATCGCGTTTCCATATCTTTCGGGGAAATAGGCTACTGAGCCGATCAGCCGCGCCCCGGGCTGGCGCATCTCCGCGCGCGCCTCCGGTTCGGCATTCTGTCCCGCCACCACGCACTCGGCCGCGCGCCCGCACTCCTGAAAGGCTCGCAGGGCTCCCAATGCCATGGGATCGTTTGCAGCGCCGACCAGTACGCGCTTTGCTTTACTGCCGCGCAGGTAGTCCCTCACGGCCTCCAGGGCGGTCCTGAATTCCCCTTTGGCATCCAGGCGAATGACCGGCCATTTATTCCCGGCCGGAACCAGTTCCCGAATCCCGTCCAGCATAGCGTTCGTTCTCATGCGGATCAAAGGGCCGGCTCGAGAGATCTCCAGCAAGAGGATTTCATCGACGGAGGATTCCCACTGATGCTTTGCAAATTGGCCCAGATACCGGCCCGCCATCAGCCCTCCAGCATAGTTATCAGCCCCGAAATAAACGGCGCCGGGATGCGGGATATCGATAGCGATCAGCGGTATCCCCGCGCTCAAAAAGCTCGATGCGATCACCGGAGCTGTGCGCTCATCGATTTGGAACTCGACCGCCAGGTCCACATGCTCCCGGGCCAGCCGCTCCGCATTTTTGACGGCGACTTTAGGGTCGCGGCGGTTGTCAACCACGATCAGCTCCACCTGCGCCTTTTGGCATGCCTGATTAAGCCCGTCGAAAACTTCCCTGGAAAATGAGGAGTTCTGGTCCTGGTCCGCGTAGCCAATGCGAAATTTGCGCGGTACACCCGCGTAGTAGGAGAGTCGATACTGGTTCTGCCCCACCTTTTCCAGAAGACCACACTCGTGCATGGTGTAGAGTAGACGGAAGCACACTCCCTTACTAAGCCCTGAACGGGAAACAACTTCCTGCAGTCCCAAAATCTCTCTTGGAGAATGGAATGATGCGAGGATGGCCGACGCATGAACGACGGACCTTACGATATACCGGTTGTGAAACTCCGCAGACTCGGACCCCATTCACGGCCTCTGGAGGGTAGTGGCGCTTCCCGCTGGTGTTTGCAGGTTGCATTTCGCATAGTAACACAACAGGGGCCATGATCTGGTTCG
>JARRJI010000426.1:0-2435 GCA_037379595.1 Acidobacteriota bacterium | reverse complement strand
TCGCGGCGATCCATTTTGAGAAATTCGCTGGCTGATTTTTCAGATGCCATTTCCACTTCCCTCCTCTCAGCGCCGCTCCTGTTCAACCGCGCGCGGCGCAGACAACAGGCTCACGTGATCATTGCTTTCCCGCGGCACAACAGTATACGCCGCGCCCGCTCGCATGCAACGGCAATTCTTCAGTTTTGTCGAGGCCGGAGTTCCGCCTCTTCACCCTGGAGCAAATCCGGTATGATAGCGGGATGTCCGGTTGTGCGGGCGCGAGGCAAGTTTCGAAAGCCTGCCCGCAGTCTCTGCCGGACACAAAGTGATCGGGACCGCACCCATGCCGACCTCCGACCTGAAAAGTCTTTTGCGCAGCGCCTTTGGCTTCCCTTCTTTTCGGCCGAACCAGGAAACCGTGTGCCGCGCGGCCATCGCAGGCCGTGACGTTCTGCTGGTGATGCCGACCGGGTCGGGCAAATCGCTCTGCTACCAGTTGCCGGGAATCGCGCGCGGCGGGACCACGCTGGTGATCAGTCCGCTGATCGCCCTGATGGAAGACCAGGTGGCCAAGCTGAAGGAGCGGGGCTTCGCGGTCGATCGCATCCATTCCGGGCGCCCGCGCACCGAGCTGCGCCGCACCTGCCAGGATTACCTAACGGGCAAGCTGCAATTCCTTTTCATCGCGCCGGAGCGGCTGCGCGTGGCCGGCTTTCCGGACATGCTGGCCAAACGGCCGCTATCGCTGATCGCCGTGGACGAGGCGCACTGCATTTCGCAGTGGGGGCACGACTTCAGGCCGGACTATCGCATGCTGGGGCAGCACCTGCCGCGCCTTCGTCCGGCTCCGGTGGTGGCGCTGACGGCAACGGCCACGCCCATCGTTCAGGACGACATCACCGAGCAACTGGGGCTGGTGCGGCCGGCACGCCTGGTTCACGGCTTCCGGCGAGACAACATCGCGATCGAGGTGGTGGAGATTGCGCCGTCGCAGCGGCCCGAGCTTGCGCTCAAACTGCTGCGCGCCGAGGAGCGCCGGCCGGCCATCGTCTATACGCCCACGCGCAAGCAGGCTGAAGCCCTGGCCATCGAGCTCGGCGCGTTCTTCCCTGCGGCGGCTTACCACGCCGGCCTCGACGCCCACGTGCGCCACCAGGTTCAGGCGGAATTCCAGGAGGGCCGCATCCAGGTGATGGTGGCGACCATTGCTTTCGGCATGGGAATCGACAAGGCTGACATCCGAACCGTGATCCACACGGCGCTGCCCGGCAGCCTGGAAGCCTACTACCAGGAGTTGGGCCGCGCGGGGCGCGACGGCAAGCCCAGCCGGGCGATCCTGATGCACTCCTACGCCGACCGCTACACGCATGACTTCTTCTTCGAGCGCGACTATCCGGACGTCGCCGTGCTGGGTGGAATCTATTCGCTTCTCAAGGCCGAGCCCCAGGCAAAGGCGGCGCTCGAGCGCCGGTCGCACATTGGAGACGAGGTGTTTGACCGCGCACTTGAAAAGCTGTGGGCGCACGGCGGCGCGGTGGTGGATTTTGCCGAGAACGTCAGCCGGGGACACAACCATTGGCGCGAAACCTACATCGCGCAGGGCGAGCAGAAGCGGGCGCAGATCGAACAGATGCTCCGCTACGCCGACAGCCAGCAGTGCCGCATGGCGTCGCTGGTGCGACACTTTGGCGACCTGGAAGACAGCGAGAAGCCGTGCGGGATTTGCGATTTCTGCGCTCCGAGGGATTGCACCGCGCAGCGTTTCCGGATGGCCACCGAACCGGAGCACGCGGCGCTGCTGGAAGTGGTCGCAGCGTTGCGCCGGGCCGGATCGAAATCGACGGGCAAGCTGCATACGGAGGTGTGTCCCGGCCGCGAACTGGCTCGCAACGAATTCGAGCAGGTACTGGGCGCCATGGCAAGGGCGGGGCTGCTGGTGCTCACCGACGAAGTCTTCGAGAAAAACGGCAGACAGATTCCTTACCGCACGGCACGCCTGACGCCCGCCGGCTACGCCGTGAACGACAAAACTTCCGTCAACTTCGTGATGAAAGAAACAGAGCCTCCGCCGGAAAAGCGCAAGAGGAAGAAGAAGCCGGCGGCTTCCAAGGGTCAAAAGAAAGTGCCAAAGCCTGCGGCCGTGACGAAGGTAGCGGCTTTCGCACAAGGATCAGACGCCGCGACCGAATCCCGACTGGAGGCCGCGTTGCGCGCCTGGCGGCTGATCGAAGCACGGCGGCACGGCCTGCCCGCAGTCCGGGTCTTCAATGACCGCACTCTGAAGGCTCTGGCCACCAATCGCCCAACAACCAATCAGGAACTGCTGGCCATCACCGGCATGGGACTCAGCGCCGTCAAGAGGTACGGCCGGGACATCTTCCGCGTCCTGCGCGAGAACGGCGGGTGAGAAAGCCGCGCCCGGAGCCTCCACACAGAGTTTGAATGCGAGAACG
>JARRJI010000425.1:2495-4041 GCA_037379595.1 Acidobacteriota bacterium | reverse complement strand
CAATCCGGATCCAACCACGGGAAGCATCTGGAATCCCAACGGCCCGCTGGCGCAGCTACCGCGGGACGACAAGGCGTACCGCCTGGGCGACATTCTGACCATCGACATTATTGAGGAGACCACGGCCCAGGCTACGGGGACTGTGAAATCCTCGCGCGATTTCTCGGCCAACTCGAGCCTCGGCGCCCTGTTTGGCCAGATCGGCCCGACTTCCGGTCTGCAGAACATCTTTTCGCCCAGCTCGTCGAAGGCGCTCAACGGGCAGGCACAGACCGCCAGCACTTCCTCGCTGACCACCAGCCTGGCGGCGACGGTGGTTGCCGTCATGCCCAACAATTACATGGTCCTCCAGGCGATGCGCACGGTGAAGATGGATAACCAGTTGCAGCAGGTGATTCTGCGCGGCATTGTCCGCCCATCGGACATCGCGCCCAACAATTCCGTGCCTTCCACGGCCCTCGCCGACCTGAGCGTTCAGGTGGTCGGAAAGGGAGTCTGAAGATCGTGGGGTTCTAATGATGATGAAAACACTGAGACGGATTCTTCACTTGCCGGTCATCCTGGCCTGCGCCGTTGCGGCCTTTGCAGCAAAGCCTGCGCCGGGGCAGCCCGCTTCGTACGCCAAACCGTCGCAAGTCCGGATTGGAGACATCGCCAGCGTCGAAGGCGTCCGCGACAACTACATCATGGGTTACGGGCTGGTCGTAGGACTGAATGGAAGCGGCGACGGCCAGCAGGACGTTTTCCCCGTCCAGACCCTCATGGACATTTTGCAGAAGATGGGAGTACAGGCTCCCGCCAAGGCCGTGATCACCCGGAACGTGGCGGCCGTTTTTGTGACCGCCTCGCTGCCGCCTTTCGCCCAGCCGGGCACCCACATTGACGTGAACGTTTCCTCCACCGGGGACGCGCGCAGCATCCAGGGAGGCGAACTGCTGATGACGCCGCTCTATGGTCCTGACGGCAAGGTCTACGCCGTTGCGCAGGGACCGGTGATGATCGGCGGATACACGGCGGGAGGGAACGGAAACGTTATCACCGTGAACCAGCCCACGGCAGGGCGGAGTCCCGGCGGCGGCATCGTGGAGCGCAGCGCCGCTGTCGATCTGGCACAGCTCAAGAACCTGTCTCTTCTGCTGCGCGAGGCTGATTTTTTGACCGCTGAAAATGTCGCGAACGCCATCAACGCGCGCTTCTCGCAGACCATTGCCACGGCCGTTGACAGCCGCCGCATCGAGGTCAAGCTGCCAAGCGGAGGAGCGGGAAGTGTTTCCCGGCTGCTGGCGAACCTGGAGGCCATCCCGGTCACGGTCCACGAACGCGCGAAGGTTGTGATGGACGAGCGGACGGGAACGGTGGTGATGGGCGGCAACGTGAACCTGGGCGCCTGCTCGATTTTCCACGGAAACCTGGCGATTCAGATTTCCACCCGGTACCAGGTTTCCCAGCCCCCGCCGTTCTCAAAAGGGAAAACCCAGGTGGTGCCCCAGACCACCGTCCAGGCTCAGGAATCGCCCGCGCGCCAGCTTCAGCTCAACCAGGGAGC
>JARRJI010000425.1:0-2449 GCA_037379595.1 Acidobacteriota bacterium | reverse complement strand
GTGGAAGCGATGAAAAACGACGGCTGCGTCCAGGCCAGCGTGGAGGTGATGTGATGAACGCTACTTTGATTCAAACGGGCCTGGCGGCGTCAGCCGCTGCGCAGAACCAGGCCACAAACGGTTCCGGGCTTCAGCAGTCCGGTTCCAGTTCGCAACCCCGCAAGCTGATGAAGGAGTGCCGGCAGTTTGAGGGCATTCTGATCGCCAGCCTTTGGAATGAAATGGAGAAAGGCATGGGCCTGGCGAACACGGGCAGCGACCCGGGATCGGGCACCATGCAGGGCTTCGGCATTCAGGCCGCGGCGCTGGGAATTGCCAACGCCGGCGGGCTGGGGATTGCGCGCATGCTATATCATGAGCTCACCCCGCGCCTCGAGAAGGGCCGGCTGTCCTCGCCGGCGGCCGGTGAAGGGAAAAGCGAGTGAGGATGTACCGGCAGCGGATAACACGGTGTCATGGAAGGGGCGTAAGTGACGGGCAATAGTGAACAAACCATGTTGCGAGCGGCCCGGCAAAAATATTTCCTTTCGGATTAAAGTTTTTTAAAGCCTCGCCGATGAGGGTGCATATAGAAGGATGAGGAGGCTTTAGGTGAACATCAATTTCCCGAATTCGACTTCTCCAGGTTCTCGAGCCGATTCGCAGGGCGTTCGCAGATCCGGAAACGGCAGGCCGGCACAGGTGGCTGGAAATACCGCAGGTCAGCCGGCGAAGGGCAATTCGGAAGTCTCGTTAAGTGACAGGAACGTGACGGCGCTGGCAGCGCAACTTGCCAATCTTCCCAGCGTCCGCCAGGACCGCGTCGAGGCGCTGCAGCAGGCGATCCACAACGGCAGCTATCAGGTGAACAGCAGGCAGCTGGCCGACGCCATTCAGGCCGATGTTTTCGGGCCGAGTGACGCAGGATCGTAGCAGCGACACCCGTCGGAAGGGAGCGTGACCGATGGTGGATTTTCCCAGCCCCTCCACTCTTCCCATTCAGCCGGCGTCGCGGGCCATCGAAGACCGGTCGGACATCGAGCAGCGGCAAAGGAAGCCGCGGCCGGCCAGAAAACCGAAGAAGGTGGAGGAAGTCGAGGATTCGTTAAGCGACGAGCAGAAGCATGCTCTGGATCTCGACGCCTAGCATATGGAACGGGACAACGCTCAACTGATCGCGCTGCTGGAGGCACGCCTTCAGCACCTCAAAAGCCTCGCTCGCGAAATCAAGGCCGCGCAGGACGCCTGCGTCGCACTGGACCTTGAAGCCCTCCGGATTCACGATCACCAAACGGAGAATCTCTGCGCAGAAATACGGAAGCTGGACCTCGAAATTTCCAGGATTGTGCCGAACCTTAATCCTGCCCGACGGCTTCGGGCGGTCTTGGATGCGGGCCATGGCAGCGAATCGCAGGTTGGGCCGGCCGCGGCCCGGCGGCTGAGCGGCCTGCTTGAGGAATCCGAAGCGGCCCGGGAGGAAGTGCGGAGGCTCAATCGCGTTTATGCGCTGTTCCTGGCGCGTTCCCGGAAAACGCTGAACGTGATGGTCAACGTGGTATCGCACTGCCTGGGAATTTACCCTTCGCCGCAACAATCGACTTCACTCGCCATACCTTTTGAAAGGAGCTATTGAGCTTTGGGCGGCCTGTCCGGAACATTGGGGATTGCGGTCAACGCGTTGATGACAGATCAGGGCGCGTTGGAAGTCACTTCCAACAATATCGCGAACGCCAACACTCCCGGTTACACGCGCGAACAGGCGAACCTGGCTGAGGTACCGCCCGTCCAGATTGGGAATCTTCTGTTTGGCGAAGGGGTGACTCTCCAGAACATTCAGAGCATCCGCGATCCGGTCCTCGAGATGCGGGTCCAGCAGGAGAATCAGGTTCAAGGCAAGCTCAGCTCATTTCTCGACGGGGCCAACCAGGTGCAGGCTCTCTTCAATGAGACGCAGGGAGTCGGTCTCGAAAATGTGCTGAGCCAGTTCTTCAACAGTTTCCAGTCGCTTTCCAACGATCCCACCAGCATCCCGCTGCGCCAGGGAGTTCTGAGCGCGGCACAGAACCTTGTAAACACTTTTCACCAGGAGTCGTCCAGCTTAAGCCAGATCAAGAGCGGGCTTGACCAGACCGTAACGCAGGATGTTTCGCAGGTTAACGAGCTGACCGCGGAAATCGCCAAAGCCGATGGCCAGATTTCCGCGATTCAGGTGTCGGGAGGAAATGTTGGCGCTCTGATGGACCAGCGGACGGAACTGGTCAACCAGCTTTCAAGCCTGATCGGGATCAACATCACCAATGCCGAGAGCGGCGCCTATACGATCTCGACGCAAAACGGCACCCCCCTGGTGGTAGGGAATCAGAGCTTTTCCCTGCAAACCCAACTGGACCCAACCAGCGGAACCCAGCACGTTTATTTCAACGGGAATGACATTACCTCGACGATTACCGATGGACAACTCGGCGGAGTG
>JARRJI010000424.1:0-3158 GCA_037379595.1 Acidobacteriota bacterium | reverse complement strand
CGTTCTCGGTTATCGCCGGAAACCCGGGCGACAATGCATTCAGCCGCGGCCTTGCTGAAACGCTGGCGGCCAAGCTCACAGAGCTTTCCCCGGGCCATTCTCTCCAGGTGGTTCCCGTTGCCGACGTTACAGCACAACACGTCACGACAGCCAAAGAGGCCCAGAAGGCCGTTGGTGCACATCTCGTGCTTACCGGAAGCCTTGAGCGGGCGGGCAATCAGGTCCGAATCTCATATGCTCTTGTTAACCCTTCGACGGACCTGCAGATCAGCGCCAAAACCCTCACCCTTTCCGCCTCCGACCCGTTCGGTATCGAGGACCAGGTGATCGAGGGCACGGCGGGGATGCTGGATTTGACTGTCCGGACGGCTGAGCGCCAGAAAGTTGAATCGCATGGAAAGCAGTTGGCAAGTGCGTTTCAGGATTACCTCAAGGGACTCGGCTACCTGCAGAACTACGAACGGACCGAAAACATCGACAAGGCCATCGATTCCTTTCAGTCCGCGCTTAAGGTCGACTCCACTTACACGCTTGCCTATGCTTACCTGGGGCAAGCTTACTGGCGCAAGTACATCACCACGCAAAATTCCGACTGGGTGGACCATGCCCAGGAGTCCTGCGGCCACGCGGCCACTCTGAACGCCAAGCTTCCCGCCACGCACCTTTGCATCGGCAGCCAGTGCGCAATCCAGCTTGAACAGGTTTGGCGAGGCTGAGGCAACCTACCGGCGTGCCGTCAGCATTCGCCCCAACTACTGGGCGCCTTACAACTGGCTGGGAGTACTCTATTATCGCAACGGTGACAACGAGAAGGCCGCGGAGATGTTCAGGCGGGTGACCGAACTCGCTCCAGAAAACCACCAGGCCTTTTACAACCTTGGGGCCATCGACTATATGCTTGGGAAATGGACCGAGGCTGAAGAAATGTTCAAAAGATCCATTGCGATTCTTCCCAACGCTTCGGCGTATTCAAACCTCGGCACGTTGACATTCTCCGAGGGGCGTTTCGAGCAGTCGGCCGGATATTTTAAGAGGGCCACCCAGCTCAAGCCGAAGGACCCCATGTTGTGGGGCAATCTGGGCGACGCGTACAAGTGGTCGCCGGGCAACGGGTTCAAGGCTCGCGCCGCGTACTTAAGAGCCGTCGCACTCGCGCGGGACGGCCTGCGCGTCAACCCCAGTTCGTCCGACTTGCTGGGGGAGCTGGCATTGTATGAGGCGCATCTCTCAAACTTCAAACAGGCCATGCCGCAAATCGAGAAGGCTCTCTCGCTCGCCCCCAATAATAACCAATTGATGTACTATGCTGCACTCATTTACCACATCTCCGGCCAGCAGGCTAAAGCCCTCTACCATCTTCGGAAAGCTCTAGGTTCAGGTTATCCTGCCCAAGCCGTCCGTACTGACCCGGAATGGCGCAGCCTGAAAAACGATCAAGCATTTGAAGACCTCATAGGGAGCAAGAAGCAGTGAGAACGTAGCTCAAATCTAAACCAAGGAGGAAAGTATGCCAGTCCGACCAATCCAACTAAATTCGGGAAACCCACCCACTGCCCAGCCACCCTCGCAGGGTATCTCCAAGAGTGCCGGGGATAGCGTCAGATGGCAGTCGAGTTCAAACAACTGGTCTGTTGATTTCGAGGGCAACTCGCCCTTCGAAGGTCGCCATTTCTCTCCTTCCAATCCTGAAAGCGGCCCCATCACGGTTAATCCGGGCAACACACAATACAAGTACTCAATCACCGTAGATGGAGTCAAAGCCGACCCCACTATCATCGTCAATCCCTAAGGGGCCGTGGAGCCGTCCGGGGGCCGCGGCTGCTGTATACCTCTGCAGCGTTGACATCGTCTTCGGCGCTTCATATTATTGTCAATCTGCGGGGTAGGGGCCCCCATTCCATTGACAGACAACGTCATTTCGCATTATCGCGTTCTTGAGAAGCTCGGTGGCGGCGGGATGGGTGTGGTGTATAAGGCCGAAGACACCACACTGGGGCGGTTCGTTGCACTGAAGTTCCCGCCTGAAGAATTCACAAAAGATCCGCAGAAGCTGGAACGCTTCCAGCGCGAAGCCCGCGCCGCCGCCACGCTCAATCATTCAAACATCTGCGTCATCTACGAAGTGGGCCAGCACGACGGCAAGCCCTTCATCGCCATGGAGTTGCTGGAAGGGCAGACGCTGAAGGAGTGATTGCGTAGAGACGCCCCGCTGGGGCGTCTTAAAGCGGGGCAGGCAGGCTCCGGGACGGAGACGGCCCACCGGCCCGTCTCTACATCCGGTGGTTTATAAATTTCCCAACTGCTCGACCTGGCCATCGAGATTTCGGACGCGCTCGACGCCGCACCCCAGAAAGGCATCATCCATCGCGACATCAAACCGGCGAATATCTTTGTCACCAGCCGCGGCCAGGCCAAAATTCTCGATTTCGGTCTGGCAAAACTGACCGGATCCGCTGTAGCGCCGGCGTCCTCGATGGCGGGCGGAAAGCCGGTCGGGCTTACCCAAAAACCGCAGTCAGCCTCCTTTGGAGCGATTTCCCCTGATGGGAAGTGAATTGCCTGCGCTTACAGAAAAGACGAACGAAAGCCCTGGGAACTGGCCATCCTGCCATCTGCGGGCGGCAAGCCGACCAGGACATTTCAGTTCCTGCCGAATGCCAACATTTCCTCTCTCGGGTGGATGTCCGCCGGCCGCGCCATCGCCTACATTGTCCAAAAGGGTGGTGTGTCCAACATCGTAGCGCAGTCCATCAGTGGCGGCGCGCCCAGACAATCGACGCACTATAAATCCGGCTTGATTTTCGACTTCGACGTTTCGCGCGATGGTCAGCTTGCAATTGCCCGGGGCACGCAGTCCAGGGACGTGGTCCTGATCCGGAAATTCCAGTGAGAAACCGGCACGGGTAGCACCACGGCTGCGTCGTTTCAGTGCCAGGCATTGAAGAAACACTGCGGCCTCGCAAAGGCCTTGCCGCCCGACCCTGCCGAAGTCTCCAGCCTTTCCGGGATACCAGCGAGGCGAAAATTTCCTTGACAGAAGTCGGCTAGTATGGTAGTCTTTACGCATCCTGCTTGGGGCGCTTGTCGTCACCCGGAGGCGGAGAGCGAGAAGTAATGAAAATGGCTCGAGAACAGACGGTTGTTCAGCTTATGTCATT
>JARRJI010000423.1:0-2505 GCA_037379595.1 Acidobacteriota bacterium | reverse complement strand
AGCGAAAAGCACAAAATTCCCGACTTTGACGCGGACTGAAAGGAACATACTCAAAGAGTTAGCTGTGGACTCACCCGCGACCAATGCAGTGGTAAGGCCGAAAGAGAACGTCATGACCGCCAGGTCGAACAACTTGGCAACTTTGACAAGAAGTTGGCGCCGGAAAGTCGTCATGGGAGTGGGTCTGAAATCTGATGTTGCGCGAAGGCTGGTCGGTCTCTCAACAGAGCTGAATGGACATCTGTAAACAACCGGGGCACGGCCGAAAACGGAAACCTAAAGCTGGTTCCGCCTCGTAACCTTCAATGCATACGGTCACTAATTACATCTGCTAAATACGGCGGTAAACAGATTCCGGGATAGGGAACAGGCGCTTATTCAACACGGTCCCAAGAACACGAACATTAGCGAATTCAAGGCATTCCATGGCCTTTCGCGCAGCTTCTCGCCTGGTGGAATTTGCCTGGACAACCAGGACCACACCATCCGTTAACTTACCCAGTAGCGATGTGTCGGCATAGAGACATGCGGGAGGTCCATCAATCAGGATATAGTCGAACTTGGTTTTCAATTCTGTCATGCGCGAGTGAAACCGTTTCGAATTCAATAGACCGTGGGGGTCTATGGGGTTTGACCCACACGGCAGCAGCCACATGTTGCCACCGTTGACCCGATGGGCAAAGTTACGTATAGACCCAGGCTGCAGAGCCGCATCCGTTAACCCGCGGAGGGTGTCTATCCTGAAGTGCTGGTGTAGAACGGGCGTTCGGAGATTCGCGTCCACCAGGCAGACTGATGACTTCGTCTGTGACGCCAATGTTTCACCGGCGTGTACGCAGACCCAGCTCGCTCCGTCGCCCGTTTCCACACCGCAGAAAAGCACGACGCGAGGTGCGTCTGGGATTGACGAGAGAAAGAGACTCCGCACGAGCTTCATGCTTTCTTCGCGACTTAACTCTGCGAGGTCAAGGTGAGGCTTCTTTCCATTGCCAGAAACGCTTGGATGAATAGGCGCCGCGAACGCTTCATGTTCCTTCTCAACTTGTTGCAGTAATTCGAAGTTTCTGCTCATGCCTAATTCCCCCTCGATGCCATCGATTCCTTCATGCCGGTTCCAACCGAGAAGTTCCCTTTTGATGTCATGGTTCGCTCCGGAAGCAAGATACTTTGTCCAGGTTTGATACGGTTTGGATCAGTAATTTGCGGGTTAAGAGCAAGAATTTTGCGAGTTAACTCTGTGTTAAATCGTCTGAAGTGTTCGAAGCAGATTTGGCCGACAGTTTCACCTGGCTTTACTGCGACAACAGTTAAATCTTCAGTAGGAATCACAGCACCTGAGTCCCGGTCCACGAAAGGATATTGGGAGGCAAGGGGTCCAGTCGAAATAACTGCTTGGGGCGTGTGGTGATCACTCTGGACTGATTGGATTAACGGCAGAACCGCATCCTGAACGTTGGAAAAAGGAGTCCGGCGGCTTCTTTGAAAAGACAAAAATAAGAACAGGCACACCAGAACCAGAAAGACAGCTCCTGTCGCGCTGGAAAAGGCTCGATGTCTGAGTTTGATGCGCCGTAGAACGCCGCGCTGCTCAGTGGCAGGCGCCGGAGGGACAGCGATCTGGGTAGTATGCTTTGCGTGGCCCAAGGGCTCCACATCCAGATCTCTCGCGACTTCCAGAACGATATCGCGATCAATCTTCCTGCGCCCCAGTGCACATCCCAACGAGAGGGCATTGAAGCAAAGATTGTTAATGTTGCGGGGGATTCCCCCGCTCCGAGCAGCGATGATCGACTTTGCATCAGAGGTAAAAATCTGGCCCCTTTCGTGCCCGGCTATCTGTAACCGATGGTCGATATACCGGTCTGTTTCTTCAGTGCGGAAGGGGTCTAAGCGACTCAGGATCGCGATGCGTTGACGGAGTTGGACTAGAGAAGGGCTCGCCAATTTATCAGCCAGCTGTGGCTGTCCGGAAAGGACGATCTGGATCAGCTTTGAAGAGGGGGTCTCAAAGTCTGACAGCAAGCGGACTGTTTCTAGCACGGAGTTATCGAGGTTCTGAGCTTCATCAATCACCAGCACGAATCGCCTTCCGGCACGCGACATTCGAACCAAGGCTTGGTTGAGGCGTGTGTGCAGATATACGAGGTCATTACTTCGGCTTTTTAGACCCATGTCGGCCAGCAGGTAATGGAGCAGTTCACGCGAATTGCACTGTGTTTGAAAGAGGAAGGCAAAAGCAGCTGACTTACGGAGTTGCTCTAGAAGTTTAAGTAGCAATGTGGTCTTACCCATTCCGGGCTCTGAGATGAGGGCCATGAACCCACGGCCTGTGTCTATGCCGTGGTACAGGGAGGCGAGCGCCTCCCGATGTGTCACGCTGAGATAAAGGTAGCGGGGATCGGGGGTCACTCCGAACGGCTGCTCCCGCAAATGGAAGTAATCGAGAAGCATAAGCCTTATACGCCGTTTTTCGGAAATGCCGCGAGGACCGGGACCTCTAAAAAG
>JARRJI010000422.1:0-5026 GCA_037379595.1 Acidobacteriota bacterium | reverse complement strand
ATTCAGGGAGCGCGGATCGAGGGCTGGGAAGCCACGCTCCGTTCGCCCGAGATCCTGCACCGCGCCCGGCTTCATCTGGCCTATTCGCACCAGTTCGTTCAGGGTTTTGGCGCTGTCACCGGGGGCCTGACGGATTTCGAGCCGCCGGCAGCGGGTTTTTTCTTCCTCGATCACGACCAGCGCAACACCCTGAGCACAGTTCTTACCTCCGCGTTGCCCGGCCGGGCCTGGACCACCGCGACCGTCGCATACGGTTCGGGCTTCCTGAACGGTGACGGCCCGGCGCATCTGCCGGCGCACACCACGGTGGGCGTTTCGCTCGGCAAGTCGTTTGGCGAGACCTGGTCGCTGGCAGTGAACGCTTTGAACATCGCCAACCGGCGGTTCCTGCTGGACAACAGCAACACCTTTGGCGGAACGCACTACGTGAATCCCAGAGAGGTCTACGTGGAAATGCGTTACCGCTTCCGCTTCTGATGCCTGAGGCTCATGCAATTCTTCGTCGATGCCCAACAGCAACGTCGCGATGAGCCTCAAACCCTGGACCGGTAGAGACGCTCCAGGTTCAAACTTCAAGATCAACAAAGGAAACACAGCAATGAAATCTGTTATCGCAACAGTTGTAGCTGTCTCGATCCTCATCTTCGCGCTTGCAGGCGGATTGCGGGCTGAAGCGAGAGTCGGAAGCCAGGAAAGCGGGAAAAGTCCCAGCGGAGCCTCGAAGAATGTGGTTACGGTCACAGCCCGGGTCTATGATCCTCAAGGCAAGGTTGTCCCTCTCGCGCGGGTAATCCTGCGGCAGCTTCCTGAGGGAAGTAAGAAAACAACTCTGACGGATGCCAGCGGCGAATTTACTTTGTCCCATCTTGCCCCGGGGCTCTATCAGATTCAGGTCGAGGCGCCGGGCTTTCAGACTGCTACGATTCGCCGTGAGCTACAGAGTACGCTTACGAGCCTCACCATAAAGCTGCGGGTAAAACCAGTCGGCGAACAAATTCGGGTTACATCAACGCCGGAATTGAACACCGAGCGGCAAGTTCCAGGGACCGCACTTGGTCAATCACAGACACAGGACATTGTGAAAGGTTTACGGTACCTTCCGGGAGTCTCTGCCATTCGACGAGGACCGATTAACCTGGACCCCGTTATTCGCGGTCTCCAGGGCAATGAAGTTCCTACTTTTGTCAATGGCGCGCAGACGTTTGCCGTCGGCCCGGCCCGAATGGACTCGGGCATCAGCCACGTCAGCCCGCATGATGTCCAGACTCTGCGAGTCGTCAAGGGCCCCTATGCTTTAACCTGGGGACCGGGTACCATGAGCGCGGTTCAGGTCGAAACATTTGAACCCCCCTTCCAGAATCGCTTCAAGGTTCATGGCAAGACCGGATTCAACTACGGCACAAATGCCGAAACCCCGGACGCTTACGCAAATCTTTGGGGCGGGAACAGTCAGATCACTGTCGGACTCTTTCACAACACGCGGACCGGAAGCGACTATCACGCCGGAAACGGAGAGACCATTCCTGGGCACTACGAAGTGAATGACAATCGATGGAACTTCGGGTTGCATCCTTCGCAAAACACCCTTTTTCGCTATACCGGCGGCTTCGAAGAAGACAACAACGTCGATTACCCCGGCCGACTTTTGACGGCAAAATACTTTCTCGTTCGGTCTCACAACTTCACCTTTGACTGGCAACCCGAATCAGGCAGCATCAGCGACGTCACCGCACGGGTCAGTGTTGACCGCCTGGGCCATCTCATGAACAACAGTGGAAAACCAACCGCAATGCCGATGCCCGGGCGTATGCCTCCCTTTGCTTTGAACGTACAGCTCCCTGCTCATTCGGATACCGTCGGTGGCGATTTTCACATTTCGTTGGGCCATTCAGCCTGGACAGCGAAAATCGGCACAGACTTTTATCACCTCTATCAAAACTCAGACCGTTCGATTTCCAAGCTCGACACGGGGAAATTGCTGTTCTACGACATCGTCTGGCCTCAAGCCGTACAAGATGACGAAGGCGCATACAGCCAGCTTCTCTTTCATAGGGAGCGGGCCCAGATTGCTGGAACCCTCAGGATAGACGGCGTGCAGACTTCTGCAGGTCAGGTTTCCGCCTTCTTCTTGCAACACGCGACTGGCGCCTTGGACAACCACGAAGTCAATGTGAGCGCGGCACTCAGTTCCAATTTCCGGATAACCGATAACTGGTCTCTGTCCGCCGGCGTGGGCCGGGTGGTGACGACACCCACCATTCTTGAGCGGTACTCAGATCGCTTTCCTTCGACGGAATTCCAACTCAGCGCTGAGTTCATGGGAAATCCCGGCTTGCAACCGGAGCAGAGCCTGGAATTTGATCTGGGCAGTTCAGTCCGGTTCAAAGGAATTAGCATGAAGCTCAATGTATTTCATCGTCACATCGACAACTACGTTACGATTGAGCCCGATCCTTCCGTCCCCAAGCTGCTGCCGCTTGATCCCCCACTGGTGTATCGCTACATCGAGGTTTCGGCAATTACGTTGAGGGCTCAGCAGCCGTCAGTTATACCTGGGCGGAAGATCTCACACTGAATGAGCCTGTGATTGGCATTCCGCCTTTGCGGGGTGATATCCGGTTAACACTCCATACTCCCAGCGGCCGACAGGCCATCCAGGCCGAAACCATTCTTAATGGCCGCCAGGACCGGGTGGCCGTTTCTCGATTTGAGATTCCGACCGCGGGATATGCCGTCTTTAATCTTGAGAGTTTCTATGAGCTGTCGCCTCATTGGACCTTGCGGGCTGGCGTCGAGAACCTCGGGAACCGTTACTACTGGAACCATCTGGACGCCATGAACCCCTACACCCATCAGCCTATTCCGGAGATCGGGAGAAACGTTAGAGTCGGATTTGAATACGACTTCTGACGATTGCGCGAAGTTTTGAACAAGGCTGCCCCGCCGTTGGCGAAGACGCCAGTGGTTGCCGCCCCCGTCACATCCGGCAGGCTGGCCAGGAGGCGCGGGCTTTCGGTTATCGTGGTGGGGCTCACGGCGCTGGCGTTGCGCGCCGCCCTGCTGCCCATTCTGCCCATTCCCCATCCGCTGATTCAGGACGAGTTTGCCTACCTGCTTGGCGCAGATACCTTTGCCCACGGCCGTCTCGCCAACCCCACTCCTCCCATGTGGACCCATTTCGAAAGCCTGATGATCCTCCTGAAGCCCACCTACAGCTCCAAGTATCCGCCTGCCCAGAGCCTTTTCCTGGCTGCGGGGCAGGTGCTTCTGGGCCATCCTTTCTGGGGAGTCTGGCTCAGCGTCGGGCTGATGTGCGCGGCCATCTGCTGGATGTTGCAGGCCTGGATCGGCGAAGGCTGGGCGCTGCTTGGCGGCTTCCTGGCCGTTGCGCGCATTGCTGCCTTCAGTTACTGGGGTGACAGCTATTGGGGCGGAGCGGTGGCTGCCCTGGGCGGGGCGCTGGTTCTGGGGGCGCTGCCTCGACTCAAACAGCAGCATCGCGTGCGGAATGCCCTGCTGATGGGGCTCGGCCTGGCGATTCTTGCCAACAGCCGCCCCTATGAAGGGCTTGTGCTCAGCCTGCCGGTTGCCGTCGCTCTTTTCGCGTGGATGCTGGGAAGGCACAGGCCGGCTTTCTCCGTTTCGATCCGCCAGGTTGTCCTGCCGCTGTGCCTGCTGATGGGTCTCACGGCGGCGGGAATGGGTTACTACAACTGGCGCGTGACGGGCAATCCGCTGAGATTGCCATTCCAGGTCTATGAGGCCCAGTATGATCCGACTCCTTACTTCTTGTGGCAGTCCGAGAAACCCCTCCCAAAGTACCGTCATCCGGAGATGAAGGAATGGGAGAGGGATATCGATCTCCATGAGTTTCGCTCTACGAGGTCCCCCGGTGGATGGATTTTTGAAGAGCTGGAAAGAATGCTGTTCGCTTGGTTGTTTTTTGTAGGGCCTCTGTTCACAATTCCCTTTGTCCTCGCCTTTGTGACCTTGCCGTACGGTTTTTCGTTGGGGGACGTCAGCCCGCCGTCTAAGTTCCTGTTGTTGGTTTTCGCGGTATCACTTGCCGCTGTTGCGCTGGAGGTGTACTTCTATCCGCATTAGCTGCGGCCATGGCTCGTGCGCGGCACGCCGGCAGGGATGTTTCTGGTTCGTTCTGTGCCAGCATTTACCCTCTTATTCCTGCTCCTGCGTGTGGGCGTGTCGCCGCTTCACTTGCGCCCCAGTTTCAACTTCACTCCCTGGTTCCCCCGCAACAACAGGATGTCACCCGTCGGGCGCTCGCGCATTCTTTCTGAGCTTAGGCGGCAGCCCGGGCGACAACTTGTGCTCGTGCGATATTCTCCCGGCCTCTACGACCTGGCACTCCACAAAACTGGCGACTGGCCGCCCTGGGGAGTGTGGGAATGGGTGTACAATGGTGCGGACATTGAGGATCAGAAGGTCGTTTGGGCGCACGACATGGGTCCGGCTCAGAACGAAGAACTTGTCCAATATTTCAGTGGCCGCCACGTCTGGCTGCTTTATGCCGACGATCAGCCTCCAAAACTGGTGCCTTACTCTGAAGCCACGGACGGCAACACGCCAGCAGCCGCATTCTCTGGGAAACCTGATCTCAGCCGATGAGATGAAAAGCGTCAACCTCCTGTCCCCGAAGAAATCCCCAACCCAGACCCTTGGCGGGGTATGCGAGCCTGCCAAGCTTTCGAAACCTACCTTCATCGGAACGCTGGCGACGGCGTGCCTTCTACTTCTTGTTCTGGAATTCCGGTCTCCCTACTACTTCCTGCAGGACGATGGTTTGGAAGATTTCCTTCCTTCTTACTTTCACAACTGGCACAGCCTGCTCGCTGGCCATCTGCCGCTTTATGATTTCCACATCTTTGCAGGAATTCCGCATCTATCGATGGGGCAGACGGGGGTCTTTTACATCCCTCAGTACGTTGCGATGTTCTTGAGCCAGTCGATCTGGGGGCATCCCTTTGCCACCATCGACCTGCTGGCATTTATGCATGCACTGCTCGCA
>JARRJI010000421.1:0-2536 GCA_037379595.1 Acidobacteriota bacterium | reverse complement strand
TCCTTCTGGCTGCGGGGCTTGGAACGCGGCTGCGCCCCTTGACCGATTCGACTCCTAAGTGCCTGTTGCCCGTCCGCGGCGTCCCTCTGCTGGCGATCTGGCTGGATCTTTGCCACCGGCACGGGATTGACGAAGTGCTCATCAATACCCATTGCCACGGGGACAGCGTCCGAGACTACCTGGTGGCGCACCAGAATGGGGTGAAGACGCGAGTCGTCGAGGAACCGGTCCTGCTGGGAAGCGCCGGGACACTGCTGGCAAACCGGGACTGGGTGGCCTCGGAATCGCGCTTCTGGGTCATCTATGCCGACGTTCTGACCACTGCCAACCTCAGCCGCATGATGGAGTTTCATCTGGGGCACAAGGGGATTGCGACACTTGGCGCCTACGAAGTTTCTGATCCCGAACGGTGTGGCATCATGGATGTCGACTCGGAAGGCCGGATTCAGAGCTTTGTCGAAAAGCCAAAGCAAGCTCGCAGCAACTTGGCCTTCGCCGGCATCATGATTGCAAGCGCGCGGCTGTTCGACTTGATCCCCAAGACCGTTCCCTCCGATCTGGGTTTCCACGTTCTTCCCCGCCTGGCCCCGGAAATGTTTGCCTACCCGATTTCCGATTACGTCCTGGATATTGGAACGCTAGGGAACTATGAGCTGGCCCAGAAAGGCTGGCCTGGTCTCGACTGAAACGTTCGGCTGAGGAATTAACCGCCGGCGCCGGTTCCTGCAGCAGAAAATAGGAGCCGTTCGGAGCCCTCCCTGAACCTTTGCCCATTGCATGGCGGGAAAACATTATTAACCCATTTCAAGCACCCAGTGCTAACATGGGGACGTATTTGCTCAGACCCGAGTGTGAGCCCCGCCGCGGGGCCGGACTTGCGGCTCCAGGGCGATGGGCTGGGACGCGATGTGCGGCTGATACCGTCAGCGTTCGGGGCGCTGTGAAATAATCCAGGGTTGAGAGGTCAGGCATGCAGATTTCCGTCATTGGTGTCGGATATGTTGGATTGGTAACGGGCGCCTGTCTTGCCGAGGCGGGCCATGAAGTGGTGTGTACCGACAAAGATGAGAGCAAGATCAGCCAGCTCAACGCGGGGCAGATTCCTATTTATGAATTGCACCTGGATCAACTGGTTGCAAGGAACCGCCAGGAAGGCCGGTTGAAGTTTACAGTCGATGCGGCCGAGGCTGTGCGGTCCGGTGAGGCGGTTTTTATCTGCGTGGGGACGCCGCCGCTCGAAAATGGCGGTGCCGATCTTTCGGCAATCGATTCAGTGGCGCGCTTGATTGGCACGCAGGCCGAGACTCCGAAACTGGTGGTTGAGAAGAGCACCGTGCCGGTGCAGACGGGCCGGCAACTGAAGCAGGCCCTGGCTGTTTACGGCCGGAAGAGCGGAGTGACCTTCCGCGTGGCGTCCAACCCGGAATTTCTGCGGGAAGGCACGGCGGTAGAGGATTTCCTGCACCCGGAGCGGATTGTTGTGGGAGTTGATGACGCGGTCGCCGAAAAGCAGCTTCGCGACATTTATCAGCCCATCCTGGAAGGGAAATTCAACTGCCCCGTGCATGAGTCTGCCTGCCCGCCCCAGAACAAGCCCTGTTTTCTGGTGACCAACATCAACAGCGCCGAGCTGATCAAGCATGCGTCAAATTCTTTTCTGGCTTTGAAGATTTCCTATGCAAATGCCATCTCCGATTTGTGCGAGTTGCTGGGCGCCAGCGTGGAAGAGGTCACGCGAGCCATGGGTCTCGATCACCGGATCGGGCCGAACTTTCTGGGCGCAGGCCTTGGCTTTGGAGGCTTCTGCCTCCCGAAAGACGTTCAGGCTTTTATCCGGCTGGCGGAACAGGCCGGAATGGATTTTGCGCTCCTGAAAGAGGCGGAGCGAATCAATAAACGGCGCATCCACCAGTTCGTGGAAAAGATCCGGCAGGCGCTGTGGGTGATCAAGAACAAGAGAATCGGCGTGCTGGGCCTGGCCTTCAAACCCAACACCGACGACACCCGATTTTCCCCGCCTATCGACCTGGTCAAGCAACTGCTCTCCGAAGGAGCGCAGATCAGCGCCTATGATCCTGCGGCCATGGAACGAACCCGGGAGGAGCTTCCGGAGATTACCTACTGCAAGGACCCTTATGAGGTTGCCAAGGACGCCGACGCTCTGCTGGTTGTGACGGAATGGCCGGAGTTCGCGCGGCTGGACTGGGAAAGGATTCACAACTCGATGGCGCGGCCGCTGGTCCTCGATGGCCGGAACCAGTTGAATCCCGCAACCATGGCGCAAAGAGGGTTCGAGTATCATTCCTTCGGCAGACCGGATCGAGCCGGAAATGTTTGAGTCCTGGTGGCCGTGAGGCTGATCGCAGTGGCGCTGCCGGTTGCAACGCCAGTGTTTCCTCAGGGTCTTTCGGCGATGAGCAGGGCGGCGCTGCAAGCATGCGGTCGCTGTAACTTGCACAGCTCCGTAAGGACCCGCCGCTTGCAGACCCTGAATTTGCTCACGCCCTCTGTTTATCCTCAGTAGTGCTCTAACCTC
>JARRJI010000420.1:0-2566 GCA_037379595.1 Acidobacteriota bacterium | reverse complement strand
AGGAAACACATCCTTGTTCTCCCTTGATGGATGCCGAGGACAGGGCCAGTCGGAAGGCGCACTTGTGGAGCTAAAGGCGTGCGCCCTGTCCGGCAAGCGTCTGAGATTGATCACCGTCGACGATCTCTGACGAGAGAACTGCGACATGAGTAAACGATCCTCAGTCACCGTCTCGACCAGCATGTCCGAGCATCCGGCTGTGCTGGCGTTCCAGGATGTCTTCAACACCAGAAAAATGCCGTCATCGATAGAGCCTCTGCAGTTGAAGCCAGCGCGGTCAAGGGAAGTCTGGCGCCTGGTCGGTTGCGGTCCCGCGGGCAAGTCGATGATCGCAAAGCGTTGTGAAGCAGCGGAGGCGAAGCGGGAACTCAATTTCTATCAACGGGTTCTTACGAAGTTGCCGGTGCTCCCCATTGAGTGCTACGGCCATCGGACAGTCGCTGACAATCCGAATCTAGCGTGGATGTTTCTGGAGGACCTGGCTGACGATGAGCCTTACTCGATCGGTGACCCAAACCAACGCAGGCTGATCGGACACTGGATTGGGAAACTGCATACCTGCGGACATCCCATGTCCTCGGAGGAACGGTCACAGATGCTCGATCGCGGGCCCGATTATTTCCGCCCGTACGTTCATCAAATTATCTCGGCCATCCAGGAATATCGGAGCAACCCGGCTCTGTCGAAACAAGATCGAACGGTTCTGGACAAGATCGACGCGCGCTGCGAACAGTTTGAGTCAAATTGGGCTGAGCTCGCTCATTTTTGCACACAGATGCCTCAAGGCGTGATCCACGGGGACCTGAAGGGCCAGCACATTTTTTGGGCGCGTCGCCCACGTGGACTTGTGCTTCGGCTTATCGATTGGGGCGTCAGCGGCTGGGGAAGTATTGCTCTGGAGCTGGTGCGCTTTCTCGGTCAGCGGGTCCAGGCCGACGCACATTCTTACTTGGAAGTGCTACGGGAAGAGGGATTCGCGCTGGACCCGGAAGAGTTGTACCGCTTGTTTTATGTGGGCCAGATGTTTGTGGCTGTGGCTTCTGTAAAGTGGGACGTCGACCGCCTCCGCTATCCATGGGTCCAGGGACCAATGTCCAACTTGTGCCTCTACGCGGACTGGATGGACGAAATTGCTCAGGCTGCACCCTGGTCCGGCGAACCTGGATTTTTCGAGGCCAGGCAACCAAGGCCGCGACCATGGGACTGAGCCTGCAAGAGAGTTAGGGACAGTTTGATGTTGCAAGAAAGACTGCGAATCGCTGAGGTGGCGCCTCTCTGGATGCAGGTTCCGCCCAAAGAGTACGGCGGGGCGGAACTGATGGTTTCATGGCTCACCGAGGAGCTGACCAAACGGGGGCACCAGGTCACGCTTTTTGCGT
This sequence comes from Acidobacteriota bacterium, assembly GCA_037379595.1. Classification (GTDB taxonomy): domain Bacteria; phylum Acidobacteriota; class Terriglobia; order UBA7540; family UBA7540; genus SCRD01. The sequence goes on along the minus strand of JARRJI010000420.1, from coordinate 1,187 downwards.
CTGGCGACTCCATCACCAGTGGCAGACTGCGGCCCGTGTGTCAAGTGAACCTGGTCGAGGCAATGGGTGCGGGGACCGCTTACGAATACCATGTCTATGCCGTTTCGGCTCTGTCGGAGGCCGTCTCGCAAAGCGCCTCATTCGACCTGATCCACTCTCACGTAGGCCCGCTGGGCATGCCCTTCAGCCGCCTTTGCCCCGTGCCGCTCGTGCACACTGTGCACGCGGGGCTGGACGGACCTGACGAACAGTGGGCCCTGCAGCGTTACCCTGAAGCGCTGATTGCCTCGATCAGTGATTCACAGGTTGCTACCACGCCGGCACAGCGCCGGCATAACATAACCACTGTTTACCATGGCTGCGATTTCAGCCAGTACGAGTTCTCTCCTTCCGGCGGCTCCTATCTGGCGTTCATCAGCCGCATGGGCAGGCACAAAAATCCACGCGGAGCGGTCCAAATCGCGCAGAAGGCTGGGATTCCGATCATATTGGCGGGCCAGCCGCAGGACGATTCTGAAACGGAGTACTTCGAAGCGCAAGTGAAACCGCTGATCGACGGCCGTTTTGTCCGCTACCTGGGCCCCGTCTCGCACCAGGAGAAGATTCGCCTTCTGAAAGGTGCAATTGCTCTGATCTTCCCTATCCATTGGGAGGAGCATTTTGGAATCGCCATGATTGAGGCTATGGCCTGCGGAACTCCCGTCGTTGCGAACCTCCGTGGGTCAGTACCTGAGGTCGTGGACCAGGGAGTAACGGGATTCTACAGCTCGGATGAGAGCGAACTTCCCGACCTGGTACTACGCGCTTCATCGCTCGACCGGCGCCGTCTGTATGAGCGGGCAAAACGGCGCTTCAGCCACATCCAGATGGTAGAGAACTATCTGCAACTGTACCGATCCGCGATTCTGGCCTCCATGCAGGCTTCGCCTCTCGCGGCGCGATCAGATTGATAACACGGGTGAACATAAGCCCACTCATTACCGAGGACAGGCCGGCGAGCACAGATTCGAGCTGCCTTCTGCCGGGAGGGGCATGGCCGCTCATTTGGCGCGAGGGCCGCCGGAGGACTGCGATCTTCGGTTTGAGATGCGAATTGGTGCCTTATTGATGTGACGGGGGAGCACGCAAGCAGGCAGCCTGCCGTTGGAGAAATAGGACGGGCAAGCTCATGCAGCCGGAGCAGATAG
>JARRJI010000419.1:0-3868 GCA_037379595.1 Acidobacteriota bacterium | reverse complement strand
ATGATCGGTGACCTCACCAGCGCTCCGCAGCCCGTCTACATTGAGCTTTTCAATCCCAACGAGGATCTGCTGAAAACCTGGGCCTTCAAGGTGGCGGATGCCATCGGCAACATCCAGGTGGACGGGCGGCATCCCGTAGTGGACATCGACAACGGCATTGACTCCACTACAAGCGGTCCCGCCATCGTTTACCAGGTGAACGCGGCGAAGGCGGCGCACGCGGGATTTACGCCGCAGGATGTGGCGACGGAGGCCGGTGCCATGCTGGACGGCGTGACGGCGGCACAGCCCGTGGTGGTGAATGATCGACCTTATGACCTGCGCATTCGTTTTCCCCAGTCGTACCGCTCGTCGCTCAGCTCGATGAACAGCGCGCTGCTGATCAGTCCCACCGGACAACTGGCCACTCTGGGAACGCTGGCTTCGATGACCAAGCTTCCCGGCCAGATCGAAATTCTGCAGGATCACCAGTTGCGGTACGTGGCCGTGACGGCTCGGCTGGAGGGCCTGGATCTGGGACACGGCATTGCCGCCGTGAAGCAGGCGCTGGCCAATATCCACCTTCCCTCGTCGATTCGAGTGGAATACGGCGGTCTTTACCAGACCCAGCAGAGATCGTTCCGCGACCTCATGATGGTCCTGTTTCTGGCAGTGATTTTTGTTTTCCTGGTTCTGCTTTTCGAGTTCAAGAGCTTCTCCGCTCCCATTGCTATTCTCGCCTCGGCCGGCCTGTCCACCGCGGGAGTTCTGCTCGCCCTGTTTATTACCGGGACCACCTTCAATCTATCGTCCTTCATGGGACTGATCATGGTGATCGGTATTGTGGCCAAGAACGGCATCCTGATTCTGGATGCAGACGGCAAGTTTCGCGCGGCGGGCTTCAGCCCCCGTGAGGCGATTGTGCAGGCGGGGCGGCGCCGGCTGCGGCCCATCGTGATGACGGCGCTGGCAGCGGCACTCGGATTCCTTCCGCTGGCTCTGGCGATCGGCGCGGGATCACAGATGCTCCAGCCTCTGGCCATCGGCGTGATCGGCGGCATCCTGATCGCCATCGTCCTTTCGCTGCTGGTCACTCCCGTCCTTTATTACTACCTCAGCAGGAATACGGCGTAGTGCAAAGCCCCGGCGGCTGCCTCCTAAGCGGCCCCTCCTTGATAACCAGCTTTCAGTGGGCGAGCCTTACTGACTCGGCGATCTGCCTTAAGAGTTTTTTGCCTACCAGCCTGGGCCGGGCCATGTCAGTCGGTTTGAAGGTCAGCACCTTGCCGGAACCGATTGTGGGCAGAAGCACGGCTTCAACGGGGCCGACGAGGCTTTCCGTGGTTTTGGGCGGATCGTAACGCTCATACACCTGCTTCAGATAGAACTCCACCACTTCGAGTCCACTGCGGTTTCGAAAGATTCTCCTGCTGGTGATGCCGGGGCAGTAAACCGTGCCCTCCGGCCCGTCCGCATCGCATCCGAGCCTGGCTATTTTGATGGCGAATTGCGCCATGGGCATTGGAGATTGGGAATGGGTCGCGTAGTCGGCGCGGTCGGCAAAATCAATATCGATCAGCCAGGGCGTGTTCTGCTTTTTCATTAGAGCAAAGATGAAACCGAATTTGGCGTTCGCGTGGGCATCCAGCAGGAAGTCGTCCGGGTAACTGAACTCGAACGGAGCCAAAGGATCGTGATAAACCTTCCAAGTGGGCGGCTGCTGAGGATTCCCTCCCTGTTGCGTTGGCTCCGAGCCCCGGACAGGGTGTTCCCAAGGCAGCGCCATCAGGCTGAACCCGACAAGCACCAAGAGCAGCAGCCGTGCTTTCCGCAAAGGTGAGAAATCCATTCGAGCGACTCCAAGTCAGCGGCATTTTATACCTCGCGCTGGTGCTTTGGAAGGTCTCAGGCAGGTTCCAGCCCTGCTGCAGAAAAAAACTCTTGCTTCCCTTCGGTTTTGTGGAAGGCGGCGCTATAATGAGTCAGGCGGCGCGAAGAAGATTCGGCGCCGGGAGGATCATTATGGATGGATTACTGGAACCTACTCACCTTTTCTTTATTCTGATTATCGTCCTTATCATTTTTGGACCCGGAAAACTGCCTGAACTCGGCCGTGGCCTTGGAAAAGGGATCCGCGAGTTTAAGGGAGCCATTAAAGGCGTGACCGAAGAGGCCTCGAAGGATTCCGGCAATAAGCCTGCCTGAGAGACTCGGTCGGATTCCGGCGAGGAGCAAGGGAAGAAGAGGACGCGAGTAAGTCAAGAGGTACGCCCTGCTGAATTGTGACCGGGTCGCAACCTGCCCGCCTTGAAGTGTATCAACCACCAGGGGATTTTCAGACAAATCTTTAGCAGATTAGGAATTACCCTGCCGCATTGCCTGCCGGCGTGCAGAATGCGATAGAATTCTGGGTGTTCGCGAGTCGGGTGGGGCTGAAGCTTGCATTTTCGCCTCTTCGACGCCGCGAGGACGGAAACGCAAAGTTTTGGTTTTTCGCAACTCTGCGGCCTTTCTTTGGGCCCCGAAACAAGAACTGCGTCGAGGGTAGACGCTGTTAAATTGCAGTCGGTTTTGGGTCCTTGGGAGGACAAAAAGCCCACGGACAAGAAGGCTTTGTCCGTGGCTGCCACTGCTGGAACGCGTAAAATTGACTCGGATATGGAACTGACTGCCAATATCGCCGAGCGGGGGCTGGCGCGGATTGAGATTGAGGGCGAGCGGATCGCTTGCGTCGAAAACCTGGGGCCGCTGGATGCGCAAAAGCCTTACGTCAGCCCGGGGTTTATTGACATCCAGGTGAACGGCTTTTCCGGGGTGGATTTTTGCGACGGCAGCCTGGATGCCGGGAAGGCAGCGAGCATCCTGACGGCTTTATGGAAGACCGGAGTAACCACTTTCTGTCCCACGGTCATCACCAATTCCCGCGAACAACTTCTGCGATGTTTCCAGTTGCTGGAGGAAGCCCGGAGCGCGAACCCGCATTTTGCGCGGTCGGTTCCGTGTTACCACCTGGAAGGGCCGTACATCTCTCCGGGCGAGTCGCGCGGGGCGCACAACCCCAAGCTGATGCGCCCGACCGACTGGGCCGAATTTCTGGAGTTGCAGGAAGCGGCAGGCGGCCGGATTGGGATCGTGACGCTGGCGCCGGAACTGCCGGGCGCGCTCGACTTTATCTACCGGGCGCGCGAAGCCGGGGTGGTCGCGGCCATCGGCCACACGGACGGAACTCCCGAGCAGATCCACCGGGCGGCCGAGGCCGGTGCCCGGTTAAGCACGCACCTGGGCAACGGATGCCCGCAGATGATCGACCGGCACCAGAACCCGCTGTGGGCGCAGCTTGCCGTCGAGCAACTGGCGGCCAGCCTGATCTGCGACGGCTTCCACCTGCCGCCGGACCTGGTTCGAGTGATTCATCGGGTGAAGGGGATCGACCACTGCATCCTGATTACGGACGCGGTCCATGTGGCGGGGCTTAAACCGGGCCGGTACCGGCTGGTGGACCTGGAAATCGAACTGCTGCCCACGGGCCGGGTGGTGATGGCGGACCGGCGATCCATGGCGGGATCGGCGCTCAGCATGAACCGCGCCATTCGAGTCTTTATGGACGCTGCAGGCGTCAGCCTGGGCCAGGCGATTCGCGCGGCGACGGCCAACCCCTCGCGGCTGCTCGATCGCTACGAAACCTGCGGCGAGTTTGCGGAAGGCCGGCCGGCTAACCTGACAGTCTTCCGCCTGGGAACAGGTGCGCTGGAGATTGAAAAAGTGATCGTGGGTGGCGAGACCGTCTATGCGAGCGATGGAAGTTCCGGCGTGGCGGAAAGGCCCGTCTGACCTTTCATGACTCGCTGAACCGAAAGCGCCGAAACCGCATCCTATGAAGGGTATGCCA
>JARRJI010000418.1:0-2589 GCA_037379595.1 Acidobacteriota bacterium | reverse complement strand
GCGAGCGACTCCAACGTGGACTGGAACCAGGCGCTCCCCGAGGTGAGGAAATTTGCCGACCTGCATGGCCTGAAGACACTCAAGATCGATACTTACAGCATGACAGACCCGGCAGCCGTTGTGCCGCAGGGGAAAATCTGGGATTGCCAGAAGCCTTCAACGGAGGACGCCGGCCAGTGGGTTGTGGTTTCTTCCAACATGATCATGGATGCGCACAACTGCACGTGGTTGATGCAGTATCCACACGAAAGGCTGGCCGGCGGCAGCATGTGGGCCGTGCACTTGCCCAGCGTCATTCCTCCCGCCGGCTCTCAGGGAGGGCCGCCACCGGCTTCGGCGCAAAAACACTTTCTTGGATATCCCGGAGACATGCGCGCGTTCTTTCTTAACCTTTATTACCATCCGGAACAGCTTCCACGCGTGTGCGCGGAATTAGAGGCACAGTTCTGGAAACAATATCGAAAGCGGTAAGCTGCAAACCCGGCGGACGGGGAGAGCTGAGCCCACGGTCAATCGAAAACCGGACTGACCGCCGGTGGCGCATGGCGGGCTTTGCGAGGCGCGCGAGGGCTGATGGTTATTGGAGGATGGACCCTTTTATGGCAAGAGTGAACCCGTGGCCCCCTGTGCGCAATTTCCGTGCCCATTTGCAAATGCCGGCAGCGCTCGCAGGATGTCGGCCACAAATTCCATTTTGAGGGACGACAGAATGGACACTCCGATCCTCAGCGACAAATCTCAATTCCCGACGGATGAAGTCGTTTTCTCGCACATCGGTAAATCGAAGGCGCTCTGGGTCTCGCTCTTTCAATACCTCGCTGAGGAGCATCCCGACTTCACCCGGGAGTGGCGTTATTACAACGACGGGAAGAGCTGGCTGATGAAGGTTCAGCACAAAAAGAAAACGGTGTTCTGGCTTTCAATCATCAAGGGCTCCTTCAGAACCACGTTCTACTTACCTGAAAAAGCAAAGAAGACGGTCGAGGACAGTACGATCTCCGAAGAACTGAAAGATCAGTATCGGACCGGAAAGAGCTTCGGCAAAATTCGAGGCATCACGGTAGTATACAAAAGCAAGAAAGACGTCGAATTCGCAAAAGAGCTGATCGGAATAAAGATGAGCATCAAGTGAGCCGCGGTCAACGTGGTATCGTTAGGTCCGGTGCAGACCGGCTGGATCTCGCCCAAACTCGAACGCGCCCTCCTGCCGTCCATCCCGTTAAACCGAATCGGGCGCCCGGAAGACGTGGCCGATGTCATCGTCGTTCTGGCGTCCCACCAAGCAAGGTGGGTAACCGGCCAGCGGATCTACGTGGGCGGCGGCCACGGAATGTAAGAGCGGTTCCGCTCGGACGGGTGCGGCGCCACGTCGAATTGACATTGAGTGACTTACGATTGGAAGGTTGGCAGATTCACCCAGGCCGGCACAATTACCATTCGCGAATCGCAAATCAGCAATTCGGGCACTACCCTTCACAACCGAGAAATCAGGACCAGGCCCTTCGCAATTTGTAATTCATAATTCGCGATTTTTGATGTAAGGTGGGGGGCTTGATTTTGCGGTGATCGGTGGCCGCACAGATCGCAAATGGTGCGATCGATGCGCCACCTCGAACTTTGCCTGCGCAAAACTGTGCTCTGCTTCACCCGCCGTTAAGCAATCTTACGTTGGACAAAATCAGATCGGAGAGAAGCGATGAGTTCCAAAAAAGAAAACGTCACGCGAAGAGACTTCATGCTGGCGTTGTCTGCGATGCCTCCAGCGGGGGTTCTTCTGGACGGCCGGGGTTTGGGTTCTTCGCCACGCTTCCGCAATCGGCATTTCGAGGTTGTCGTGATGGGCAGCAAGGAGTGCCTGTGGAGTTACCGTCTGACAAGATCGGGCAAAGAATACCGATTCGCGCCGCCGGTGTTTAACATCGACAATCGCCGCCTGACCGCGTCCCTGACGAACATGAAAGCCAGCCACGGACCAGTGCGGTTGCGCAATGGCGCTGTTGAATATTCGTACGAGGGAACATTTGCGGGCCACGGCGACCTGGCTCTGACCATGCGGTTCCAGGCGGCGGAAGATAACCCGATCGTCCGCTTCAGTTACGTCCTGAGCAGCAGCAAGCGCCACGTGCTGACCAAGCCAGAAGGAAAGGACGATCTCCAGTATCTTGGTTTTTCCTTCAGGAACCTGCCGCAAACCAGAGAAGTCCGCTTTTCAGACTTCCGCGGACTTTTGCATTCTTTCGTGATGGAGGAATTTGCGCTAGCCCCCCGCGCCTTTGCCGACCATCTGGCCGTGATGGGGCCGATGGTGGTGGGGTCCGGCAGGGGCGAGTGTATCCTGGTAGCCTATGAGCACGGCTCGCAGGCGCCCGACGCTTTCCTCAGTTACCGGCTTCAACCGGATCGCAGCGTGACCTTGCAGGCCGTGAAGGGAAACTATCTTCCCGGAAAGGCCCTGGAAGGGAAGCAGACTTACCGGACGGTCTGGTTCGAAACCGGGGCTGTGGCCGGTGGTGAGCGCCAGCTTGCCTCCGCTTTCCGTACATTCATTCTGAAATACATGACGCAAAACCTGGGGACACGGAAACCCCA
>JARRJI010000417.1:2639-3736 GCA_037379595.1 Acidobacteriota bacterium | reverse complement strand
TTCCTGGATACAACGAATTGTCCGCGGCATTTCCTGTTAGCCGTCCCCTGAAACTCGCCCCCGGGAAAGTTGCAATCTGGCTTAAAGGTGATGTGGAATCTCATCCCTCAGAAGGTACTCTTGTAGACGTGGATCCCGCATTGATCGTGTGGACTTCCGGATCCACGGGTCGCCCGCGGGGAGTGGTGCTGCAGCATCACGCGGTCCTCGCCAATATGTGGGCGAACATCCGTTCTTTAGGGTACCGCGACGATGACCGGACGCTGCTGGCCCTTCCCCTTTCCCATGCCTATCCGCTAGTGCATCAATGCCTTTGCCACCTGGCTTTGGGGGCAACGGTTTGTATCCCGCCGACCCCGCTTGTGGGACCGATTCTGTGCCGCGCACTCGAAAACTTTTCGATTACCACCCTGACGACCGTGCCGCCATTGCTGCGTATTCTGGTCGAAGGACTGCGCCGCGGCAGGCGATCGCACTCCAGCCTGCGGCTCGTGACCGTGGGCGCGGGTCGAGCCGATCCTGCCGTCGTTCGAGATTTCCTTCGCCTCCTGCCCGCGACTCAACTGGTTATCACCTATGGGCTGACCGAGGCGGGACCTCGGGTTTCGAGCTCTGTGGTGGACCGCGAACATATCAATTCCGAATGTGTGGGAACGCCACTGCCCAATGTTGAAGTCCGGACGAGCTCTGAAGATGGGGCCGGCCAAAGGATTTTGCTGCGAGGCAGATCGTTGATGCGAAGTTATGCCGATGATCCCTGGGTCGAGGGAACGGACGCCACTTTTTGTACCGCTGACCTGGGTGAGTTGGAAGGCGGGAAATTGTATTTTCGCGGCCGAGTGGGACGCGCGATCAATCGTGGAGGAGTACTGGTTGCGGCGGAAGAGGTGGAGCGAGTGCTCCTGGAGCATCCCGCTGTGGTGTCGGCTCGTGTGGAGCGTGAGGAGCATAGCTTCTGGGGAGAGATTCCCGTGGCAACTGTTTGCCTGCGCCCCGGGGCGGAATCAGTCACGCCAGCGGAACTTGATCGCTTCTGCGCTGAGCGGTTGCCAAGCTTTGGACGTCCGACCCGGATCGAGGTGTGTTCAGCGCCCGAG
>JARRJI010000417.1:0-2612 GCA_037379595.1 Acidobacteriota bacterium | reverse complement strand
GATGAGGGAAGAAAGAAACGCAAATGCCCGGTTCAGAAGCGTTTTGCTCACATTATTTCATCAGGAATCCTAAGTACGTCTACTGGAAGTCCGTCATAGGATTCGCAAGTTAGCAAGAGCGGAGGGGGAATCTGACAAAAAGGAGACACGGCAACATGAAGAATGAAGACCAGGTGAATCCACAACCCAAAGAAAAGCTGACGAACCGTCGTGAGTTGCTGCAAAAAGTTGGATTGGCCATCGCCGCCTCTTCAACGGCCCTTTATGCTCAGGAACGACGTGCCATGATGCCCCGCAACATGGCCCATCTCAACCTGACTACGATCAGACTATCGCCGCGGTTGCGGTCCGCGACACGGTCGCTATCCGGCGAATATAAGGTCTTTATTGCCAAGCCGAAGGGCCAGGAAGCAGCTTCGGTGTTTATTGCCAATGCCGGCGATAGCCGGACGGTCAGCGCGGTCCAGAAGGAGGTGGGTGCATCTCCTGTCGTGGCCACGGTCCACAACGGCGTTATCCACGTCAACCTCGCCGGCAGCGCGGCGGCGGGCAGCAAGTCCTTCAGCAGCAGTCGAGCAATGATCAACGCGCGTATGTTCGCTCGCTAGCCAGCGTGCGGCCGGGCAGCGAAAAGAGACTTAGGTGCGCCACAGGCATCGATTCCCCGTGGGGTTCGATGCCTGTGGTGGTCGTTCGTGCGCGGCACTTGCACGACAGGCCGGGATAATTTGAAACTCACGAGCCGAAAAGTTGAGGGACCGGCTCAACTGCGGCGGATGCGGCGCGCAGGTACTCCCTCGTGCCACATGTTTTGCACGACGTCGTGACGTTTTTCTCCAGATGAAAGAATCAGTACGTTCCATGGGCGCAGTCAGAGAATTGCAAACATTTGAGCAGGCCGAGCGCCAAACGGTGGAGCAGCTCGGCTATTTCGGGATGCGGATCGCATTCGGAGGGGAAGCTTCGCGCAGGGCACTGCGCCTCCGGGCCCGGGCCTGCGCGAAACGGAAGTATCATCATCTGAGCGAGTGGCTGGCTGGCGGCCCCTACCCGGCGATGCGGTGGGAGGGGAAGCAACACCTGGACACGGCTCTCGAAAAGGGCAGGAGCGCAATTGTCTGTTCGCCTCATGTAGGGCCTTACTATCGCATTCCTCTGGAACTGAGTGACCACGATCTTCCCGTCACCCTGCTGCTGGACCAGGAGAACTTTGACCACAGCGTGACCCAATGGCCGGACTGGGCAAAGCGTTACACCGGGCACTTGCCGGATCCCCTCTCTTATGTCAATGCCGAGAAACCAACGGCCGTCTGGCAGTTAGCGCGTGCTCTGCAATCGGGCAGGCTGCTGCTTATCTACATGGAAGGCAACACCGGGCTGGAAGTTTCCGACGCGCAAAAGACGCTTGTTGATGTGACCTTTTGCGGGATAAGGATTAGGGTTCGCAAGGGGCTGGCCTATCTGAGCGCCCGCACAGGAGCACCGATTGTCCCTGCGGTGGCTAGATGCACGCGAAACGGTGGGCACGCCCTTCGTTTTGAACAGCCGATTGAAATCCGTCCAAATGAGCCGGTGGATGATTATTGCCAGCGAGCCCTGCAACATTGCTTTTCGATATTGGAACGTTATGCCCGGCGCGACTCTGCCGGTTGGGAAATGTGGTATCACCTCCATCGTTGGCGAAAGCCAGAAATCCTGCCGGTTGCTGCTCAGGTGCAGCCTCCGGCCCCAGAGGAGGTCTTGCAGTGCGTCCTTATGGCGGATACCGCAAACATGGACTTGTTAGATCTTCCGGAAGGGCGCGTTCTGGCACATCTTGGCTCCGGGGAGGCACTTGCTTTGACGGCGCCCATCTTGTCGCTGTTGCGAGCTTTCGACGGCCGGAAAAGGCTGCAGCAGGTTCTAGACCGCTTGGCCTCCAAATATGATGAAACGGTGCTCCTGGAAGCGCTCCACGCACTTTCCGACGGCCGCTTCGTCTTTGAGGTAAGACGGTGACAGGTTCCGCGGCCATTACCGGGGTGGGCTGCATTACGGGTTTCGGCGCCGGCGTGGAGCAAACCTGGCAGAACCTCCTGAAAGGAGCGAGCGCGGTCCGCGAGCGGCCGCGTCGAGGCCTGGATGGGACGCGCTGCTTCCACACCACAGAGAGTCCGGATACAACCTGCCTAGAGCAGATGATTCCAGGATTGCGGTACCCGCGTCCTGCACGAACCACGCTTCTTGCCAGGGTTGCGTCACGCGAAGCCTGGAAAATGGCCAACCTCGACGCGGGGCCGAACGCTGATCGCCTGGGCCTGGTCATCAGCCGCAACTTTGGCCAGCAACAGGTGGTAGATCGCTACTACGAAACGCTCTGGGACAAGGGACCCACGGCCGTCAGTGGACTCCTGTTTGTTCAGAGCATTGCCAACGCTGTTCTTGGCCGGATCGCCCTGGACTTCGGCTTGAGGGGACCCAGCATCCTCAATTTTGGGTCTCCAGCGCTCGGTCTGGCGCTTGATCTGATTCGTGACGACCGGGCGGACGCTATTCTGGTGGGCTGTCTCGATGAACTTTCCGACTACGCGTTGACCCTTTGCAACTGCCGCGGGCTTACGCCTCTTTCAACG
>JARRJI010000416.1:0-4995 GCA_037379595.1 Acidobacteriota bacterium | reverse complement strand
AGGAATTTCGGTCACCACAGGCGCGCGAGGTAAGTTCAGTATCGGAGGGTTGCTGCCGGGAAAGTACGACCTGACTTGCACAGCTCTCGGGTACAAGCCCTATGTAAAGACGGGGTTGCCGGTCAATTCATCCCTGGTTCCCTATTTGCACATCGTCATGCCGACCCTCCAAAGGGTTGTTCAGCAGGTTGAGGTCAGCGCTACGGCCGGCAAGGTCGCTGCGGAGAGTTCCTCACAGCCTTCGAGTCTCGGCTCAGAGGCTCTGTCGACTCTTCCGATTGCCGAGCAGAAATTCAAGGCGGCCCTGCCGCTGGTGCCCGGAGTGATTCGGAGCCCGACGGGAAAGATCAGCATCAAGGGCTCTGTCGAGAACCAGGGCATGCTGATGGTGGATGGCGGCCAGGCGGTCGATCCCATTACCGGCAGCTATAACATCGACCTCTCCATTGATGCCATACAGTCACTCAACGTTTACAAGTCGCCCTTCGGCGCCCAGTACGGTGGATTCTCAGGCGGCTTAACCACGATTGAAACAAAATCCCCCGGGTACAAGTGGGGTTGGGACCTGAACGACTTTTTTCCGGGTTTTCGCGGCAGGGGTGGACATCTGGTGGGCATTAACGACTGGTCCCCCCGGCTCAATGTCACGGGGCCGCTCTGGAAGAACAACCTGAACTTTTCTGAGTCGTTTATCTACAACATTCAAAAAATTCCTGTCCGGGGACTCGCCTGGCCTAACAATGAAACCAAGAAAGAAGGCTGGAATTCCTTCACGACGCTACAGTATCCAACATCAGCGCGCTCGTACCGCAGCCGGCCTCCTCAAATTACGCGGAACGCGGATTCTCCGTGCAGGGCAATGACAGTTACCAGTTCAGGTCCGGCGGCATCCTGAACAGCCTTTTCAAATACACGGAATTCGACGCGTACTCGCATGGACAGGGTCCGCTGGACATGCAGATCACTCCCAATGGCTATGGCGGGAATTATTTCAACGCCTGGAATAGAACGAGCCACCAGGAAGAAGGAAACCTTATTTACCGCTTTCCCGGCTGGCAATGGCTCGGAAAGCACCAGTTCGAAACCGGCGGAGACCTGATCTACCGCACCTACAGCGGAACCAGCCAGTCGCGCACCATTCTGGTTACCCGGCAGGACGGGTCTCTTGCCGAACAGCTCATTTACCTTTGCTCCGCGGCTGGGGTTTGTGTATTCGCCCGGCAGGAGCGGGAAAACTATCGTGCGGGCCGGGGTGGGCATTTTCAAATCGCGCGTGCCTCTGCTGGCCAGCGATTTCGGCAGCAATCCGGTGCAAGTGGTCACGCAGTTTGATAGTCAGGGGAACGTGGTGGGCATTCCGATCCCCTTCCAGAACCAGTGCGCCACAAGGACTCCAACAGGGCTTGGCCTCGTTCCTGACTGCTCGGACCTGGACGCTACGCCCTACAACCTGACCTGGAGGGCTGAACTCGACCGCCAGGTTACCAACCACGTTGCCTTCCGCCTGGCTTACCTCCGGAGCAGCACTTACCGGGAGTTCGTGATCAACCCTGAGCTGACTTCTCCAACCCAGGGCACGATGTTGCTCGCCAACCGCGGGGCCACGCGCTATCACGAATTTGAAGCCATGGTGAGCTATCGCGACGAAAAAGGAAACGAGCTGAACACTTCTTACGTGCGCAGCAGGTCGATCGGAGATCTGAACGCTGTCTCAAGCGTCTTTGTCCCTTTCCAGGAGCCAATCATTCGCCCGGACATCTATGCAAACCTTAATGCGGACGTTCCGGATCGCTTTATCTCGTGGGGCATCCTTCACTTCCCATTCAAGATTGTGTTTGCCCCAATCTTCGATTTGCACACGGGTTTTCCGTGGTCCCCGATCAATGCGGAGCAAAAGTACGTTGGCGAGCCCAACGGCAAACGGTTCCCAACCTTTTTCTCCTTCGATTTCAAGGTGTGGAAGATCCTTCCTCTGCCGCACTGGCTTCCCTTCGGAGCCGGCGGGTTCAAATTGCGGTGGGGGATTGGCTTCCACAATGCCACCAACAATCTGAATCCTCTCGCCGTCTACAACAACACCGATTCACCGAATTTCGGGCACTTCGTGGGCTTTCGGCACCGCGTGATCGATTTCAACGTAGACACCGGTCCCTGACACTGCCGGCGGCGCAGCGCCGATGAATTCCTCCGGCTGCTGATGCTCGATCGAATATAATGCTTGGTTCGACACCAAAATGGAACAGACTGCCCTCAAAACTGAATATCCCCGGCCAGCCACGTCATCCCGCGCCAGGCGTTCCATCCCGTGGATCCTGCTTGGGCTGATCTGGCTGGCTGTGTATTTTCAGGGGGCCTTTCGCCCTCCCTTACTGGACGACGCCGACTCCACACACGCCGAGGCGGCTCGCGAAATGTACCGCACGGGCGACTACGTCACACTGCACGTGAACGGCGTCCGCTATCTTTCAAAACCTCCCCTTCCCTACTGGCTGGCATCGTTTGCCTTTACGGCTTTTGGAGTTTCCGAGTTCGGCGTGCGACTGCCCACGATCCTGACTGTACTGCTTTTGATTGGGCTTGGGGCGCTGTGGGGACGCCGCGCTTTCGGCCGGCGGGGAGGTATCTATGCCGGACTGTTTGTGGCGACGTGTGTGGGATGTTTTCTCTTTACCCGTATTTACATACCGGACGTCATTCTCAGCTTCCTGATTGCCCTTGCTCTCTACTTTTTTATCTCTGCGTTTGACGCGCGGCGGCCGAAAGAATGGCGATGGTACGCCGGCTACGCCGCGATCGCCCTCGCCTTTCTGACAAAAGGCCTGGTGGCGCTGGTCTTTGTGGGTTTCCCTGCCATCGGCTATCTGTTGTTGAGCGGCGAGTGGCGAAGATGGCGGGAGCTGCGGCTGGGTAAAGGTATCGCTCTCTTCTTTCTGATTGCCGCCCCCTGGCCCATTCTGGCGGGCATTCGGAACCACGGTTTTTTCTGGTTCTATTTCATGAACGAGCAGTTCCTGCGGTTCCTTGGAGAGCGATATCCGCACGATTACAACAAGCTGCCCGCTCTGGCCTATTGGAGTTTGCACCTGGTCTGGCTGTTCCCCTGGAGCCTGTATCTGCCCTTGATGTTTCGGGACCTCAGGCGCGACATCTCCGCCGTCCGGAACCCCGCCACTCTGAACTTCGCCGCGCGCACCCGCGCGCTGTGCTGGGTCTGGGCGGGTGTGGTTCTTGTCTTCTTTTCGTTTTCGACCAACCAGGAGTATTACACTTTTCCGGCTTACCTGCCGCTGCTGCTGCTGATTGCCGGGAGCCTTGTGAAGGAAGAAGAACAGGAACGCTCAAGTCGGTGGACCATTCTGGGAAACGGCCTTTATGCCGCGGCGGGGGTGGTAGCAGGATCGGTGCTGGTTTGGGCGCTGTGGGTGTCGCGGCATGTGCCGCCTACGGCCGACCTGGGGCAACTGCTGGTCCACCGCGACGTCGCAAACAACGCTACCTGGACGACGGGCGTTGCCACCGCCGTCTTCCTTGTTGCCGCCCAACTGGCCTTTGTGCGCTTTGGTCCTTTCATGTCGTCAAAACCGATGGCAGACGTAATCAAGCGCCAGGAGAGACCCGGCGATCTGGTGATGATTTACGGCGATCAGGCTTACGGCTCGTCGTTGCTCTTCTATTTGAAGAGACACATCGACCTGGTGAACGGCGCAACAACCTCAATGTGGTTCGGGTCAACGTTTCCGGATGCGCCGAAAATCTTCCTGAACGATGCGGACCTGATCAACGACTGGAAGGGCAAGCACCGGGTCTTTCTGTTTGTGCCGCCAAGACAGCTTGATACGGTGAAGAAGATCCTGCCCCAGCCGCGATACGTTGTTGCCGAAAGTTCAGGGAAAGTCCTCTACAGTAACGAGCCGTAATGCGCCTACGTCGCGCATCCAGCGCGTTTGGCGCCCGTTGCGCCGGCGGGGTCCTTGCGGATCATCCGGCCGCCTGCGACCAGGCGGTAACGCTCGTGGCGCCAGACAATCTCTGAGCCGAAGAAGCTTCCGCACCACAGAACAAATCCCAGAAGATCGCGCACGGGGTAAAGCCAGCAGTAGAGAGCCGAGTTGCGATCGCGCGTGATTCCCCACCCCACCACCAGCGACTGCACGACGCGATTGGCAAATGCCGCACCCAGCAATCCAAGGCCAAGCGCCCAGTTGCCCGAGATCCAGCCTGCCAGGAGCCCCAGCAGCCCGAATGGCATGGCATACGTGAGGCCGGTGCCCACATGGCCCAGGCGGCGCGAAAAACGGGAACTTTTCATCCACCGAAGCTGGTGGAGCAGCGATTGCCCCACCGCGCGGTGCAACACAACGTGGTCGATCACGTGATGCGAAAGCACGACCTGCTTGCCGGCGGCATGCGTTAACGAGCCCATCAGAAAATCGTCCGCGCAGTAATCACCCAGCACGCCGAATCCGCCCCAACGGTCCAGGACATCTTTCCGGATGCCCATGGTGGGGCCGAGAGCGAATTTCATGCCTTCCAGAAGATTGGCGACCAGGACGCCCGACGACATTTCGACGGACATGCCGAGAGCTTCCAGGAGCGACCAGACGCCCCCGCTCGAAACCCCGCGATAAAGACACGTGATCATGCCGACGTTCTCATCCGCGAAGGGTTTGACCACTTCCCGCAAGTAGCCGGACGTTACGCGGACATCGCTGTCGCTGATAACCAGAATCGGGTAGGACGCCACGGTCTCCATTTGTTCCATGAGGAAAACCTTGGCGTTGGGATACGACGGCTCGCCGGACACGACGACGCTGGTTCTGATGTGCGGATACTTCTTCTTCAGGGATTCGACGACGGCCAGCGCCGGATCATCTTCAGTTCGGGCGCCGAAGATCAACTCATAGGCGGGATAGTCCTGAAGAAAAAATCCCTCGAGACATTGCCCGAGCAAGGGCTCCATGCCATGCAGGGGCTTCAGAAGCGTTACCGGCGGCA
>JARRJI010000415.1:0-2626 GCA_037379595.1 Acidobacteriota bacterium | reverse complement strand
GCTTGCCCAGGTGAGTTTCCTGGTGAAGGATGTCGCAGAAGATGCAGCGCTCTTTCCGCTGGTAATGGAGCAGACTCCAGCGGAGTTCGCGCTCGACCAGCGTGGGGATAACCGGAATGGCGAGGATTTCCGAGTGGCCATGCTCTTCAGCGGCCGGCCGGGCGCGGCCCTGGTCCTTGAAAACCGAGACGTAGCGAAAGCGCGGGTCCTGCTTCAAGTCAAGGATCCGGTCGCGATAAATCTCTAAAACTCGGGCAATTTGATCGGGCGAGAGCTCAGCGAGGGTCCTCCCGTGCTGGTTGCTTTCCACCACAATTTCGTGCGCGCCCACGGCATTCATGCGGTCGAATATGCCTTCCGCTTCCCGGTTCAGACCGCCCTCCACGCGGAACAGCGGCGCCCGGTCGTGAAAGACACGAACCTCCCACCGGCCGCTCGAATCCAGATGTTCCCGGATTGGAGCGGGAGTGAAACCTTCATTGCCCGGACAGAATGGGCACAGATCGCCCGAATCCAGAGCGTCCGGCATGGGAGGACGCTCGCCGGTGATTACCCACCTTCGTCGAATCGGATCAAGTCGCAGTACGGGCATGTCTCATCCTTGACGGGAACAGTTCATGTTCAGCCAGATTTTGCTTCAACCCTGGAAACACGGGTTAGCTGCTGCACGCGCGCCATTGTCTATTCTAGCTCGAAGTGGCGGTTCCCGGAGGGTTGCTTTCCTTGGCCGGCGGAATTTGCGGATGAAAAGATATGAGCCCGCAGCTGCCACTCTTTGCCGTCAGCTCGCCTCGCGACCCGCTCATCGGCTGTGGTAACATAACCGCTTTGCTCATTACTAAAGGAAAGCAATTCTATGGCTGAGATTTACCCTTTTCGAGCGCTCCATTACAATTCGGCCGTGATCCCGGACCTTCAAAAGGTGATCACGCAACCGTACGACAAGATATCAGCGGAAATGCAAGCCCGGTATTATGCGGCCAGCCCTTACAACTTTGTTCGGCTCATCCTGCGGCGAGCCACCCCGGGCAGCAGTGAGACGATTTATCGCGAGGCGGCCGAGGAGCTTCAGAGCTGGATCAGGAACCGTGCACTGATTTCAGAAGGCCAACCCGCGATCTACCCCTACGTGCAGGAGTACGCAGTACCAGGAGATCCGTCCACCCGGAAAGAGCGGCGAGGGTTTGTAGCGCTACTTAGGCTTGAAGACTATTCCGCGGGCGTGGTGCATCGGCACGAAGAGACATTGTCGGGGCCCAAAGCGGACCGGATGGAGTTGCTGAAAGCGACCCGCTGCAATTTCGGCCAGATCTTCATGCTCTACAGCGATCCCCAGGGGACCGTTGAAGGCTTGCTGCGGCAGTACACGAAGATGAAGCCCTGGCAACAGATCACAGATGAGTACTCCAGCACTCACAGCATGTGGCGAGTGTCTGATCCGCAAATGCTGGAGCGGGTGATCGGGACCATGAGGTCAAAAAAACTGGTGATTGCAGACGGGCATCACCGCTACGAAACGTCGCTGGCTTACTCGCGGCAACGCCAGCAGGAAGCAGCAGTAGACGACCGCGCGAACTATATTATGGCGACGTTTGTTCCCGTGGAGAGCGACGGGCTGCTCATCCTTCCCACCCACCGCGTGGTTCACAGCCTGCCGGGCTTCAGCTGGGAACAGCTCTGTTCAACGGCCAGGCCCTTTTTTGAAATTGAGAACCTTGCTTGCTCGGGATCAGCCGTCCAGGACGCTCCTGTGATCCGCCAGGCTCTGGCGAAATCCGGGCGTGAACGCCCTGCAATCGCTGCTTATGGAGGGCCGGAACGCGCCGCACTGCTCCGCCTGCGCGCGGATGCCGATCTCGCTGGCGCGCTCCCCGAATTCGCGGAGACCCTGCGCCGGCTGGACGTCACCATCCTGCACGGAATAGTTCTTGAAAGAGTGATGTCCATTGACCGCCAGGCCGTCCGTGATCAGAAACACCTGCGCTATGTGAGAGAGCTGGACCAGGCCCTTGAAGATGTCAACAGCAAAAAGGCGCAGGTTGCTTTCCTGATCAATCCGACACCGATCCAGGACCTATGCAACAATGCCTATGCGGGCTTGGCCCTCCCGCAAAAGTCGACCGACTTCTATCCCAAGCTGCTCTCAGGCTTGACGGTATATTGGATGGATAACCCTGCAGGCCTTTAACGATAGCCCAGTTTAGCTGAAAGCCTTCACCGCGTCCGCGACGCTGCCATGAACGTCGAAGATCGTGACGAGCTTTGTGATGTTCAGCAGTTCGTGGAACTTCTTTGTGACGCTGGCAAGCTTGATTTCGCCTCCGCCGCTGCGGGCAGAAGTGTATGCAGACACGAGGGCTCCGAGCCCCGCGCTGTCGATGTAGCTCACCTCGCCAAGATCAAGCACCATACGGTTCTTCCCCTGCGTCAGCAGATCTTTGATCTTGTTTCTCAGCTGGTTGCTTTCGTCACCCAAGGTAACGCGTCCCGCCAGAGTCACGACAGTCACTCCGTCAGATTCTTTCGCTTCAATGCGTAGTGCCATGTTGTTTCTCCTCCAGTTGTCAGCTTGATCTCAGGCCCCACTCAATCAAAAGGCCCCACTAATGAATTTTTGATGTTTCAA
>JARRJI010000414.1:0-3260 GCA_037379595.1 Acidobacteriota bacterium | reverse complement strand
ATCGGCTGCGAAACTTCCCTGTGTGGCGCCTGTACGGTGCTTCTGAACGGCGAGGCAACAAAGTCTTGCACGATGTTTGCGGTTCAGGCGGACGGCGCGGAGGTTACCACGATCGAAGGCCTTGCATCGGACGGCAATCTCCATCCCCTGCAGCAGGGCTTCTGGGAGGAGCACGGCCTGCATTGCGGATTCTGTACGCCGGGCATGATCATGGCATCCCACCAGTTGCTGAGCCGCAACCCCCACCCGACGCGGGAAGAGATTCGCCACGGGCTCGAAGGCAATCTCTGCCGTTGCACGGGCTACCAGCACATCGTCAAAGCGATTGAGTGGGCCGTCGAGCACGCCGGCAAGTAGCAAGCGAACCACCCCGGCCCGCGCGTGGGCCGTAACCAGCATGGGGCAACACTCGAGAGGTGAATCATGGGGACAAAGCTTTTAGGAGAGCGAATCAAGCGGAAAGAAGATCCCCGGCTGATTCAGGGGCGGGGACACTTTGTGGACGACTTCAAGCTGGACGGCATGCTCCACATGGCCTTTGCGAGAAGCCCTTACAGCCACGCCCGCATAACCTCCATCAACACGGAAGCCGCCCGGAATGCTCCTGGCGTGGTTGCTCTTTTGACCAGCAGAGATCTCGAAGGAAAGCTCGGACCGGTGCCCTGCGCTGCGGGAATGGAAGGGCTGAAAATTCCCGACCATCCTTGCCTGGCGACGGACGAGGTCCGCTACGTGGGCGAGCCAGTGGTTGCGGTGGTGGCGACGGACCGCTACCTGGCCACAGACGCTGCTGCCCTGGTCGAAGTGGAATACGACATGCTGCCCGCCGTCACCAGCCTGGACAAGGCGATTGAGAGTGATTCTCCCTTGGTTCACGAATCCTTTGGCGACAACATCGCATTCACCGCCAAGCTCGAAGGCGGAGACTGGAAGGCGGTTGAAGCGGACCCGGCCGTAAAAGTCATCAAGCAGCGGCTGATCAACCAGCGCCTCGGCCCTACGGCCATGGAGACTCGCGGAGTGGTTGCCAGCTACTCACCCGGCGAAGACACCCTGACCGTCTGGTCGTCAACCCAGATTCCCCACCTCCTCAAAACCCAGCTAGCCTTGATGACCAAAGCTGACGAAAGCCGCTGCCGGGTGATTGCTCCGGAAGTCGGCGGCGCTTTTGGTTCCAAGCTGAACGTTTACGGAGAAGAAGGCATTGCCTGTGCAGCTTCAAAGCTGCTGGGCAAGCCCGTCAAGTGGATTGAAGGGCGGCGGGAGAACCTTGCCGGAACCACCCATGGGCGCGACCAGATCGACGATCTGGAAATCTACTACAAACCCGACGGCACGGTGGTTGGGCTGAAGTGCCGCATCCTGGCAGACATGGGCGCCTATTTCCAGCTTTTGACCCCGGCGATCCCCACGCTGACCGCGCTGATGATTCTTGGCTGCTACGACATCAAGAACGTCTTTGTCGAGACGACCGGCGTTTTCACCAACAAGATGGCCACGGACGCCTATCGCGGCGCGGGACGCCCCGAGGCAACTTATATCATCGAGCGGGTGATCGACATGGTGGCCCATGAGCTCAACATGGACCCGGTCGATGTGCGGATGAAGAACTTCCCCGCTCCGGGAAAGGACATTACGCTGGCGACCGGCGTCAGCTATGACACGGCCAATTATCAGAAGACCTTGAAGAAGGTTTTGAAACTCTCGGGTTACTCGAAACTGCGCAAGGAGCAGCAGCGCCTGCGCAAGAAGGGCAAGCTTCTCGGAATCGGGCTTTCGACCTATGTTGAGATCTGCGCCATGGGCCCTTCCAGCCGCATGCCCGCCGGTGGATGGGAAAGCGGCACTGTGCGCGTGGAGGTTACGGGCAAGATCACGGTCTTGAGCGGAGCTTCGCCGCACGGCCAGGGCGAACAGACGACCTTCGCGCAGATTGTCGCTCAGGAACTTGCCGTTCCTTTTGACGACGTGACGGTCTTTCACGGCGACACAGCGCAAGTTCCCATGGGGATTGGAACGTTTGGAAGCCGCGCCACGGCCGTCGGCGGAACTGCCATCTATCTTGCGACACAGCGGATCAAGAAGAAGATGGCCCGCATCGCCGCTCACAAGCTGGGAGTGAAGCCCAGCGAGCTGGTGTTTGAAGATGGAAAGATCCAGACGAAAGACGGGTCACAAGCGGTGACCTTCAAGGATGTGGCCCAGGAAGCCTACTTTGCCCGGGAACTTCCTCCGGGTATGGAGCCAGGCCTATCTGAACTCTACGTTTTCGAGCCACCCAATTATACCTACCCCTTCGGCGCGCACGTGGCCGTCACGGAGATCGATGAGAAGACCGGCGAGATCACGTTGCGCAATTACTTTGCGGTTGACGACTGCGGGCGCATTCTGAATCCCATGCTCGTTGACGGACAGGTCCAGGGAGGAATCGCCCAGGGCGCCGGGCGCCACATCGATATGCCTCTGAAACCGGAAAAGATCTGGAACATCCTGAAGCAAGGGACGGCGCAGGGAGGAGAAGCATCATGATTCCTGAACCCTTTGAATACCACGTTCCCAGGACGCTGGAAGAAGCTGCGCAGCTCATCGCCCAATTCGGTGATGACGGCAAGGTGCTGGCCGGCGGGCACAGCCTGCTTCCGTTGATGAAACTCCGCCTGGCCTCGCCCAGGCATCTGGTGGATATCGCCAGACTCGACGGTCTCCGATACATCAATGAGAAAGACACGAACGTTGAAATCGGTGCGCTGACCACACACTATCGGATTGAATCGTCGAGCCTGCTGAAGGAGAAGTGTCCCCTGCTACCACAAACCGCGAAGGCGATCGGCGATGTGCAGGTCCGAAACAAAGGAACCATCGGAGGCAGCCTGGCCCACGCCGACCCGGCCGCCGACTGGCCCGCCACGGCACTGGCGCTGGAGGCGGAGTTGAAGGCGGTGAGCGCGTCGGGCGAAAGGTGGATTCCCGCTTCGAAGTTCTTCGTCGATCTGATGACGACGTCCCTGAATCCGGGGGAGATTTTAACCGCCGTCCGCTTTCCTGAACTGCCCGCCCGGACGGGTGATGCCTACGTGAAACACCCGCATCCCGCTTCGGGGTTTGCGGTGGCAGGCGTGGCGGCCCGGGTCACATTGAATGAAAAGGGTGCGGTCGCAACAGCGAAGATTGGAATCACGGGAGTCGGTATGACCGCCTATCGCGCAAGCGCCGTGGAGAATGCCATCCAGGGCAAGCCGCTCACCGGCAGAAACCTTGAA
>JARRJI010000413.1:0-3498 GCA_037379595.1 Acidobacteriota bacterium | reverse complement strand
AAGAAGTCAAGGTTCTGCAGGCGGTGGGCAAGTGGATGGACAGGAACGGCCCGACCATTTACGAGGCCGAGCGCTGCAGGGCGGGTGGAACAACCTACGCGAACTTCACGCGCAAAGGGAACACGCTTTACATCCACGTGCACTTCTGGCCGGGCAAGACGCCGGCGGCCGAATGGCTCTCGTTCTTCCGGCCGCAGTCGGTGGTGGCGGTTGGCGGACTGCGAACCAAGGTGCTGTCGGCAAAGCTGTTCGCCTCGGGAAAGAAGGTGGACTTCCGGCAGGACGATGTCTCGGTGCAGTTCACCGGCCTGCCCATCCAGGCTCCGGACGAACCCGTGACGGTGATCGAGGCCCAGTGCGAGTCGGAACCCGTGGTCAACAGCCTCTATGTTCGCGAACACCGCGAGCGGTACAAGGTGGGTGTCAGCTACACATAAGATCCGGCCTGGAAAGAAGCCTGGCAGGGTAAGCTTGCTCTTGGAACAGAGTTCGCGTGAGCAAGTTTGCCCGCCGCTTCCGCAGATCGGGCCTGCAAAGTCTGGGTGGTCGTCCTGGAATTCATGATCAGGGAGTTGGACGCTAATGAAAACTTCGGTGATCCAGCACACTGAAGCGAGAGATGTTCGATTTCCGCTTCCTGCCGCTGCCGGCACAGATGCAGTCCATTCCGGCTCAGAATACGCTTATGCGGTGACGGTTCTCCGCGACGACTTTGGCCTGCAAGGCATTGGACTGGTCCTGACACTGGGCCAGGGAAATCAGTTGGTGTGCGACTGCTTTGACCTCTGGGCAAAGGCGCGCGGACTCCCGCTGTGGCGTCTCCTGCTCGATCTCAGTCCGGATGAGATCATCGGCCTGATGGACTTCAGCTATCTTGAAGAAGTTCTCACTCCACAGGATGCGCTTGCCATTATTAAGGACGAGTATCCCTGCAGATCAGATCGCGAATCGGTCCTTAGCGAAGGGTATCCCGGCTATGACACCTCGGTGGGCTGGTTTCAATATGAGGACGCGAGGGTCAAGGAACGCGCTTTACACGCTCTTGAGCAAGGATTCCGCGCTTTCAAGCTCAAGGTGGGATCAAGGGATGGCGAGCGCGACGTGCGACGGGCGTTCCTGTTGCGGGATTCGCTTGGCCCTGACGTTCGCATCATGCTGGATGTGAACCAGCAGTGGACCCTTCCCGAGGCTCTCGAGATGTGCAGGGCTCTGCGGCCGATGTCGCCTTACTGGATTGAAGAACCCACCCACCCTGATGACGTCTTTGCGCACAAGACTCTTGCTGACGCGATTTCGCCCGTCCCCATTGCTTTGGGCGAACATGTTCCAAACCGGGTGGTCTTCAAGAACTTCATGCAAGCCCGGGCAGTACAGATTGTGCAGGTGGATTGCACGCGCGTTGGAGGCGTGAGTGAGTTCCTCACCGTCAGCCTGCTCGCGCGGAAGCTGGGCCTGCCGGTCGTGCCTCACGTGGGCGACATGGGTCAGATTCATCAGCACCTGGTGATCTTCAATCACGTTGCCTTAGGGCATGAAAAGCTTTTCCTGGAGTACATCCCACACCTCAAGGATCATTTCGTTTTTCCCGCTGTGGTGCGCGAGGGAGTCTATCGCTGTCCTCAGGAACCGGGAAGCAGTTGCGATTTGAAAGTGGTTGCTGCAAGTTGATCTTTATTGTGGGGACTCAAGTTCGAGAATAAGGCTAGGGATTTCGGGAGGCACTGGCCCGCTCGCATTCTTGCCTGTCCGGCAAAAAAGGTTTGACGCCTAATCAATCGAGAGGAGGAGTGCATGAAGACCCCCAAGGGAGGAAAGTTAGGACGTCGCGAGATGTTTCGAATGATGGGAGCCGGAAGCGCGGCTGCTTTTTCGACCAATCTCGGTATGGGCGCAAAGGCCCCGCATAGGATTTCAACCCGACAGGCCGGCTCCTTGGCGTGGGACGAAGTGAATGATGTGGACGCGGAGCGGCGTCGCTTGTGGCAGCAGCGGATGGATTGGTGGATGGATGCCAAATTCGGAATGTTCATTCACTGGGACCCCTCCTCATTGGCAAGCGTCGAGATTTCCTGGCCGATTATGAGGCCGAGCCCGAAGTGGAATATTACACAGGAAGAATACGTTAACCTCTACAAGCGGTTCAATCCCGTGAAGTACGATCCCGATGCCTGGGCGGAACTGGCCAAGGCCGCTGGTCAGCGGTACATAGTTTTTACCACCAAACACCATGACGGTTTCTGTATGTTCGATACCTCCTTCACGGATTACAAGATCACGAATACTCCGTATAAGAAAGATGTCCTGATGATGCTGGTGGAAGCCTGCCGCCGGCATGATATGCCACTGGGGTATTATTATTCGCCACCGGACATGCACCATCCGGATTTCAGGGATACCTCGAAGCTGGTGAAAGAGAACTGGCAAGGCGGGCCCACGCGCCCTCAGTGGCCAATCTACCTGCAATATCTGCAGTTGCAATTAAGAGAGTTGGCAACACGCTATGGTGAACCGACCGTTTTCTGGTTTGACGGGCTGAACAACCAGGAAAAATACGATGGCTACCATATCGAACGCATGCTCCGCGAGATCTCGCCAAGTTCCATCTTTAATAATCGGCTCGGAACACCCGGGGACTATGAAACGCCGGAACAGTTTGTGCCGAAGCGGATTCCCGTGAAGGGGGTTCGGATTGCGGGAGTCAACCCCGAGGAAGGGAACAGGTTGCCTTCGGGCCTTCCTCGGCCCGGTGCCTTCAAGCCCTGGGAGACCTGCATGACCATCAACGAGACGTGGGCTTACAACAAGAACGACCGCAATTTCAAGTCAACGAAAGAACTGATCCAGACTCTGGTAAACGTGGCAAGCAAGGGTGGGAATTTTCTGCTCGATGTCGGGCCGAGCCCCGAAGGCGTCATTCAGCCAGAATTCGAAGAGCGGCTGCGAGGGATCGGGAAATGGCTGGCGATTAATGGCGAGTCGATTTACGGAACAACTTACGGGCCGTTGCAGGATCTCCCATTCGGCAAGACAACCGCAAACGGAAGCACGACCTACCTCCACATATTCGATTGGCCGAAAGGGAGCCTGGAAATCAACGGTGTCGGACACGTGTCACGAGTGAGTCTGCTGTCCCGCGGGGAAATCCTCAACTTCACCAGAAATGGAAATGGGGTGAGCATTCAACTTCCGGAACAAGCGCCCGATCCGAATGACAGCGTGTTGAAGATCGAAACCAGTTGACCCGCCCGGCAGAAGCTGCCAGCCGAAAAGGCTGTAGCCACGGCCGCTGGCCTGGAAGGTCTGGTGCGGGCCATAAAGCTGGCCTCCAAGGAACCTTCCGACTACGAGCTTTACGCCGACGCCCTTGCCCAAGGCGGAAACCTTGAAGGGGCGACCGCCGTGTTGAAGCAGGGCACTGCACTCGACCTCTACTACCTCGCTTCTATCAGGACCTCGCCATATTGTCCGGCTGCAATGTACTGCAATGCGAGGTCCTGA
>JARRJI010000412.1:0-4040 GCA_037379595.1 Acidobacteriota bacterium | reverse complement strand
GACAACGTTCTTTCCCGGCGCCAGCGATAAGGATTGCGTTGAAGAAGCTGCCAGGTTTCCATCAGGCCCCAGCACTTTTAGCGAGAGCTGTACCTGGGCGGCGCTGGAGCCGTAGTTTTCAAGATGAACATGATCGGTGACAATTGCTCCGGTTCCAGACACAGTGCCCAGAATTTGCTGCCATCTCACCAGTTGCGGAGCGCTGACTTTGAGCCAGACAGGGCGAACGATTCCGCCATCCGGCCACCAGTCATACCATTTGTCCGGCTGATGTGCATACTTCATGGCCCAGCCCGGAATTGTACCCATACCTGGACTGTTGTCGATTTCGACGGCCAGATAATTGACCGGCTTGAGGTAGGGCATAACGTTGAAAAAGTAGCCGGTATATCCTCCTTCGTGGCTCCCAAGCTCAGTTCCATTCAGCCACACGTGAGATTTGTAGAACGTTGCGCCGAAATGGATTTCCACACGTTCATCGCTTGGGGCTTCCGGGAAGGTAAATGTCTTGAAATACCATGCGTGGCCGACGTAAAAGTAGTACTTCCGCATATTGCTCCAGGCCCCGGGCACACGGACCATCGTCGTATCCGAGGGCCTGGCTTTCGACCAACCAGCAGATTCACCCCGATTCGAGGGATCGACCTTGAATTGCCAAAATCCGTCGAGATTTACCCGCATTGACGAAAAGGCCGGCCAGGAAGCCAGCAGGATCACAAGCGCAAGGAACCCTAAACGCCCAAACGCTCGCCTGCTCGCCGCCGATTCGAAATGCATCTCCTACCTCCAAGCGTTTGAAATATTCGAAAGTAATCAGTCGATTTGCCAGGGCAAATGTCATGCGCCTTCGCGGCCACTCATCGGCTCAGAAAATCCTATGCCGATTCCGCTCGCACTTCCAACTTGGTAAGGATTACCTGGCTATCAGCAGCAAGGCCCAGTCACCGCCGCCATCCGGCGGTTCTGGTGAAGTCCATGAGCCGTTGGAGTGGACATCAGACAGCCGCGTAATCCCGCCGTTGCGCGGATTGAACCACTCTGCGCGATAGGTGCCCGCGGCAAGCTTCAAGGTGACTCTCCCACCCATGGGCAGATACAGGGCGTAGATCTTTCCCGGCTCCGCCAGGCACATGTCCCTGCGGTTCACAAGCTCATCGTGCGGGTTGGCCTTCCACCAGTCGAAGCTCGTGAAGAAATCCACCATGTGAGCATAACCACGCAGCATGACCATGCTTGAATCCCCGCGCCCATTGATCCAGCCACCACCCGTATTCGGCCAGACATTCGTGCCGCGTTTGGCTGTCTCGCCGGTGGTCTGGTAACCTCCAGCCATGGACATTTCCCACGCCGCTCGGCGATTGGCATCCGCCGACTGGCCGTCCGGATAGTTCGGACTCCAACTCGGGTAGTGGTCTTCGTAGCCGTATTCCTCGTTGACTTGAGGAATGATGCGGCCTGTGGCGGCCTGCTCGCGCCGCTCGTTCAGCATCCAATGGTGCAGCGGGCGCCCCCAGTACTGCTGAAGCGTCATGTCAAACCACGATGATTTGCGATAGACGTGAATATCGTTCGTCGGATGCGCCGACGTGAGGTGATTGTAAGGATCCCACTGCTTGACGTGACTCCCCATCATATTGGCCCATTCATTGGGATGCTGATGGTAAACGTCGAATTCGTTGCCCAGGTCCCAGGTGACGTTGGAGAAGGCCGCCAGGCGCGCAATTCCATAGCGGAAGTATCGTAGTTCGTCGGCACTTCCTTCCGTTGGATGGACGTGGGAATCGGCGATGTCGAATATCACCGAAATGATCATGTTTTCACCCCGCGCGTGCCGGAGCATGTGCTCGTATTTGTGCCAGTACGGAATATTGAATCGCGTGTAGTCAAATTCTGGCCTCTCGACGTCATTGGGATGTTCAGCCACCCAGGGATTCAGACAAAACGTGAAGTTCTTGCCCGGAACGATGGGCTCTCCCCAATAGCTCGACGCTCGCCCGGCGAGCAAAACGCGCATTCGGTTAACCTTCAGCGAATGCAGGCGGTCGATGGCCTTGAAGATAATTTTTTCGTCCCGCCAGCCCTCCAGCCAGTAAGTCGTGGTTCCATTCCAGAAATAGTGCTCGCCGGTTCCCGACCAGATAAAGTGCCAGGGATATTTCGGGTCCACTCGGACAATGCCCCGCCGGTGGCCGTCTGTCGCCGTGAACTCGCCGTTGTGAGTACGAGTGAAGGCGCCTTGGCGATAAACAATTGAGTACGAATATCGGCCTGGGCTCTCGGGCATAAAGCGGATGCGGAAGATGCTCCCGTCGCCGGAGTCGCAAAAGCCATCAACATGAAGAGTGGGGCCGCTCTCTTTCTGAAAATGGCCCTCGAGGCTTGCGCCGGTAAAGCAATCCTTTACATCGGGGCTGGAAATACTCACCGTGACTTCCACGAAGTCATACGCATTTACGCTCGATGCCGACTGCGAGAAAGAGACATTTCCGGGCTGAGCTTTCGCGAAGCCCCCTCCGAGCGTCATCAGAAACAACCCGAGCGCAAGGACCTCGCACAGATTCCAAACTGTACCAATTCGTTCAGAAACTTGCAGAACCAGAGCAGGTTTCTGGAGTCGTGAGTGTCAAATTCACGGTGGTGCTGCCAATCAGCAGACTCAGGCTGTTTTTCTGAGTCGCTCCTCGAACACAGGTATCAACAGGGTGCTTCCCAGGACGAGGAGGCCGCCAAGAACCATGAATCGGGTCAGGCGCTCGCCCAGCAGGACGGCGGCGATGAGCACTCCAAAAAACGGAATCAGATAATTGGACAGAGCAGCCTGCGTCGCATCCAGCCGTGAGAGGACATGCAGGAAAAGCACCATCGAAAGCCCATATTGCAAAACGGCAAGCACCATCAATGCTCCCCAGACCACGGGCTTGAAATGGGTAAGATTGAGGAAACTGACGGGCTCGCTGTAAACCGTAATCGGAAGCATGAAGACAAAAACTGCGTAATAACTGTAGAGCAATACCTGAAGAGGCGAGTATCGCACAAGCAGTTTCTTGCTGTATGCGTTGTAAAATGCACTCCCATTAACGCTGCAGAAGACGAGTATGTTTCCAAGAAGAAATTTACCGCTGGTGAAGTCCAGCGAGCTCCAGTTGATCCCTGAGCATTCCAGCACGCCAGCAATAGCCAGGGCAAAACTGACCCAACGCACCAGGCTCATCCGCTCCCCAAGGAAAAAATACGCCATCACAGCGGTCGAGACCGGAAGACAGAGCATGAGCAAGGCCGCGTTTTCGGCAAGAGACAGTCGGACGCCCCAGGTTACAAACAGCTGAGCCACAACCTGTCCACATACGCCAATCAGGACAAAATCGCGGAGGTCATGCAGTGGCATTCGGCCGGAACCGCTCGGGCCCGCATACTTCTTGCGCTCCCGGTGCACAATGGGAACCAATATCAGGGTTGCAATCGCCATCGGAGGGATAAGATTTCACTACTTACCTCCGCAGCTGACCTCAAGGTCCAAGGAAGTCTGCGTGGCGAAACGGACCATGGAATTTTTACTTATTCAGGAAACTGCCGTGACTTATTGTCCCCTACAGTCGCCCATAGTGAATCATCGAACGGGTACCCCGCTTCGATGGCATCAGCATCGATGTCTGGCTGAACCAACAACCGATGCTTCCGCCTAAGAAGTCTGGTGCTTTGACTGGGGTGCTGAGAAATTCTTATGACCAGGGTCCCAATCGAGGCTTTCTATCCAGAATCCTGAACGTCCCTGTTTACAGCCGGTACGAAGCTATGCTAGCGTCCAATGCGTGTCAAGCTGAAAAGTGTATCGAAATGGACACGCCATACAAGAATTCAGCCAGCATATTGGCAAAAAACAAGAAGTTCATCCCGGGAGGGGTGGTCTCAGTCAACCGCGCAACCTGCCCTGAAATTGTCTTCACAAAAGGCGCGGGCGCATACATCTGGGATGCCGAGGGCAATCGCTATATTGACTACCACGCAGCCTTTGCTCCCCATATTCTTGGCCACAATGATCC
>JARRJI010000411.1:0-5330 GCA_037379595.1 Acidobacteriota bacterium | reverse complement strand
CCAAGTGAGCGCCAGCGTGAGAGAGCAGAAAAGCTCCACGCCCACGGTGATGGCGAGGGCCCGGAAGAAAACGCCGGTCACGCCGGTGATGGCGATCAGGGGCACAAAAACCACAATCGGCGTCAGCGTCGAGCCGATCAAGGGCGTGGTCAACTCTTTCAACGAGTGCGCCACGGCTTCAAAGCGGTTTTCGCCCGCCTCGCGTCGCAGGACAGTATTCTCCACCACTACAATGGCGTCGTCGATGATCAACCCGACCGCCGCTGCAAGGCCCCCAAGCGACATCAGGTTGAAACTCTCGCCCAGCACCTTGAGCGCGATGAAAGTCATCAGAATGCTGATGGGAATCACCATGCCGGCAATAAACGACGAGCCCCAGTCCTGCAGGAAAAGCACCAGCACCGCCGAAGCCAGGATGATCCCGATCAGGATGGCGTCGCGGACGCTCTTGATCGACTCGCCCACAATCCACGACTGATCGTAAAAGTTGCTGACCTTCACGCCCGGCGGCAGGGTCTTTTCGACCTTCTGCATCTCCGCTTTCACTTCCGTCGCCACGCGCATGGTGTTGCTGGCGCGCTGCCGGTTGATGTTGATCAGTACGGCGGGCCGCTCGTTCGCGGTCACGATGGTGTAGTTGGGCTCAATCCCTGAGGAGACGTTCGCCACGTTGCGGACGTAAATGGGCGTGCCGCTGGGATCGTCCTTGACAAAGATATTGGCGATTTCCGGCGGATTATGGACCTGGCCGCTGATCAGATCGAGAAAGAGTTCGTGGTCGCGCGTCAGCAGGCCCGGCGACTGGATCAGGTTGGCGTGATCCACCGCGTTCAGAATGTCCGAAACGGTTACGTGGGTCACCAGCAGCTTGGCCGGATCGGGCGTGACGTGGAATTCCGGTACCTGCATGCCCTGGATGACAATCGTTCCGACTCCCGCCAGGCTGTTCAGCCGGGGCTTGATGTCATACGTGGCCAGTTGCCACAACTCGGTCTGCGGCACCGTCTTCGAGGTCAGGCCGTAGCCCATGATGGGGAAGCTCGAAAACTCCAGCCGGTTTGTCACGATGCTGGCGGTCGGCGGCAGTTCCGGCCGCACCCGGGCGATCGCTGCGTTCACGCGCTGCAGCGTCTGGAACATGTCCACGTGCCAGTTGAAAAACAGGTCGATTTCCGCCGACCCGCGGCTGGTGATGGACTTGACGTCCTCGATGCCCAGCACGCCGCCCACCGCTTCTTCCAGCGGCCGCGTGATGGTGACCATCATCTGGTCAATAGGCATCACACCGTTGTCGATGCCGATGACGACGCGAGGGAAATTTGTGGTGGGGAAAACCGCAATGGGGATGGTGAAACCCAGATAGCCGCCCACCAGCGCCAGGGCAATGATCAGGAAGATGATCGGCTTGGTCTCCCGCGCAAACCAGTAGGAGGAAGCGTCCTTCTCGCCCCGGCCGGAAGCAGCGTGAGCATCGCGATTTGATTTGGTGCGGTTATCCATCAATCGTTTGACGCGCCCTGATACGTCACCTTGCTGTCGTCCGGCAGGCCGTAAGCGCCCTGGCCCACGATGAGTTCGCCTTGCTTCAACCCGCTGACGATCTGCACTTTGCCGTGCTGTTCGATGCCGGTTTCCACTTTCGTCTGATGGGCGTGGCTGTCGGGGCCGATCACCATCACATAGCCGCTGTGATCAGAAGCGGACAGCAGCGCCTCGCGGGGAATCACCAGCGCATCGGAGATTTTCTTCGGGATGAGGGTCACATTCACCGTCATGCCGGGCTTGAGCTGGTCGCCGGGGTTCCGCGCCTGGACCCACACCTGCACCGTGGTGCTGTTCGGGTCGAGCGCCGGGCTCACCACCGTGATCTTGCCCGCTACGGGTTTGTCTACGCCCGACGCGGAAATCTCCGCGGGGTCGCCGATTTCGAGCCCCGCCGCTTCCGACGCCGGGATATGGGCGCGCGCGACCACCTGCGAGAGATTCATCACCGTCATCAGCGGCGTTCCCGGCGTGGCCATTTCTCCGCGGTAGAGAGGCCGGTCCGTCACCACGCCGTCAATGGGACTTCGAATCTCGGAATAGGCAAACTGCGCCTGCGCGTTTTCGTAGCGTCCCCTGGCGGCCGCAAGCTGTCCCTGGGCCGCTTTCAACTGCGCCTTCAGCCCCACGGAATGCAACTTTTCAAGCTGCTGCTCAGCCGTCTGCAACTGCGTCTGCGCCTGCGTCAGGCCGACTTCCGCCTGGTTCAATTGCTTCCCCGCAAGCGCTCCCTGCTGGTAGAGCTTCTTGCTGCTGTCGTACAACTGCTGGGCGGCCTTGTAGGAGGCCCTGGCGCTCTTCACCGCGGCTTCCGCCTTCTGGGTCTGCTCGGGAAGGCTGGCGGCCGAGGTGCTCTCGTAATTCGCCTGGGCCTGCTCGTAGGCTCCTTTTGTTTCCGCGACCGCAGCGGCCAGGTCGCTGTTTTCGAGCACGGCCAGCAGTTGCCCGGCGTGCACGCGGTCCCCGCGGTCGACGTAAAACTTCTCGACCGGGGCGCTGATCTTGGGAACAATCGTCGCCTGGTGGATCGGAGAGAGAACGGCTTCGGTCGAGACCTGCTGCTGGATCTCTGACTTCTCGACGTGAACGGCCTGGACCGCGACCACCGGCTCGCTTTCCGCTTCCTTGTTGCCGGAACAGCCTGCCATCGCCACCGCTACGCCCAGCGCCAGGGCAAGCGCCCGGCGGTTCCGGATGGAATCTCACTCCTGGCGTTTTCGGGCCTTCGCAGCGGCTGTTCGTTTGGCATGGATTAGAAACTCCCCGTCAGCGTCTGGAGGTTGGCCAGGGCCAGCCGGTAGCGCGCCAGTCCGGTCGCGTAATTGTCCCGCGCCTGCGTCAAAGTGTTCTCCGCGTTCAGCACATCCAGCACCGTGGCCTCTCCAGCCTTGTAACGCAGCGTGTTCAATCTCAAACTTTCCGCCGCAAGATTCGCCGAATTCTGCAGCGTGCTCAACTCGGAGCGCACCGTGGCCGCTTCATTATAGTAGGAATAGAGATTCTTCAAAACCTGGCGCTGGGCAAAGCTGAGCTGGACGTGCGCCTGGTGACGCTGATATTCGGCCTGGCGCAGCCTGCTGAGCCTGGCGCCCCAATGCCACACCGGCAGGTTCAACGTCGCCGTCACGAAGAAGCCGAGGTTGGGAAGCCTTCCCGCTTCCGGAAATCCGCTGGTCCGGCTGCGTAGCGCAAAGGCGTTGGCTTCGATGCCATAATCGACATCAAAGGAGAGCGAGGGCAGGAAAGCATTTCGCGCGATCGAGACCCCGTATTTCGTCTGGCGCAGACCGGCCAGCGCGGCCCGAATTTCCGGATTGCTCGCTTCCGCCATCTTCGTTGCTTCCTCGAGTGTGGGCAGCGGCGGCGTGGTGTCGAGATCGTCCACTACATTGAAGTTCTGATTGAAATCGGGAAACAGCAGCACCGCCAGGCTCAGGCGCGCGTTCTTCATGGCCAGCTTTGCCTGCTGGAATGCCTGCTTCTGCCGGTTGTCCTGGATCTCGAAAGTGATCACGTCGCTGTGAGCAACCTCTCCGCCCTTCTCCAGTTCCTCGCTGGTTTTCAGAGACTTGTCGGCCTGGCCCAGCGCCTGTTGCGCCGACGCGTACTCCCGTTCGGCTACCACCAGCGCGTAATAGGCCTGCGTCACCACGACGTTCAGCCCCCGCCGCGCAATCTCCTGCTGCGCCCGCGCCATGTCTTCCGCCGCTGTTGCGTGGTGGTATCCCGCAAGCGTCAAGGTGTTGGAGGAAAGGTCCTGGTGGAAAACGCCCCAGGCTCGGTAGACGTGAACGCCGTCGTTGGTGACGTAGCGGCCGCTGGGCAGGATGCCGTTGCCCTGAGTCAGAAGCTCCTGCGTGGTGTAGTCGGCGGAAGGCAGCAGCGTGGCCCGGGCCTGAACCACATTCTGCCGCGCCATTTTCGTGGCCGTCACCGCCGCCTGGAATTGCGGGCTGTACTTGCGCGCGCGCTCCAGCGCGTCCTGCAACGTCAGGGTCAGCGGCGCGTTGCTGCTGGAGGCCGCCGTCTGCGCCGGCGTCGCGAGCTGGGCGATCGATAAAGGTGTTGGCCCGGCGGGGTTCTGATCGCCCGCCGCTGCGGCCTCCGCGCCCGCCAAGCCGAGCATCAGAATCAGGCATAGAGCGGCGACAATTCCGCCCCCCCATCGCACCTGCGGCTTCTCGGCAGAGCTTCCGCCGCTGCGGTTGAAGATTAAAGTCGTCACTGTGGGCTTCCCCCGTCCAAACTCAGTCCGGTTGCTCTGCATCTTCACCTCCTGTCGAATGGATTCTCGCCCATGTCCCTCACCGATTCATCCGCTTCCCGTTCAAGGATCGACTTTCAAGGGAGGCCATGCCAATGGCCCGCGAGGCGCGCCGCTCTTTCAGTTCAGAGCAGATTATTTATGATGCAGAAAATGGCCTGATGCGTAACGGTCATTCCATGGCGCGGAACTCAGCGGGCGGGACAACCGCTTTCCAGTCGAGACCTGAAGCGCCAATCCTATCATCGCTCGCATTCAGATTACAGGGCTTGCCCAACCCCGGTCCTGAATTCAGGATTAATTTTTGTTTAGCTCGGATGCGCGGCCGCGCGCTACTTCCTGAATTCCTCATCCACCTCAATCTCCTACGCACTGGCCAGGCTGGCGGTTACATTCGCCATGCCGACCACGAGCGGGTGGCGCAGATCCCGGCCTGTGGGATCTCTGCGATCCCGCGATGGAGGATCTGCCTTCAGGAGGGCGTGGCTTCAGCCACGCCACCACGGCAACCGCGACAAAAAGCGGCTTGAGCCGATGGAGAATGCGCGGCCGTGTGCCGGCCCCAACTCGTAGGATCTGAGATTTCCCCAAAGGCGTGACCTGCAAATCGACTCCATCAGCTCCCGGCGTTAATCGCGCGCTGCGCAAACAGCGTTTCCTGCCCGGTTTGCCAGACAATGCTTGACTCTTGTCAGAGGAGTCTATATAGTTCCCACCCGACACAGGGGTACAAGCCTAAAATCCAACTGTCAAAGGGGAGGAGCGAACTATGCTCAAGAGCCTCACGTTCTACCTTCTTGCTTCCATTTGCGTTGCAGTTCTGGTGCAAGCACAAGGGCCGCCTGTCTATGTTTCCAACTATAGTGGCCATCAGATTCTGAAAGTAGACGGCACCAGCGGCGCTGTCAGCGTTGTTTATACCGATCCCGACGCTACCATGTCGCCGGAAGGCATCGCCGTGGGACCGGACGGCAAGATCTGGATTTGCGATTCCGTGAACAGCCGCATCCTGCAAATCAACCAG
>JARRJI010000410.1:0-2745 GCA_037379595.1 Acidobacteriota bacterium | reverse complement strand
GAGGACGGAAGGCACGGCGCCAGGAAGCGCCAGTTCCCAAAAGCAACTGGGAGGCCAAACCCAATCAGTATCCGGCCCCTGGTCTTGCCGTCAAAGCGAGGCCAGGGGCTTTTTATTTTCTCGGTAGTGCTTCACTGATTCAGGCAGGCGGCACGAGGGTATTGCGCGAAGCGGGTTATTTCCGCTTGCGGGCTTGCGACGGTCGGCGCCTCTCGACGAAGTCGAACGCGTCTGCGATGACTGCGGCGGCTTTGGGCGTGACCCTGTAATTGGGAACTTCTCCACGCTCTACCCAACGGGCGTCCAGAACGTCACTCCCCGGTTTCAGACGGCCACCGGTTTGCCGGCAAACGTAGTCGACAATCACGTAATGATACTGGACGCGTTTTCGGTTTCTCTGGATGCGGTCGAACACCAGAAGCGCTTCGATGGGGCGAACTTTCAGGCCTGTTTCCTCCAGAACTTCCCGACATACGCCTTCTTCCAGGCTCTCTCCCAGTTCAAGCATTCCGCCTGGGATTGACCATTCACCCTTGAGCGGTTCGCGACCGCGCCGGATCAGCAGGACCCGATTTCCATGAATGACGACTCCCCCGACTCCGACGATGGGTTGCCTAGGATACTCACGATTCATTGCAGGTTCCTCATGGCCCGGCTAAGTTTAAAACTTCCCGTTACGGAGTTTAACCAATTGATGTTCCATGGGTTGCAGGTTTCAGTCAGCCCAATACAGGATTTTACAGCATCACTGCGTGAAGACGATACATGCCTTCCATGAAAGCGGAATGCGGTTTGGAAACCGCCGGTCCGGGGCGTCCCTCACTTACCGACGATATGCCGTCACGGCGGTCATTTTGTAGACCTCTTGACCAGGTGGTCGACTGCCGAAGCCTGACTGAAACGGCAACCATGTCGCGCGTGGTCTGAGAATTGTCTTGCCGGAATTTAGACAAACGCTTTATAATAAAGCAATTGTTCGCAGGACAGGGCCGAAGGCTACAGGAAAAGATTTGGCAAAATCTCCTTTTCCACGCATTTTCGTAACTTTGGCATCAGCCAGCTTGGATGTGGCTGAGGCCCACATCGACGTTCTTGGTACATCCCCACCGCTTGGCTTCGAACTGCGTCTGGACTATCTCGGCGACTTCAATCGGCTTGAATTGGGATTACACCAGATGCTTGCTCGCTTGCGCTACCCACAGACCATTGCGACATGCCGCCGCCAGCAGGCCGGTGGCCGGTTTCAGGGCACAGTCGAGGAGCAGATCGAGATTCTAGCCGCTGCGGCCCGGGCTGGGTGCCAGTGGGTGGACATTGAATTTGAGTCCGTTCATGCGCTGCACCATTTCCCTTTCAACAGGTTTGCTCCAGCAAAGGTGATGGTTTCCTACCACAACTACCGGAACACCACCGAACTCGGTACGGTGTACCGCCGTCTCGCCCGGCTCCCTGTTGAAGCCATCAAGATTGCAAGTTATGCGCGGGAACTTAAGGATAATCTGAAGGTTCTCAAATTGCTCAAAGCCAACCGCCGGCACCACCCGACGCTTATTGCACTTGCGATGGGGAATTCCGGTATCTGTTCCCGTGTCCTGGCCTTCCGTTGGGGATCTCCTTTCACGTATGCCTCAGTTGCGAACCACAATGCGGTGGCAGGAGGACAACTGGCGGCCGAAAGTATGCGGTCGGTTTACCATGTCGAGCACCTAGACGAGCGCACACAACTGTACGGCGTGGTGGGAACCCATTCGTCCATGTCGCTCTCGCCCGCCATGCAGAATATTGCCTTTCAGGCCAAGCGCGTGAATGCGCTCTACCTGCCCTGTGAAACAGCCCGGCTGAGTGACTTCCTCAAGTTCGCGCGGTCGCTCAAATTTGCAGGTTTCAGTGTCACGATGCCTTTTAAGCAGCCGATTATGCGGGAGCTTTCCTGGACCGACCCGCTGGCCGCCCAGATCGGGGCCTGTAACACCGTCGCGATCCGGCACGGCAAGTGGATGGGATGGAATACGGATTCCACGGCTGTGACCGAAGTTCTGACCAAGCGGCTGCGGCTGCCGGGAAGCCGGATCCTGGTTCTGGGAGCCGGCGGAGCTGCACGGGCAGCCGTCTTTGCCTTGCGGGCTGAGGGGGCTAACGTGTTTATTGCGGCCCGGCGGGAAGCGGCGGCGCGAAAGCTTGCCCGCGGCGGAACTGCCGAAGCTGTCCCCTGGCAGGACGCCGACAGTTTGGAAGTGGATGCGGTGATTAACGCCACCCCGGTGGGCATGGCGCCCCACAACGAGTCCGTTCCGATTGATCTTGCAAGATTGCGGACCCGCGTCGTGTTTGACATGGTCTATTATCCGGTGGAAACCCGGTTTCTCTCTGATGCGCGTGGGCGTGGGCTTGTTACCATCTCCGGACTCGAAATGCTGGTGGCTCAGGGCGCCCGGCAGTTTGAAATCTGGACGGGCGAGTCAGCACCGAGGGCATTGATGGAGCAGGCCGTTCGCCAGACCCTCAGCCATTCCACAGCAGGCTGACCTCGCCCCGGATCATGATCACTTGATGAGCTGTGAGCGGACATAACAGACTCTTCTGCACCTGTTTCGATACCACCGTCCTCGGAGAGCGGCGTTATCCGGCCTGTGATTGACATATGCCAGCCCGAAGTTTTAATTTGTTGAGAAGCCGTCATCAGGGTCGGCGCCTGACTGCCCGGCTGAAGAGGGTCGGCCAGTCAAGTCAAGCGAAAGGGCTATG
>JARRJI010000409.1:0-4864 GCA_037379595.1 Acidobacteriota bacterium | reverse complement strand
CAGACAAATGCCCCTTCAGAATCCTATCAACCTGAAGCGTAGCCGTCATATCGCGTGCCTCCACGTCCCCGGAGGTCGTTTTGGCCAGGGCCGGGCCCTCGTCCTTGACACCCGTAACGCGGCCGACCGCAATCACATCTGCCCTCGCCACAAGCTGCTTTAGGCCGAGCGGCGGAAGAATCCCCGCCTCCACGAACGAGGCCATCGTCAAGGAAACTGCCGCGATGGCGGCGAGGCTCAACAGAATTCCCGGTTTCTCCACGGCATTCCTCCATCGCGCTTAAGGTACCGGTGTCACGATACTCGTGTGGCGAGCGTGATCGATGTACTCCTGGATTACGTCGGTCTGTACTGGTACTCCCTGCCCTGAGGTCGTACTTCCAACGCGCCACTCCTGTCCCCAGTGCACTACCGTTGTCGTGCTCAGGGAAGGCGACTGCGGGCAGAGGGGAGTCGGGTACCACTGAGTACCATTACGGTAGATTGTATCTGTCATTTCCCCGCTGGTCGTGCTTCCGTTAGAAGTGCTCGGTTGGCTCCAATTGCACGTGTTCGACTGTGTGTTGTAAGGTTGCGGCACCCGCCTCCACTGCCAATCCAATCACAGCGGGTAGCGAGGACCGCCGGTTGTGCGGTCCGCGGTACTTTCCTGACAATCGTCCGCATGGTGTCGTATTGTATCCCTGTGTCCAGGTTGCGTCGCCCTTTTCTTTCTGACCGCTATTTCTTTGTAACGGTGCGTCAGCATAACGCGCGTAGCCGGTGCTGAACGGCGATTCCTGCGTGTCGTTGCCGTCGGATTAACGGATGCGAATCTTAGAGAGAAAAGACGCGGACCTCACAGCCCGAGAACCGCGCTACTACTCTGTATTTGGATGCGGATGGAAGCGTACGGAACCGGCAGGGGCAGCATATGGGGAAAGGGGGGTACCCCATTCGTAACGGTCCCAGATGGGCTGGTACTCATCGGAGATGGGATGGCTATTCCAAATAGTAGTTGCACGTCGGAACCCGCCCTTGGTCAGCCCCGCGCCGCGGCGGAATGTGACGATCCACACCTTTCGCCCGCCCAGGACCGTCAAACTGTCCAGGATGTGGCGAACGCTGGCATGCTTGAGGTCTCACAGCTCGATGCAATTGCACTAACGCCATCGCGACGTACTCG
The DNA here is from genome assembly GCA_037379595.1 of Acidobacteriota bacterium. Classification (GTDB taxonomy): domain Bacteria; phylum Acidobacteriota; class Terriglobia; order UBA7540; family UBA7540; genus SCRD01. The sequence continues at coordinate 3,699 of JARRJI010000409.1, read as the reverse complement.
TTGCGAACTCGGAAGTCCGGCAATCGGATGTTCAGAAAATTCGTCTTGTCAGTCAAAGCACCCATATAAAAAACGTTGACAATGTTGTTGCCGACCTGCAACTGGTAGCCGGGCTCGCTTTTCACAATTGATTCGAGGATCTGCCTTACGGTCGATCGCTTCCATGAGTGAGCCACTCTCCTCGGCTGCGCCGGCTCGATCCACTCGATCCCCATGGGGACATGGAAAGACGAGGAAAATGCCATGAGTGCGGTAGAGAAACTCCGCTCGTCCACCGTGTATGCAGGCACGGTCTCGTTCAGGGTTGCCGCGAGGCTGCGGGGAGCCGCGCCCACCTGCACCGGCGACACGGCGAAGAGCAGAAGAGCAGCGCAGACACACAAGCTAGTTTTAGTCATACTTCACCTCAATCGTGACCATCTATCTGCACGTCTCCGCACATGAATGTGTAGTTGTGCTGCTGGACCGCGATCGAATTCGCGTGCCAAGTCTGCGTGACGACGGTCTTAAGGCTCGGATTGACGCACGCACCGTTTGAGATGCAATTGGACGAGCAAAACGCATTAACGTCCGGGTTCTGGGCAATTCCGCTGGAGTTGGTGTAGACCCCGCACGGGCCCGTATTGCCCGGGCAGGTCGTAGAGAACTGTGAGATCGTTGCGTTGAAGTCGTTCGGCGACCCGATGGCCATGGTGTCATAGATGTCAAGTGCGGCGTTGATCGCCTGCGGCGGGTTTCGCTGGTCCTTGAACTGCCAGATGATGCTGCGCCCGCTGCCGCAGCCGCTGCCGCCGGACAGGGGGCAGGTACGCTCCGAGGTTCCGGTGTCGCTATAGATCACGGCGACCGTGGGTACCTGAACGAAGAAGTTAAGGCTGTTGCTGGCCTGACCACTCGCGTCGACTTCGACGGAATGGTTACCCGCAGGGGCGGATGTCTGAATGAGGAAGTATGCCGCGGTGTTGGCGCCGCCTTGGTAGGGATTGGTCAGGCAAGGCGCGTGGCAGGGCGGAGGCTGGCAGTTGGGCCGGTACTGTACGCCGCTTAAGGTGGCCGTGATGGTGGAGCTGCCGGCCGCAATGGCCTCCGCCAGCCCTTTCGTCGTGATGCTCATGATGAACGCGCTGGTGTTGCTGGAATTCCACGTCGAGGCCGTGGTCTCGTCGTAGTAGTAATTGTTGGCGTTGCAGTCGTCGTAGGTGCCTGTGGCGGAGGCCTGCGTGGCGTCCCCAACCGGGTCGTCAAAGCTGGGCTCGGGTGCCACGCCCAACCCCGAATAATTCAGCGGACAGATGCAGGTGGTGCAATCGTAGCTGGATGCCACGCCCTGCTGCTTTTCGATCACCATCAGCCGGCCCTCCACCGGCACATCGTCCATCCGAACCCAGTTCACTGAGCCGTCCATGGCTCCGGCGGGAATTTTGTGTCCCTTGTAGTCCGGCACCTGTGCGTCCCGCAGCTTGCGCAAGTCGATGGCCCGCGTCTCATGCGCGGCAAGCTTCAGGGAGGTCAGATAGTAGTGTACACCGCCCGCAGTGACGCTGAAGCCGATGCGCACTGGCTGGTCGCCTTCGTCGGTGAGAAACAGAATCGATTGAGTGTTCTTGTCCAGGTGCCAGGGGTTCGCGCCCGAGCCCGCCCAGCCGTCCCCTTCATTCATCGTGCGGGCGTCAACCACCAGGTCCTGATGCTCATCCACGCTCGAGACCTGCGCAATCATTGAACCGGGCGCCCCGCTGTATTGGATGCGGATGGAAGCGTACGGAACCGGCAGGGGCAACTGGTTCATCGCGGAATCGAGCAGGTGGCCACGGCATCGCCTTCAATGCCCTGGGTTCGTCGGCTGTGATCTGCAAAAAGCCCACGGCAGAAAATCGCTGCCGAGGCCACCCGCCCCTGCGCCTTTCAACACGGGACAGACTCGCGAAGAAAATCCGGTTTGGGGTGCGCAATCGATGAATATTCGAGACCCCACCAAAACGTGCCTTAATAGCCCACACTCAGGAAAGCACTGAGTGTGGCTACCCGCTCCAACCGTTGGGCAGACTGTAAAGCGTTCCCCACGTGTATCTGTACCCGCTCACGAGCGACTTGGCCGGGTCAAAAGTGTACACCCAGCCCAGAGGCTCCTTATCAGGGAAGAAGCGCTCGGAAGCCACGGCGGCGGCGTTCAGGATATCTCGCACGGTGGCGTTTTTCAGGTGCAGGGTTACCGGAGGTCCCGGCGGGTGGTAGCCCCCAAAATACAGCGTGAGGAGACGCTTCCCCGGCTCTGGCTTGGGTGTCAGGGCGGCATCGAGGGCTGGAATCACAACCCGCGGATTGCCAAGGATCGTGTACGCGTCCTTGTCGGATGTGTCGAACGCAGAGACGCGGAGGTTCATGAGATTTTCAGGGTCCTTCTTCGCGCCCTTCGGATAGAGGTCGATGAGGTGGTCCGAGACGACTTCGATTTCGTAGGGTGGGAGTTGGCGGAGAATTTGCTTGAGAGCCGCGCCGAGAGCCGTCCCTTGCTTGATGTCAAGGCGGGATATCTTGATCGCTGGCTCCTTCCCGTCGCGAAGAGTCTGCTCCAGCCCGAAAAGGACATACCCGCCTTCGACGCAGCCGCCCAACTGACCAAGCGCGTGGCTCAAGGGAATCGTTTTCCACACCGCCCCCCACTGCAGGCAATCCGTCAGACGAAGATCGAGCGGGCCGGGCTGTGCGGCTCGAAGGGTTGACGCCGGGACCGCCAGCGAAAGTATAAACAGAACCTGCATGAACACCGCTTTCCTAGACACCTTCCACCCCCTTTCCCCGGCTGGACTGAACTGACATCCTATTCACACCTCCGGCATCACCGTCCCCGCGGAGAGGCATGATCCATCCTTACGGGCACTGGCTAACGATGGAGACGCTTGTGTTGGTGTACTTGAGCTTGTTCGCCCTCACTTGTATGCCTCCTACGGTGATGGTCTGGGCTACGCACACAACCAAGGTCGAGGGGAGCGTGGTACTAGATGGTATCCCAAGGCAGTCATCGACCTGGCTACTGTCATCTGTCCCGGCCTTACCGGTGACCGGGGTAAAATGGAACGTGGACGGCGTTACGCTGATCACGTTCGCGGTCTCCTGCACCTTCATATTGGGGAAGCCAGATTGGACCTGCTGTGACCCCGGATCGGTGATTATCTTGTACACGAACTCCTCTAGGTAGCCCAAGCCGGGCGATGGTGCGTCCGGGTCGTCGGGACATCCCGACTTCGTGCTTGGCGTACTCAAACCGCTAAACTCTCGGAGTGTGATCGCCCGACTGTCATTGGCAAACGCAGAGCCGAGCGTGTACTTGACCTTTTCCGTGGTGCTCCCAACCGACGTGCTGGGCGTAAGGCCTGTCAAGATGGGCAGATAGGCGTTGGTCGAATTGTTGGGGGTGATGGTCACCGACTCCGGCGAAACGCTCCATGAGTACGATCCTCCGTCCGGAATCCCTACCGCCAGTTGGCTATTGTAGGGCGTCACCGTGTCGTCGGACGTGCCGACGAACACGAAGTTGTTCGAGTTGCTCTGGTTCTGTATCTTGACTGTGACGGCATTCGCCGCGGTGTTGGCGCCGCCTTGGTAGGGATTGGTCAGGCAAGGCGCGTGGCAGGGCGGAGGCTGGCAGTTGGGCCGGTACTGTACGCCGCTTAAGGTGGCCGTGATGGTGGAGCTGCC
>JARRJI010000408.1:0-2833 GCA_037379595.1 Acidobacteriota bacterium | reverse complement strand
CGGTAGATGCGGGCGCAGAGCACCAGCACCGCGACCGTCGTCACAACCAGCAGGAACAGGGCGAGAGCGATCTGCCACAGGGGCGGGGTTTGGACGACGATCCGGACGTACATCAGCAAAGGCGAGAAAAAGGGAACCATCGACAACCAGACGACCGCCGGGGCGCTGGGGGTCCGGATGACTGCGACGAGCATCAGCACGGACATCACCAGCGGAATCACGATGAGAAACTGGAGCTGCTGGCCTTCCTGTTCCGTGGTGCTGATGGCTCCAATCACCGCATAAAGCGCGCTGTACAACAGGTACCCCAGAAGGAAGAAGACCACAAAGGCGGCCAGGACGCCGGGCGAAAGCTGGAGATCGCTGAAGGCCGGCTGCATGGCCAGCGAAGGCAAGGCGATGGCGCCGGCCATCACCGTCCAGACCAGGATCTGCGTCAGGCCCACGGCCGCCACGCCGAGAAGCTTGCCGACCATTAAATCCGTGGAAGTTGCGGAGGAGAGCAGTACTTCGAGCACGCGTGAATTCTTCTCTTCCAGCACCGAACGCATCACCGAAATGCCGTAGAAGAGCACGGCGAAATAGAGCAGCATGGCCATCGTCCCGACTTCCAGAAACTTTCCCGCGCCGCCGCCCTTCACCTGCTTGCCGCGTTCAATCCGGACCGATTGGACCTTGACCGGCTTGAGCATCTGATCCGCCTGCCGGGCGGTCAGCCCTTTCCGGGTGAGCCGCGCGTAGAGAAGGATGCGGTTCAGTTTCCCGCTCAGAGACGACACCTCTCCGAAGTCGGCAATGCTGCGACTGGCAAAGGTGACCTTCCCGTCCGCAATTGCGCTGTCGGTGATCCAAAGATAGCCGTCGATGGCTCCGGATGACACCTTGCGGCGCAAGACCGCGCGTTCCTCCGCAGTGGGATTTGAGTCCACGTCAATGATGTCCTGCCCTGCCGGCTTCTGCTTCGCGGCGTTCGCCCCGGGGTGGGCCTGGTCGGCATTGCCGGTTGTGTCGCCGCCGGAGAGCAGCGCCTGGCGAATCACCGCTCCGAACTGCGGCGTTGAAGTGACAATCACGATGTGCTGCGCCTTGCCACCCATGGAAGCAAGCTTGGCAGGCAGCACCATCAGCACCGTCATGATGGCGGGAATCAGCAGGGTGAGCAGAATGAACGAACGCGTGCGCACGCGCTCCAGGTACTCCCGTTGGATGATCAGCCAGATGTTACTCATGAGGTTGGTTCACCGCATCGATGAAGATTTCTTCCAGCGACGGTTCCATCAATTCAAACCGGGTCAGCCGCGCGCCGGCAGACGCCAGCTTCAGCAGCTCCTGCGAATCGGCCCCGGGCGCCAGGCGAACTTCCACATAATTCCCGTAATCGTTGAACGACTGCACCAGCCGCTTTTCCTGCAGGAAGCGCGCATCGCCGTCGTACTTGATCTGGACGTTGCAGGAGCCGTGCGCGGCCTTGATCTGGTTCAAATCGCCCTCCAGCACGGCGCGGCCATGGTTGATCAGGCAGATGGAGTTGCAGAGGCGTTCGGCCTGGTCCATGCGGTGACTGGAGAGCAGAATCGTCTTGCCTTCCTACGCCAGCTCCAGCAGAACGTCCTTCAAGGCCACCGCATTGGCCGGGTCCAGGCCGGAAAAGGGTTCGTCCATGATGATCAGCTTCGGATCGTGCAGGATGGCGCCGATAAACTGCACCTTTTGCTGCATCCCCTTGGAGAGTTCTTCCACCTTTTTGCCGGTCCAGGAACCCAATCCCAAACGCTCGCACCAGTGCCGGGCGCGGGTCAGAGCCTCCCGGCCGGCCAGACCTTTCAAGCGGCCAAGAAAGGCCAGATGGTCCAGCAGCTTCATTTTCCGGTAGAGTCCGCGCTCTTCGGGCAGGTAGCCGATGCGCTTCATGTGGGCGCGCCGCAGGGGTTCTCCAAAAACGGAAATGCTGCCGAAATCCGGAGCGATGATGCCGATCATCATGCGCAGGGTGCTGGTCTTCCCGGCCCCGTTGGGTCCGAGCAGGCCGTAGATTTTGCCCGGCTGGATGCAAAGGGAAAGATCATCCACCGCAACAAAGTCGTCGTAGCTTTTCGAGACCCCACTGAGTACAACACTGCCTGCGGGTGCGGAGGGGAGATGGATGGGCGCTTCGGTGGACACCATAAGCTCCAAAAGGGAGAGGATACTCCACTGATGGCTTTATTTGCTAAAGAATTTGCAGGTGTCACAGCGGACCGGGCGCGGATGGGATGAGGGCTTTCGAGTTCCCGCGATGATGCCGGCAGCTATTGCATGGTACCTCTTTTGCCGTGCGACATTTCCACGCATCGCCGCCGGCCGCAGCGTGTGCCGATTGACGTTCCCCGGGGGTGGGCGGGACGTGTGATAATATTAATAGGTTCTGTCATTCCGGGCGAAGCGAGGAATCTGAAGTCTTTATGTCCAATCAGGCGCAACGGGCTTCGTTGCGTTTCGGCATTGCCTCCTAATTCTTTTACAGCTTCTCTCCCTTTCCCGTGATGAAGTGGGCAGGAATCACGACCGCAGGCCTTGTGTCCAGCCCAAACGCCGGATGCGCCAATCCCGCAGAAGCGGAAACACCGATGATCTGCATCAAAGGGATTGTGGCCAGCTATGGCCGACTCTAACTTAAGGATGAAAACATCAAGATGAAAGCATTGCTCCTGGAAAACATTCACGAAGAAGCTGCCGCCCCATTCACTCGGGCCGGATATGAAGTCAAGAGGCTGGCAGGAAGTCCGGACCCGGCCACGCTGCTTGAGGAAATCAAGGACGTGGAAGTGCTGGGAATCCGTTCCAAGACGAAGGT
>JARRJI010000407.1:0-5069 GCA_037379595.1 Acidobacteriota bacterium | reverse complement strand
TTGGTCGTCTCGCGCCACAGCAATTCGAAGCCCGCGCGTTGCGGATCGTCCGGTGCGCTCCAACTGACCTTGGCGCTGGGCGTGACTTCTCCGGAGAGCTCGACGTCGCCGGGCGGCGCCGGGGCCATGGCCAGCTCGCGCAGCACTTCGGCGTTGTCGCGAGCCACGCGGGCCATGAAATCGAAATTGAGATACTTCATCAGGTCGCCGTACTGCACGCCGTCCACCACGCGCGGTGTCTGGTGCTCGTGATGGTAATTTTCGAGCGGCTCGGTAAAGCGCACCGCGGGCAGGTCTGCCGCGACAAACGGCATGTGATCGCCACCGCGGCCCAGGCGGTCGATGCGGAAGATCAGCCGGATGTTCTTCCGTCCGTCGATTTCATCAACCCGCCGCGCCAGCTCGCGCGAAGGCGAATCGCAATCGTCCACCTTTCCGCCGCCGGAAAACAGGCGCACCCGATGCGGAGCGCCGGGCGCGAAGTCCGCGCCGACAATGTCATTGTCGAGCATGCCGCCCACCGTGTAGCCCTGCTGTTCAAGATAATGCAGCAGCCGCGTGCCGCCCAGCAATCCCTGCTCCTCGCCCGAAACAGTGGCAAACAGCAGCGTGGCGCGATAGTGGCCGCCGGCCAGCAGGCGCGCGCATTCAATCGACACCGCTGTGCCGGAACCGTCGTCGTCGGCGCCGGGAGCGTCCGAGGTCGAATCCATGATGTTCGTCGCCCGCGAATCGAAATGGCCCGAGACCACGAAAACGGTTTTGGCCAGCGCGGGATCGCTGCCGGGCAGAATGGCGTAAACGTTTTCGAGCGGAACCCTCTTGTTGCCCGTCGTCCGCGCCTCGGCTTCAAAGTGGTCCACCACCACCTTCAGCCGCCCACCGGATTCCTGTGCGATCTTTTTGAACTCCGCCACAATGTGATCGCGCCCGCAGCCGATGCCGCGTTTGGGATTGGTCCAGGAAGAGAGCGAATGGCGCGTGCCGCAGGAGACCAGCCCTTCGATGGTCTTGGTCAACGCGCTCTGGCTCACGTCGCTCAGCGTGATGGCGCCGGCAGGACGGGGAAGCAGTATGGGATGCGGCGGCCCGCCCGGAGGCTCCGCCGGGTCCTGCGCCAGCACCGTCGCGGCCACAAATAAGATCGCCAGCACTCCCGCCGCCAGCCATGCCGGCTTTCGCGGACGAGTTCGTCTGAATGAATGCGATAACATCGCGCCTCCTTCACGTGGCTGCACGCTCGCGTTTCAAACCTGTTCTGAGCGCGCGGCGGGCCTGCCCTTACTTAAGCCCTGCTTTGGCGAGCATGGCGAGGAATTGCTTCCGGGTACGCATGTCCATGGACTGGGCCACCAGCTTGCCCTGGCGGTTGTAGACAAAGCTCACCGGAATGCCCTCCACCGAAAAGAGCTTGTTGACCTTGCGTCCCGGATCGAGCAGCAGGGGATAGGTAACGCCGAATTTGCGGGCAAAGGGCTGCACCTTGCTTTTGGCCTGATCGGAAATGCCCAGCACCACAAAGCCCTGTCCCTTGAACCGCTTGTAGAGCGATTCCAGGTCGGGAGTTTCCTTCCGGCAGGGTGGGCACCACGTGGCCCAGAAGTTCACCAGAACCACCTTGCCCCGCAAATCTTTCAAGGTCCACTTCCGGCCCTGCAAATCCGTCAGCGTGAAATTGGCCTGCCGGCGGCGCTGGTCCTGTTCTTTGAGCTGCGCCATGGCCGCCGCAAATTCCGGCGACTGCAAGGAAGCCTGCATGTGCTCAACCTGCACCAGCGAGGCGAGTTCAGAATAGGCCATGGCGGGTTGGCCGTCCTTTGGGGGCAGCGGATGGTCGCGAAGCGCATCGGCCAGGGTGGTGGTGACTGCCTGCAACGTTTCGCGGCCGCCGGGGTCGCCCTCGGTCGAAAGACTGGCCAGGCCCAGTGCCAGTTGCACCTTGTTTTCGGACGCCGGCAGTTGGCGGATCTCGAGCGCCAGTTGCTTTGTCGCGTGTCCGCGGGTCCGGTCCGGCAACTGGCGCAGGCCCTTTATTCTTTTGACGATGGCCTTTTGCTGCGGGCTCCAGACAATCCGCTGTTCCTGCCCGTAGAGGCTTTGCACGCAAACCATCGAAGCGCCCGCAGCAAGCAGGCAAAAGGCCGCAGCCAGGGCCATCGTGCGGACGGCCTTCGGGCGGGAAAGATTCAGTGCTTTGACATTCATCTCTGGTCTCCTCAGGCTTCTACTTCGGCTGCAGCTCGTAGTGGCGCGGCTTGGGCTGGGCAGCGGCGTGCGTTTCAGCAACCAGTTTGTTCTGCTGCTGCTGCAGGTTCTCCAGAATCACGTTGACGGCGTCCTGCACTTTCGCGCTGGTGTTGTGCCGCAGCGGTACCTGGACGCCGCGCCATCCGTAGAACCGCAGGTCCACGCGGTGCCAGACCATGGTCAGAACCTTGTCGGCCTGCTGCATCATCGGCGTATCGTATCGGGCCTGGTTGATGCCCTGGGCCAGTTGCGCCTTGCTGAACGTCTCCACCGTGCTGCCGTCGATCTTCAGCGTGTAGGAATCCGCCGTGAGGCCCGTCACCTTCAGCGTCTCGGAGTCGAGATCCTGGTACATTTTCATCAGCCGCACCACCATCTGCGCCACCGGATTGACCTCCGGCCCTTCGAGCGGCGGCATTTTCCAGAAGGCCATGGGCGGCCAGCCGCCGAAGGGGTCGGGCGGAAACTGCGGCCAGTGGGTCGAATGCAGAGTCATGATGGGGTAGGGCAGCGCGCTATCGGTTTGGGTCCAGGTGATGTCCTTGCGTTGAGGGCCACGCTGTTCACCTTCGAGGGTGCGTCCCAGGCTTCGAGCAGCAACTGCGCCATAGCCAGTTGCACGCTGGCGCCGGGATGAACGCGGCCCGGAATCAGCTTTTGTGCCACCGCATGGTCTTCCTTGTTGCCTTGCTCCATCAGCTTGACGATCGGCGCGTTGAAGTCGACCACCATGAAATGGTGCTCGGCGCCAAGCTGCCGCACGAATTTGCAGTAATGCAGCAGGGTCGAGTTGTAGCCGCCGGGAAGGTTCTTGGGGTTGTGCGGGTAGGAAGGCTTCTGGGTGACGTCGTCCCAGGGCGAGGGCTCGATCAGCACGATCTTCACGCCCGGCAAATGCGATTGCAGGGATTGGATGATGTGCCGGTATCCTTTCACGTAGGTGTCAAACACCGACTGGTCAAACGGCCGGTATTCTGCGTCATTCATGCCCAGCATGATGGTGACCACGTCCGGCTTGAAAGGGAACACGTCGCGTTCCAGGCTCTGATCTTCCGAGTCGGTGGCCCAGTTGCCGATCACCCGCGCGCCGCCCACCGCGGAATCGACGAATTTCACTTTCAGGTTGGGAAACCGCGTCCGGACGTACGTCTCAATCGCCACCGGATAGTAACGCTGCTCGGTAATGCTGTCGCCGTAGAAAAGCACTCGCTCGCCGTTATGAAGGTAAAAATTCTTTGCCGCCGCCCAACCCGTCTGGGCCATCGCCAATGCGAGCACAAGAAATGCAAGCTGCCACCTGGAAAATTTCATCCGCTACCTCCTGGAGTCTTGATCGCGCTTCGCGCCCATGCCGCCAAAGCTTACGCCCGTCATGAGGCGCAAGCATTCTATCACCATCGGCAGTTTTCCCCTGTAGCGGCGGTGTCCCCACCGCCGGCCGATTCCTGAACTGACAGCCCTCTCTCGGGGGAGTGAGTGGACCGCAACGGCGGGCCGGGTGAGGGAGCACACCGTCATTGCGACGCCCCAGGATTGCAGATATTAGGAAAAGCGCGACGTCGGCGCCACCTACAAAAATGCTTGACACGGGACGGTGGAATGCGTATACTAGTCTAGCGTACATCAAACGCCGCGCCGCCCGCCGTTTCCCTGCCTACGGGCCCGTTCCGGGCGCGGTCCTTTTGAGGAGTTCCTGATGCCCGAATCTCCGTCGCAACCGCCGTCTGCAAAACCGTCCCTGGGCCATCACAGCCCGGCGGCGCTGGCCGCACGTCGAGCCAATCTTCTGAAAGCCCGCTCCGCGCCCCGCGAACGCATCTACCGCCCGACGGAAAAGCGCCAGGCCGCCAACCGGCGCAACCTGGCCAAAGCGCAGGCGGCGCTGCGCGCGCCGGGCGGCAGCGAACGTTCGCGCATGAATGCGCTGAAGCACGGCCTGTTTGCGCGCGAGTTCAGCCCTGCCACGCTGCGGCGCCTCGGCGAAGATCCGCAGGAGTTCCGCGAGATGCACCGGCTCCTTCGCCGCGTCTTTGTGCCCCGCGAGCGGCCTGAGTGCGAGTTGGTCGCTCGCCTGGCGGAAACCTGCTGGCGCCGCCTGCGGCTGTTTCGCGCCCAGGCCCTGCGCGAGCAGCAATCGCTGCGGCGGACCCTCGAGTCGGTCCCCGTGGTGCGCCGCGCGCTCGGCCACGAAGAGACGGAGCTGCGCGCGCAGATGCTCGTCATGGCGACCTTTGATTTCACCAACACGGTGACGGAAGCGCTCAAACTGCAATCGCAGATCGAATGCCTGCTCCGAGCGCTGGTGCGCAAGCGCTCCGCTGGCACGGTCGAATTCGGCCTCGCCTCGCCCCGGCGCGATTCGCGCATCGCGGAGGTCCCAAGCCTGGCGCTCGATGGCAAACCCATCGCCCAGATGGACGAAGACGAGCTTACCGAGCGGCTGCGCTACTTCACCTTCGACCGCCTCTTCTCGACCGCCAAGCGCCAGCTTGACGAAGAGGATGAGCGCGAAATCGCCGCCCTGCTCGCCGAACTTTCGTAGCGTGGGCTTCATGGCCCAGGGCTGTTTGTCGTCTGCCGTGTGGCCGCTGGCATTGCGCCCTTCGTCCCACCTATCGCCAAACCCGCACGCACCAGCCGCGATGTGACCCTTTCAGGGTCAGATGGATTTGTTGCTTTCATCCGGCGGCGCTGCGGCATGTGCACGGTCGCCCCCCACGATTCAAGAAACTCCTTGCCTTTCGCACGCGACGATGGTAGAAGTGTCGCTTCTCGCTTCAGGTTCTCGGTTTTCTTTCCTGCCACCCAGAGAACGCCGACGG
>JARRJI010000406.1:0-2870 GCA_037379595.1 Acidobacteriota bacterium | reverse complement strand
CCACGGCATTGAAGGCGATGCCGTGGCTACCGCTGGCGGGCTGGAATATAATTGCCGGCAGAGTTGGGATTTATGTGGAATCGGGAGGAATCATGGTTAACAGGATCGGTCTGGGACTGAGTTGGATCGTCGTTGGAATTCTCGCTGTCTTTGTGTCCGTACCCGCCCGGGCGACGCCGCGGGAGACACTGACGGCGGCGCCCGTTCCGGCAGAAATCATCTCTGCGAAGCGGATTTTTATTTCGAACGCCGGGAGAGGATGCAGCCCCTTCGGCAATGCCTATTTCAGCGGAGGGCCCGACCGCTCTTACGACCAGTTTTACACGGCCATGAAGAGCTGGGGACGCTATCAACTGGCCCATTCTCCTTCCGCCGCCGAACTGGATTTTGCGATAGAGCTCTCGTGCCCGCCCGTGACAACGGCCAAAGGCGGTGCAGAGATTCACGCCGGATCGACGTACGACCCGCAACTCCGATTGATCATTTTGGATTTGAAGACGCACACCGTCCTTTGGACGATCACCGTGCACGTGAGCCGCGCGATCCTCCAGGGTAACCGCGACAAAAACTTCGATCGAGCCATGGCCGCACTTTTGACCGAATTGAAGGATCTGGCCGCGCCGCCTGCGCCAACCCCATCGACCCCGAAAAACGGATCGTGACTCCTCGCGCAAACGGGGAAGCGCAGACCCCGTGCTTACGCTCTGGGGCACCCGCCAGGAAGGTGCTGCCCCTGGCTTGTACCTTGACAGTCCATTAGAAAAAGAACAAAGCAGAGGCAGAAAGTCTCAAAACCAGAAGCGCCAGACGGTATCGACCAGGGCGTGGGTGAAGGCTGACGAGGAGGTTCTCTTCTGGATGCGCCAGGCGTTGCCGTAAAAGATCCCTGCCACCGTCGCCATGATGGCGAATTTCCAGTTGGGCACGGGCGGGAAACGCAGGTATGAAAGCCCGAAGATGACCGAGGCCGCCAGCAGTCCTTTCAGTCCGTTATGGGGGTAGTCAAAAGTTTTCACCAGCAGGTTCTGCAGAATTCCCCGAAACAGGAATTCCTCCGGTATCGCCACGGCCAGATAGACGCCCACAAATTTTGCAATGACGGCGAACACGCTGACGGGGCGGACTTGCGGGTGGATAAAGTGCAGGGCGAGACCAATGGGGATGGCCAGGAGGATGAAAGCGATGAAATTGATCGTGCCTTCAGTCAGGTCGCCCGTGGTGAAGATCAGTTTGTATCCGGCGTCTTTAAGGCTGCGGACGACGAGAAAGGCGTAAGCCGCAACACAAACGCAGTAAATGGGGGGAAAGATGTAAAGGTCTGCCGGCCAGATCCAGATGCCGCGCAGCCACCCGGCGCCGACCGGCACTGCCAGGCTGGCCAGAGCCGCGAAATCCCTCCAGCTGGCACGCTCGGCGCAGTAGGTGCGGTTGGGAAAAAGCAGGAATGTGGGAACGGCGATATAGGCGGCGAGTTTAACAAGCGCCAGGCGTGAAAACGTGTCCGTGCCGTATGCCAGGATGAGATACGGGATGAGAAGAGTGAACGGCATGAGAACGGCGAGAAACCACGAATCATACGCCCACTGCCTGAGCCGCTCGATAAAATCCTCCTGGGTCAACGCTACCAACGCGCCCAGCAGCAGTGCCAACGATCCCATCAAGGCAGCCAGCCGCAACGGATCAAGGTGAATACGCACGAGGATAATGGCTTCGGCCAGGGCGGCCGCAAGTGTCAGTCCGGCGAGAGCGAGGAGGGTATTTTTCATCCGGCCACCTTTACCATGTTCGGCGAGCTTTGGACTCATCACGGCATGACTTCAGCCATGCCGTTTCACTGCCTCCAGAATTTGCTCCGAAGATTGAACTGCGTGCTGAAGTCTGCAGATGAGTGCGCCAAAATAATCGTTCATTCCAGTGTCAGGGCTGAAACCACGCCCTGATACACCGGCCGATAATATTAACATGGTAATGTCACTTTCCGGGAGTGGGACGGCCAGCCGTTGCCTTCTTCTGTTCCGCGGGTGGAGCATCCGTTCCGAATTTTGGAATGTATGCGGTATGCGACTGCTGTAGAATGGCCCGATGCTTCGGCAGAAGCTTGTAACCACGGCACAATATCGGTTCCGTGGCTACCTGAGTTCAGGAAATAGAGTCAAAGTATGTTCCTATCCCCGTGGACAATGAGGGCAGATATGTGCAATATCGCAAGCTGGTCTGTGATTTCCAAATTCATTTTTGGCTTGTGTGCGACTCTGTCGATGGTGTCCGTTGGCCAGGCGCAGGTTCGCGTTGCAGTTTGCCAGATTCTGGTGGTGGATGGCGACCGGCAGGGGAACTTCCGCCGCATTGAGTACGCGCTCCAGACCGCGCGCGCCGGGCACGCTGACATTGCGGCCTTTCCGGAATGCTCGATCCTGGGCTGGGAAAATCCTGACGCATGGACCCTGGCGGCTCCGATACCGGGCGCGGATAGCGACCGCGTCGCGGTCCTGGCGCGCAAGTACGGCATGATGATCTCAATCGGACTCAATGAGAAAGACGGGAGCAAACTGTATGACTCGGCCATCCTGGTGGACAAAACCGGCAAGCTCTTGTGGAAGTATCGCAAGCTGAATGTGCTGCCTGAGTTGATGACACCACCTTACTCGACAGGCACACCCGGTGGTATCGGCGTCGTCGAAACGCAGTTTGGCCGCATTGGCGTCGTCATCTGCGCGGACACGTTCAAGGATGCGTACGCCCGGCGAATGGCAAGCCTGAAACCGGACCTGATGCTGGTTCCGTACGGGTGGGCCGCACCGGTCGGGAAGTGGCCGGCACACGAGAAGGAACTTGAGCGTCTGGTTGCCAGCCGCGCCAAGTTGTGGAAG
>JARRJI010000405.1:2910-4549 GCA_037379595.1 Acidobacteriota bacterium | reverse complement strand
GCTCGACCCCCCGCGGCAAACTCTCGGGATTCGGATACGCACCGCCATTTTCAAAGTCACCACCGCGACCGTAAACAATACCGGAAGCATCGGGGAGCCAGGCCAATTCTCCAATGTCCTGGCCATCGTCGTTGCCGTAGCTCGTAAGCTGGCGCGCGATATACTTGCCGCCGTCCGGCGACGCCTCCGCCACCCAGACGTTACGAACTCCACTCGCGTTAAAGACCCAGGCAGTCTTCGCCCCAGCCGGCGCAACCGTCAAATCGGTTGGGAATGGAGCGCTCATCACCTGCTCCAGAGTGAAGGAGCGCGACCGGGCCAATGCGCATGTCGGGAGAACGAGTGCAAGGAAGGCACTCAGTAGAAAACGGTTGGCAACAAGCCTTTGCGTCATGACGGGCTTCATCCGGGTTCTCACGTGGAACCAGGCAGAACCTGTTTCCGAGTCCCGAAGCCGGACCTCGGAAAGCCGAGCCGATGGATCGGTATGACTTTCGGGCCTCATCAGCTCAGGCGGCCCGGAAGGTATTGGCGAAGAAAGCGGTAAGCAAGAATAAATCCGTCCTTTCGAGCCTGCGGGAATTCGGGAGCATTATTGCTCGGTGGCGCGTCCCAGAACGGGGTGCCAAAGGCCAGTTTCTGGGGCGGGTAATCCGTAATGAATGCCAGCTTGGGGAATTGGGTCGCGGGAGCAAGAGGCACATCGGAGTGTTTCTTGACGTTCGTCTCCGCCCCCAAGCCTCCGGTTGTTTTCAGGGCTGCAGCGGAAACTCCCGCTGCCTTCATGAACTCCCTCCGTCCGACGCTGGGTTTCCTCATGGCTCTTCTCCGCCGGTGGACTGAAGGCTGAAGTATAGGACAAGCCTAGTCGGCCTAGCAACCCAAAACATGAAGGGGGCGAAGAGGTGGCCTTCGAAAGACGGAAGCCCGGGTCGCCATCAGACTGTCGCCTGGCGTAAGTACCTCTCATTAAGCGAGATTCAGGCACAGGCTTCCAGGCGCCAGCCCGTTCTATTTTTTCGAAGGGATTTCCGCAGATTGGCCTTCTTCCTGGGATGCGGCCTCGGCGAATGATTGTTCCAGCGCTGGCGGAAGAGGTAAAACCATACGAAGGAAGGGCGGCGCGACCAAGGTCGTTACAATGCTCATCAGCAGGACGATGGAATAGACTGCGTCGGAAATGGTATGCAAGGTCAATCCAACACCGGCAACAATCAGGCCGACTTCTCCGCGAGGAATCATTCCGATTCCGATTCGAAGTGCATCTTTGAAGCCCAGGCGCAGGGACCCCAGCCCGCAGCCAACGAGCTTTCCCAGGATGGCCAGAACGCAGATGACGGTGGCCATGCCGATCAGGCCAGGCCTTGTAAAGGTATGCACATTCACCTGGACGCCGAGGATGACAAAAAAGAACGGAGCCAGGAACTCGCTGAGCGGATGAGCATTCTCGTGAAGTTTCCATCGCTCACTGTGATCGGCTAGGGCCAGTCCGGACAGGAACGCGCCCACTATGGCCGCCATGCCGATGTAAACCGAAGCAAGCGATAGGCCAAGGCAGAGAAGAATCGACAGAACAAAGGCAGAGTTGTGGGCGCGAAGCTTTTCAACGTGGGGCTGAAACCGGCCAATCACGCGAGAG
>JARRJI010000405.1:0-2883 GCA_037379595.1 Acidobacteriota bacterium | reverse complement strand
CTGCCTCGCCCGCCACCGTGAGCAATTGAAGATAATGAACCTTGCCGGTGGAAAGGCTGCTGACAACTGCAAGGACCAGCAAGCCAAGAATGTCGTCCAGGACGGCAGCCGCCAGGATCACACGAGCCGCCCGGGTTGCCAAAGCGCCAAGATCAGCCAAAACTCTGGCCGTGATACCCACGCTGGTGGCCACCATCGCGGCTCCCACAAAAATCGACTCCACTGTGTTGTGGCCTTCGGCGCTCATGTACCACAGACCCAGCACAAAAGGCAGGATCACACCGGTAACAGCAACCGCGGAGGCCGTCCAACCGACATCCAGCAGGTCTCTTGGCTTCGTTTCGAGACCCACCGTAAAAAGGAGGAAGACAGCCCCAATCTCCGCAATTCCAAGGGTCAGGTCATTCGTGTGAACGAGATTCAACAATGAGGGACCCAGCAACACCCCTGCCAGCAGCTCGCCCAGAACTCCAGGCTGCCGGAGTCGTTCGAAGATTTCCGCCAGAAGCTTCCCTGCCCCAAACATCAGGAAAAGTTCCAGCAGTACCTTGCCTGAGTGCTCCATCGCTTTAGACTTTTCCCGGCACGAACGCGACTGCTATTCCACCCGGGGCGAAAATCAAAATCCGGGACATTACCGAATCAAGCAAAATGATACGCGGAAATCAAGCAACAGGAAAGAAGAGGAAACCCGACTCGGACGGGCATTACCGGGCTGCTTGTCTGAAAGCAGTCGGCACAGAGCAAGACCGGCACCGAGCCGGCCCATCAGACCGCCGGCTACTTCTTCCGTTTAGCGCCACGAACAAAGATCGCTTTCCCCGGAGCAAACTCGATTTGTGTAACGTGGTCGGGCAACAGGAAAGGCTTGCCCACGTCAACTTTATATTCAGACTCAACATAGGCCTGGATAACCCAATTGACCAGCCAGTCGGAAAGCGTGGTCTTACCGATATGCACATCCTTAATCGTGAGCGTCCCGGTCCCATTACTACTCGAAATTGCACCGAGGGCCGTAACACGCTGCGTGCCCGTGAATATCGAAGCGAGCAGCTTGGCAGCCAGTTGGTTACCAAACTGTTGCGAGGGCTTCAGTTCGTCGAAATTGACGTCCGCCGCGCCATAAATACCCTCCGGTTTGAAGTGGAAATCGACGTCCTTTACACCCGGCGGCAGAAAATCCGGGCGGTCATATTTGAAAAATGAGTTCACTTCGTTTTCGGTGATCACAATCGGTTTGAGGGAACCGCCCGTGGACGGACCCACGACTGAAAGTTCCATCAGTTTCATCTGGAATTGATTTGCGGCTGCTGGAGAGAGCCCCGGCATCGCGTGCTGCTGACCTGGCAGTGCCTCCGTTGCCACAGTGCAGGCGCCGAACGTGATCCCCAGGGCCACGAGGGACAGAAGCACCGGAGGCAGCAACCGTCTCGCGACTCCGAGATTGACAGAAAAAAAGTTCTTCCCCAAAAACCCCTCCCTTTCAGGGTTGCGTTTGTGAAATCTGAGGTGGAGGAACCATCTCCAGATCGCGAAGGGTTCCTGCAAAGCGGATGTCCGCCATTCGGGAAATGGTGCCCGCGTCATGCGGACGCACAGGAACCCAAGACTGGCGAATGCCACGCAAGTCAGCTAGCACGCGCAGACTGGCAGAACCATCGAAAGCATAGCTGCCTCGTATCTTAAATTTAGCGCCTGAAAGCTCCACGGGAAAATCTTGAAGTATGACTCGGCGGCCGCGAACCTCAAGATGCGCTGTTGCTTCAGGGAGGAATCGTGGCTGCGAGCCCTCCTCAACGACTTCCATCCCCGAACGCCGAGCCAGGATCCCGATCGGGTTGAAGCTACCGAGGTTGACATCTCTAAACCGCACCGTCGCCCTGCCTCTCAGGGTAGGGGCGATTTGCACGCGAGTCAAACCGCGGGCCTCAAACTCTCCCTCAGCGGAATAATGTCCGCGGGCCGTCGACAAAGCCGGCGGCAGATAAGATCCCAGCGCCTGAATGCTGGCTTCTGCCACGCTGACGCGGCCGGAAATCTGAGCCGGAGTTCTTGTCAGGTCCACCATCGCGCTTGCCTTCCCGTGGCCGCCGGCGGCGTCAAACCTGACATTGGTAAGATGGACTTTCCTCTTGTAAATTTCAACGCTGGCCCGAAACTCCCTTAATGACAGAGCCCGGTAAGTGACCAGCGAAGTAGCGAAGTGGCCGCGCACGTCCAGATCGTCGGCCAGGCGAAATGATGGATGGCGCCCGCTGATCAGCGAACTCAGGTCTGAAAGCCGGGCGAAAAATGATGTGGGAGCCTGATTGCCAATTCCGTCAAACCACTGTGCGGCCTGCCTGATACTCAGGTGGTCCGCCTTCAGGTTGAAGTTCCAGGGCTCGTGGGACCCACGCCGATGCATGACCCACCCGGAAAAAACGCTCGTGCCCATTACCGCCAGCAGCGGGTTGACAATGATCTGCTTGTCGTATACCTGAATGCGCGCCCTTGGAATGTTCAAAGGTTCTCTGAGACCAGGAATCTTCAGTCGCGCGCTGCGAACATTCGCCGTAGCCGTAAGGCTCGGCTTGGACAAGGGCCAGGCCGCTCCAGTGAGGTGCAGAGTTAAGGACCCGATGCCCTGAACCTCCAGGCGTTTGGTGCCCGCAATGTCCAGAGCGCGCCCAAACTCCAGTAGGTTTCTCAGGTTGACGGTATGGGAGTAGAGTGTCAATTCGTAAGTAGGATGCCGCACGATTCGCCGACGGGTTCGGCGGGATGAAATGTGCCGCAGAACGCCCTCAGCAACAATCTGTACGCCGGGCGCCAGCCCAATCTGTGCAGGAGACAGTCTTGCCCCGTACCGCGTGATTCGAATCACAACGTTTGAAACTGGAA
>JARRJI010000404.1:0-2904 GCA_037379595.1 Acidobacteriota bacterium | reverse complement strand
CGAATTGCCTTGCAGCTTCGGGGTGAGCGCAGCCCTTGATGACGGCGATGGGATAGCGGATGGGCCCGTAAGTGCCGGCGGGCGCCTCGGCCACCTGCCGGACCTTGCCGTGGGCAATCATGACGTCGGTTGAGTAAACGATGCCCGCATTAACCTCGTCGCGCATCACGTAATTGAGCACCTGGCGGACGTCCTCAGCGAAAATCAGCCGGGAATGGAGCTTTGTCCAAAGGCCAAGGCTCTGTAGCGCCTGCTGAGCATAGAACCCGGCGGGAACGGTCTTGGGATCACCCACCGAAAGCCGCTTCACCTGCGGCTCGGCCAGTTGCCGGAATGAATCGAGCTTGAGCTTTGAGTCTGCGGGAACCACCAGCACCAGGCTGTTTCCCGCAAAGTCCGCCCGCGTGCCGGGCTCGATCAGTGCCTGCGACTCGAGGCTGTTCATCTCCTTCTCGCCGGCGCTGGCAAAGACGTCAACCGGAGCGCCCGCTTCAATCTGCTTTTCCAGGTTGCCCGAGGCCCCAAAGCTGAAATTGACTTTTGTGCCGGTCCGCCTGGTGTAAAGGTTCGCAATTTTGACAAAGGCATTTTGCGTGCTGACCGCAGCAGACACCACAATGCTCTTGGCCCGGGTACCCGAGTTGCCGGAGCGCGTTGAGTTGTTGCACGTTGAGGCTCCGGCCATCAGCGCGACCAGCAACAATGCGATTCCGGCGTGTTTTGTGGTTTTCACAATTCCTCAATCGACGAGTTTATTAGAGCCTGCAAATCACGATCATGCCCCCGGCTGCAGCGCCGGTGTCCCCACCGGCGCTTTTCGGCGCTGGAGACAGCGCCGCTACAAAAAGCGTTGCCCTCAGGAGACCTTCCAGTTGGGGCGGATGATCATCACTTCCGTGGCCTTGATCAGGGCGGCGGCCGTCTCGCCCACTTTCAGCTTCAAGTCGCGGCAGGCATCGCGCGTGATGACGGAGGTGACAATCTGCCCGCCCACGTCGAGCGAAACTTTCGTCAGCAGCCCGACGGTCTGGAGATCGACGATGCGTCCCACAAGCTGGTTTCTTCCGCTGATGAATTCGTGCAGGCCGGTTCCCGATTCCGGCCGTGCTTTGGGAAGCGAGGGCCGGGTGCGCTGATGGGTCTGCGGGCGGGTCTGCTGGAACAGCAGGCGGTCAATTTCCGACTGCGCGATGCGATGGTGCCCGCCCACCGTTTTGACCGTGCGGATCTTGCCCCGGTAGATCCACTGCTTGATGGTGGGATAGCTGACGCCCAGCCGCTCGGCTGCTTCGCGAACGCCTAAATAGTCCATGTTGAACCTATCCGCCTTTATGCGATTACAAAATGCCAATATAGACGACTTTATGCTATTGATCAAGCGCGGTGTTCAAGGTGCGGATGGACGGCAGAGAAAAGCGGGCGGTTGAGAGGATGGAAATCCCGGCGCCGGGCGAGATTCCAAACGCCGGGATCTGTTGAGGTTTTCGCGCTGAGCGGAAACGAAGGGATTCTTCGCTCCGCCCAGAATGACATTTCCCGAACGCCCTGCAACCAGCCGCTAGTGGGCCGGGCCCGCGGGATAGGCGGGCAGATCCGGCGGCCGCGGCGGCAGCTTTTTCGGATGCTCCTTGATTTCCTGCATCAGCACCTGGATGGCCTTTTCGAGTTGCGGATCCTGGCCCTTGACGACGAGATCGGGACGGTTGTCCAGCCTGATGGTTGGCAAGACGCCATGGTTCTCAATGATCCAGTGGCTGTCCAGACCGTACATCGAGAACTCAGGCCGCGTGAAGTAACCGCCGTCCACCTCGGGGATGTAACCGCGAATGCCGCGCACGCCGCCCCAGGTCCGCTCGCCGATCACGGGACCGAGTTTGTACTTCTTGAAGAAGTAGGTAAAGTAATCGCCGTCCGAAGCGGTGTACTGATTGCTCAAATCGACCATATATCCGTTGAAAACATTTTCAGGAATGGTATCGCTCTTGAAGTTGCGGGCGGCTTCCATTCCCACCAGGATGCGGCGCAAGTGTTCCAGGATGATCTGGTCCACAAAGCCGCCGCCGTTGTACCGAACGTCGAAGATGATGCCCTCCTTGCGGATCTGCGGGAAGTACTGCCGGACGAATTCGTTCAGCCCGTCGGCTTCCATGTCGGGCAGGTAGACGTAACCGACCTTGCCGTCGGTTGCTTTCGCAACTTTCTCGCGATTGGTTTCAATCCAGTTGAGTTCGCGCAGGCTTAACTCGCTCCGGATGGGTTTCACCATGACGTCCCACGCGCCCTCGGTCGTGGGCTTGTCGTTGACGGTGAGGGTGACGTCCTGGCCCGCCGTATTGACGAACGGTTTGTATGGGTTCTCCGGAACCTTCAGAGACTTGCCGTTCACGGCCAGCAGGTAGTCGCCCTGCTTGACCTTGACTCCGGGCTCGGTCAGCGGAGAACGTACGGAAGCATCCCAGTTCTGTCCGGGATAGATCTTCTTGAAGCGGTAGAGGCCGTGAGCCGTGTCCACTCCAAAATCCACGCCCAGCAGGCCAACGTTGACGGGATGCAGATCGGGGAAATCGCCGCCGCCCACGTAGGAGTGCGAATTTCCAAGTTCACCGATCATTTCGCCGATGACGTAATTCAGGTCGAAGCGGTTGGCCACGTAGGGCAGCAACACCGCGTACTTCTCCCTCACCTTTGCCCAATCGACACCGTTCATGGATTTTTCGTAGAAGTAGTCGCGTTCCTGCCGCCACACGTCGTTGAAGATCTCTTTCCATTCCTGGGGAGGGTCGACGTCCATCTGCATGGAGGCAGTGTTCAGGGCTCCCTCACCCACCTTGTGTGGCGCATTTTCGGGAGGCTTGGCGTCAATGATGCCGTAGACGCGCTGGGTCCCGCCTTCCTCGAATAAGG
>JARRJI010000403.1:0-2916 GCA_037379595.1 Acidobacteriota bacterium | reverse complement strand
TCTTGCCGACAAGGGGTTCATCGGCGAAGAGGAGCTTGAAAGTCTCTGCCGGTACCGATCACCTCTGATCGGCCATCCCACGCGAAAGGTGAAGGGCATCGAGCAGAATACGGGCGCCCTGGGCCACGGGCTTCCTTTCGGAGTGGGAGTCGCACTGGCCGGAAAGCTGGACAACAAGAGCTACCGGGTCTACGTCCTGGTGGGCGACGGCGAGCTGGCGGAAGGCTCCATCTGGGAAGCCTCGCTGATGGCGGCGCGCTAGCGCCTTGACAACCTTATTGTCCTTGTCGATCGCAACCGGTTGCAGATCACCTCCACGACGGAAAACGTGAGCGGGCTTGAACCCCTGGCCGACAAATTCAAGGCGTTCGGATACAGCGTCCGGGAGTCCGATGGAAACAATCCGGCAGGTCTGGCCGAGGTGCTTCGCCAGGCTCCGTTTGAGCCGGGCAAGCCCAGCCTGATCATCGCGCAAACGGTGAAAGGGTGTGGCGTCAGCTTTATGGAAGACGCCGTCGGGTGGCACCACCGCGTTCCGAATGACGAAGAGTTTGCCCGCGCCATGGAAGAGTTGAACGCTGCAGAAGCCGGAATCAGCGCGAGCCCGAGCGCTCGCTGAACTGTTGCGTTCGAGGGTGGTGAGTTTTTCAATTCCAGGAACGAACTTGAATGAACAAACCGATTCAATCCGCGCCCGATCCGGCGCCCTCTGAGATGCCCGGGATGACCTCAGGAAGCCCCAACCTGGAGGTGTTTGCTGAGACGCTTCTGGAACTCGCCCAGCGCGACAGGAACGTCCTGGCCATTACCAGCGATTCCCGGGGCTCGGGAAAGCTGACACATTTCGGCAAGGTGCTTCCCCACCAGATTATTGAAGCGGGGATCGCGGAGCAGAACCTGGTGGGAGTGGCTGCGGGGCTCGCTTCCGCCGGCAAGAAAGTGTTTGCGGTTTCTCCGGCCTGCTTTCTGACGGCGCGCGCTCTTGAGCAGATCAAGAACGACGTCGCCTACTCCGGACAGCCGGTCAAGCTGATTGGCATCAGCGCCGGCGTCAGCTATGGAGCGCTCGGGTCCACTCACCATTCCCTGCACGATCTCGCCGTCTTTCGAGCCATCCATAACCTGGACATTGTGGTTCCGGCGGACAATTTTGAAACCCGCGAAGCCATCCGGGCCGCGGTCGACTATCCGCACCCGATTTACATCCGCTTTGGCAAAAAGCCGATGCCTCACCTGCACGGCGCGGGCACCGTTTTCCAGATCGGGAAGGCCATCCCGGTGTTGCAGGGTAATGACCTGACCTTCGTCGCCACGGGCGAGACCGTTCCGCACGCGCTCAGCGCCGCCAGGCTTCTTGCAAAGGATGGTTTGTCCTGCCGGGTTCTGAGCGTGCATACGATCAAGCCTTTAGATGAGCAGTCGTTGTTGAAGGCCGGCCGCGAAACCCGCGCCGTGATCGCCGTGGAAGAGCACAGCATCTTCGGAGGGCTCGGCGAAGCCTGCGCATCGCTGTTGATGGAGGCTGGAATCAAAGTTCCGTTTCGGCGGGTGGGCCTTCCTGTCGTGGATACGGTGACCGGAAGCCAGGGTGAGATCTTTTCGCACTACGGCATATCCGGGGAAGGACTGGCTCAAACGGCCCGAAACCTGCTGCAACCTTAGGAGGCCCTGTTGCCCTGCATTCTGACCGTCGATCAAAGTACTTCCGCAACCAAGGCCCTGATTCTGGACACAGGCGGGCAGATCCTGGATCAGGAGACTGTCGCCCACCAGCAATACTATCCCCGGCCGGGCTGGGTGGAACACGACGCTGAGGAAATCTATGCCAACACTCTCGCGGTTTGCCGTTCGCTTTTGGAACGGGGTGACGGCCGCACCAAAGATCTGCTGTGCCTGAGCATCACGAATCAGCGGGAAACCATTGTCGTCTTTGACCGCAAATCGGGCAAACCTCTTTACCCGGCCATTGTGTGGCAATGCCGGAGGGCTGCTCCTTTCTGCGCTGAACTGGTTCGCGCCAACCACAGCGACGAAGTTCACCGGACCACGGGCCTCAAGATCGACACCTATTTCCCGGCTCCCAAGCTGGCGTGGCTGTTCAAAGAGCGTCCTGAAATCCGAAGCAAAGTGCAGGACGGAAGCGCGCTGATTGGGACCATCGATACCTACCTGATTTACCGGCTGACCCGATGCAAAGTCCACGCCACTGATCACACCAACGCCTGCCGCACGTTGCTCTATGACATTTCCAAACTGCAATGGAGCGAAGACCTGTGCCGCCTGTTTGAAGTCCCCCGCGCGGGCTTGCCGGAAATTCTTGAAAGTAGCGCTAGGTTCGGCGAAACCGACCTCGAGGGTCTTCTGGATCGCCAACTGCCTATTTGCGGCGTGATGGGGGATTCGCAGGGGGCATTGTTTGCGCAGCGGTGCTTTGACTTCGGCGACGGGAAGGTGACGCTTGGCACGGGATCGTCGGTGCTGGTGAATCTGGGCAGCCAGCTCCGGTTTTCAGATCACGGCATTGTTTCAACAATCGGCTGGGTTTACCAGGGGAAGCCGGCTTACTCCTTTGAAGGCATCATCAACTTTACGGGCGCGGTTATCGCCTGGCTCAAGGACCAGTTGCAGTTGATCAGCGAGGTTCGGGAAACCGAGACTCTGGCGAGCGAAGTCCAGGACACCGGCGGCGTTTATCTGGTCCCCGCATTTGTGGGACTCAGCGCGCCTTATTGGGCTCCCGAGGCCAAGGGCGCCATTCTGGGCCTGACGCCCGGCAGCGACAAGCGCCATATTGTACGGGCGGCGCTCGAGTCGGTCGCCTTTCAAATCCGGGACCTGCTTGACCTGATTGGCCAGGAGATCGGAATGCCGCTCCACTTTGTGCGCGTGGACGGCGGCATGGTCAGCAACAAGTTT
>JARRJI010000402.1:0-2920 GCA_037379595.1 Acidobacteriota bacterium | reverse complement strand
GTATCGGCGTACCTTCAGGGTGGGTGACCGGGTCAGGATCGGCGACCACATCGGCGATGTCGAGGAGATCCGGTTGATGGTGACTCACCTGCGTACCCCAAAGAACGAAGTGGTCGTGGTTCCCAACTCGTCGATCGTCAACGGAGAGGTCATTAACTACAGCAAGCTGGCACGAAAGGAGGGCTTGATTTTGCACACGACCGTGGGTATCGGCTATGAGACGCCCTGGCGGCAGGTGGAAGCCATGCTGCTCGAAGCAGCGGCGCGCACGCCCGGGCTGTTGAGGGAACCCAAGCCGTTTGTATTCCAAAAAGAACTCGGCGACTTTGCAGTCACTTACGAGATCAACGCCTATTGTGACAAACCGCGAGACATGCTTGAGCTGTATACCGCGTTGCACCAGAGCATTCAGGATGTCTTCAACGAGTACGGCGTGCAGATCATGACCCCGGCCTACGAGGGCGATCCGGAGCAGGCCAAGGTCGTGCCCAGGAACCAGTGGTACGCCGCCCCCGCCCGTTTCCCAGGCACCGAAGAGCAGGGCGAACCCAAAGGCGAAGCGGGTGGTGGCACAGAAGAAAAGCCCCCGGTCGAAGGAGCCGCATAAGGCTTCCGCCAGCTGTGGGGGATAATCGCAGTCTTGACAGACGTTCGCGTGCAAAGACTTTCATGGTCAGCCGGGACGGCGTCGTCTACCAGAAAGACCTCGGAGACAATACGCTTGACGCTTTCAGGCAAATGGAACTTTTCAACTCGGACAAGACCTGGATCCCTGTGAGCGAGCAGTAGCCCATTGCTGTCTGGCGGTGGGCATTTTGTCAAAGCGGGTGGTAGACACTCTTGGAGGAAAGATTATGAGCGTAACAGCTGCAACAATCCCAAGACCGGCTTCGGGGTGGTCTATCCTTTGGGCCATCCTGATGATTGTAGCCGGCCTGTTCGCCCTCGCCTTGCCGTGGGCCGCAACCTTTGGAGCAGTCCTCGTCATAGGTTGGCTGCTCGTTTTCAGCAGCGTGTTCCAGGCGTTGCACGCTTTCCAGGCACAAGGGGTCGGCAGCATTTTGTGGAAACTGCTGGTCGCGCTTCTCTATCTGGGCGTCGGTTTCTATTTCATTACCCATCCCGTTCTTGGGATGGCGGCTCTCACTTTAGGGATCGCGATTTTCTTCCTCGTTGAGGGCATTGCGGACCTGGTCACCTATTTCAAGGAACGCAAGTCTCCCGGATCGGGCTGGATTCTCTTCGACGGCATCGTCACCTTGGTTCTCGGCCTTTTGATCTGGCGCCATTGGCCCTCCAGCGCTCTGTGGGCAGTCGGAGTCCTGCTGGGCATTAGCATGCTCCTGACGGGCATCACTCGCCTCATGCTGACGCTTGCCGTGCGCAGGCTTCGGGCGGCGCCTGCCGTCTGACCGCTTATCCCGGTTGCGTACGATTAAGTTCGGTTGAATCCAGATGCCCTGCGGGCAGGGCGGCATTCAGTTCCAGCGCGAACCGACTGCCGCCCGCCCGTTTTCTCCGCGGCCTATCTCGAGGGGCGGACGTTGACGGCCTTTACATACTGATTGCCGAAACTCTCGATCTCGTACTTGCCAGCCTTCTTGTTAAACCGGATCCTTGCCGCGGCCATGATCTGCCCGGTTCCCTGGCCCTTTGAGTCCAGCGTGACTTGCATAAACCCGAACGGGTAATCGGTGGACCGGCCGCTCCGGTAGAGTTCAAGGAAGGGCATGGTGCGAGCCGTGATCAGGGTGATCACGGTGTTTGAGCCAACCTGGTGCTTTCGTGCCACGGCAATCTGATTCCCGACCCGGCCGGTTACGCTGAGTTGTCCCACGTCTTCCTTCTCAAGCGCCCGCCGGAGAGCGTCAGTCCCTTTCTCTTTGACCAGGTCAGCAAATTTCTGTACCTCTTCGTCGGTTGTGTAACGCTTAATCCGGAAGTCAAACCCAATGGATCTGCCACCCACGGTCCCGCCGGTTCCAATGGCCGTTCCGGTATAAGCCTCCGGCTTCATCTTCGTTTCCTGGCCATTAGCAGCCGAAAATAGAAACAGGGTTCCCATCACGAGCAGAACCGCCCTTTTTCCTATTCGTTTTCTCATCGCTCAATCTCCTATCATCAGTTTGTTGACTCCGCGCGATTTCGGTCATCCGGCCACGGGTGCCCGCGACTACAAGACACGACGCCGGTCGCTCCACACTCAGCTCCCGCTTCGTGGCGACAACTGGCCAGGCCGATCTGTTCGATCCATCTGTCAGCCCATAAATGCCGTGCGTTTACGGCAGAATCGGGATGTCCGTCGACAATTCCAGGTCGATCATCAGGCTGAGCCGCCGGTCCACCTGGAAGAATTTCGCTGCCCGTTTGGCGCCCAGAACCTTCTCAAACCGCGGCCAATACGCCGTCCGGTTTTCGAAGGTGGCTTTGTCCAATTGAAACATCTGCTGCGTGAGTTCAGCCGCTTTGGCATTGCTCATGTTGTCGTAATTCGCGGCGTATTCTTTAATGATCTGGTACTTCTTGTCTCCCATCTTCTGCTGTTGATTGGCATAGTCCCGGTACACGGGCCAGAAAGCACTCGCCTCTGCATCGGTGAAATTCATCGCTGCTGTGATGATCTCCATTTTTTTGCTCTGGACGTCCTGCCTCAGCAGTTCGATGTCGGACTCGGTAAGCGGTTTTGCCTCAACGATCACCTCGGTTTGGGTCGGACTCTCTTCTGTCTGCGCAAATGCCACCAGACCGCTTAATCCTGCCAGGACCGCCAGCTGTAACCCGATGATCATGATCCTTTTCATCTTGTGCCTCCTCAAATTGACGGACTTATGAAGAGTTGCAAGTGACGGTGGACCAACCAGGTCCAGCGCCTATCCGGACAATGTCGCCACCCTCACTTGCGAACTCTTCAACATTCCCA
>JARRJI010000401.1:0-2936 GCA_037379595.1 Acidobacteriota bacterium | reverse complement strand
CTCGAGAGGTTGTCCATTCCAATGCGAGTTCTGCGACGTCATCGAGATATTCGGCCGCAAACCGCGAGTGAAAACACCCGAACAGCTGACTTTCCGCAGCTCGTTCCGGCATTTTGCCCGAATTTCGATGGTTGAATAATGCCGACGTCTCCATGACTGCCGCGTCTGCCAAGGCTTGCTTCATTCTCAACGTGCGGCAGCGGGCCGAAGCGCTACGGTGCGGTCTGGTTTGCGGAGAGGAAGGGGGGGCCGCGAAGGTGCAGTGCATGTAGAGTGTCGCGGCTACCACCCACGAGACAGTCCCTGTCGTGCATGCAACGTAGAGCGTCCACTGCTGAACCGTGCCGGCAATTCGGTCTCGGCACGGATCTGTGGAGGACGCTTGGCTTCATCCGGTCCCACCAAGGGCGTTGTGAGGGTGGGGCCGTGGTCCGGTCAAGCTGGCGGGAGGTCCGTAGTACGTCGCGTGTGGAATGGGAACGCCGCTGAAGTTGCATGTTGGCTCAGCTCTTCTCGTAAAGCTTCGGCGGGATGCGGAGGAGACGCAGCACCTCCTTCTGTGCCGGCGAGAGCCTGGTACGGAAGGTATGGCCCGCGCCCTCAGGCTCCGTCAGGACGTGCTTCTGGATGTTGTCAAAGAGCGCCAAGATCCTGCCGGTACAAGGGGCCTTGGCCTTTCGCGCCTCGGGGTACAGCAGCAAGAACTCAAGGCCTTCTCTCACCATGCCCTGGCGCAGCTCGCGTTCGATGAGAGCCTGGGCCAGCATGGCGAGATAGTAGACGCATGCCAGTGCCTCGATCCTGGCGACTTCTTTGAGCCACACCGGCGCGACCTCCAAGCCGGACTTCAGCTGGGCGTATCGCTTCTCGATGATCGGCTGCTTCTTGTAGGTCAGATAGACCTGGTGGGCCGTGAACTCCCTGTGATTGGTGATCAGCGGGAAGATGCCGTCGTGCGCCGCGGCTATCTTGACAGCCGGTTCGTCGATCTCATAGGACAGCTCAAAGCGCTTCCGGACCTGCCGTACGTACCGCGTGTTCTTGCCCGGCCGGCCCGGTGACTCCTGCCGGAACTTCTCCTCCAGCCGCTGCCAAATCATGAAGCTCACAAACCTGGCTTCCTCGTGTGCCGCCAACATCTTGTCGATCTCTTGTTGCACCTTGTCCCTCTCGCGCAGCCGGGTCTTGGGAGATTGCAGACGTTCGCGCAGCTCGGCGAAAGCCTCCAGGGCCCGCTGGATCCCATGCGCGCGCGCCTCGGAGTCCAGGCTCTTCTTGAGAGTGCTCAGGTACCAAAAGAGACGGTAGCCTTCGGCGGTCTGCACCTCCTTGGCCTCAACGCTCACGATATCGACTATCTTCTCACCGCCGCCGGCAATCTTCTCGACCTTGCGGTGTATCTCGTTCCACTGAATCCTCTCCAGCACGCCCCGGTCAACCCGAGCGCGAAAGGCATCGTCTTCCGCTCGTGACCGCGGCAGCACCGTGACGAACGTGCCGCCTCGAGCCGTGATGTACTGCATGTTGTCCTTGCTGGCCAACTTGCAGTCTGCCACGTAGATGAAGTCGGGACTCCCTCGCAGCCCAAATAGAAAATCCCAGGTCTGCCGGTGAGTCTGGTCGTCCGTGGTGTTGCCATCCAGCACCGTGAAGTGGACCGGAACGCCTCCATCCTCACTGACTGTCAACACCAAGAGAAGCTGTTTCAGGTCAGGCCGGTGGTCCTTGTTCTTCCCAAACACGATCGCCAGGGTTTCCTTGCCCCGCTTGGTGCGTCCTCGGAAGGCCCCTCGATACGCCCCCATGAACGTGAGCGTCGTCGAATCGTTGTGAAGCTGGTCAAGCTTGAGGTCAAATTCCTTGAGGACGTGTCGCGTTACGGCGAGAACGAGCGACGCGTAGCCCGCGTCAAAGAGGCTATCCAGGGCACGACCCACCCGATCGTCGTTCAGCCGGTCGACTTCGCCCGCCGACAGCCCAAGCTGCCTCGGCTCGTACTGATCGGCCCACTCCTGGATCCCGTAGATCGGCTCGCGACCCACGAGAATGTTGCGGACCAAGGTCAGTAACGACGCCGAACCCGCCATCTGGGCACGTCCCTGGCCGATGCAGGCATCAAGGAATTCCTGCAGCCGCATCCGTCGAAGAAAATGCTCGATGACCGGCATCGCTCCGATCTTACGGGAAATGAGCGTGGCGTCCCCGTCCTTTGACTCGACCAGACGGGGAGGTGGTGGCCGCTTTGAGGATCGTTTGCGTGGTGTCATGACGGGCCATTTGCGCGGTCCCCGACGCCCCTGTCAACCCCTCTTTGTCCTATTCACCCGCGCCGCGCCCGCACCATACTTTGACTTACAACGATCCCAATCGCCATAAGTTGTGTTTTTCACAATTTACGCTAATGGCATTCGTCGTAAGTTATCATGAGCGTCCCGCCAACAATTTTTTGCGCTCAACATCTGCGCGCAGCCGCCGAAGGTAATACCAGTGATGCTACGGCTCTCATCGACGCACCGGTGACCTTCGTTACTGGCGCGGTGGACCAAAGGTGCAGGAGCGACACCAGCTGAACTGCAGACGGCCTTCACACGTACACTAGCGTGCCGCAGCGTGGCCATGGGCGCCACGGCCTGCCTTTCAGTCAACAGACACGGCGTCCGGCTTCGTCAATGTCCCAACGCCTGACGTCAACGGAGCTCGCGTCGTTGCCAACAAATTCGCCGAAAATATCTCGCCTTACTGCGGAAAGTCAGGTGCTTCTCCTTCGCCGTTCTGAGATATCCACCGGAATACGCGGGCGGCGTGCTCTTCGTTTGCTGGGTGTGTGCGGAGAACATCCTTGAGGCTGATGAACCAAGCCCACGTGTAGGGCATGTCTCACTGGGATGGTCGACTCTCATGCGCAGGGGCCTGCTGTCCGGCTGGTTTCTGTTGCT
>JARRJI010000400.1:0-6189 GCA_037379595.1 Acidobacteriota bacterium | reverse complement strand
GTTTCGGCTCCTCTTCATCTTCACCGCGCTCCCGTTCAGTAAAATAGACACCGAGAAGAATCAATCCGCCGCCGAGCGCCCCCCATAAGCCGACCCGGTCATGCAGCAGCCAAATTCCAAGGCCCGTGGCGATGACAGGTTCGAGATAGTTGAACGCCGCCACGCGTGAGGCCGTCAGACCTTTTAAGGCGTAGCCGAAAAGGAGATATCCAATCACACAGGAAAAAAAGGTCATGAATCCAAGCCCTAAAAAAGAGCGCATCGGAATCTGGGACCACTGCACGTGCCATACGGCATTGACGCCAAAGGGGATCATCATCACGGCGCCGAGGCCGAAGATCGCAGTATTCAAAGTCACAATGTCAAACTTTTCGGCCACGTCCTTCATCAGAATCGTGTAATAAGCAAAGACGACGACTTCAACCATCAGGACCAGATCCCCAATCCATTCGGCATGATTTCCATGCGTCATCTTTCCGTACGTCAGCAACACAACGCCAGAGAATGAAATGGCCATCCCAAAAATCTTGAGCGCCGTCAGCGCCTCGAGCCTCATCAAGACAGAGAGCACCAGCACCATCACAGGCTCTATGGCGACAATCAGTGCCGCGTGCGGCACGCTGGTATGCGCAACTCCCTCAATAAAAAGGAGCTGGTTCGCCGTGATCCCGAAGAAAGCCACCAGCGCGAAACGCAGCCACTGCCCGCGCGTCAGGCGAAGCAGCGACCGGTCTTTCAAAAGCAGGAAAAGAATCCCAAAGACGGACGCAGCGGCAACAACACGAACCACTGCCAACGCCAGCGGACTGAAGCCCACCAGAGCTTCCTTGATCGCCACCATATTCGCTGCCCAGCAGGTAACAGCAATCAATATGGCAAGGTGCATCAAGCGGTGGGTTTTGCTGGAATAAAAAGGCTTTACTGTTTCGGTAGCCAGATCAACTTCAGTCTTCAAACGACTCCTTCCGCACGGTCACCTTTTCGATGCACGCGAGGTTCGGCACGTAACCGAGGCCCGGACCTTTGGGAGCCACAATCGTTCCCTTTGCCGTGACGGTCACTTCCGGATCAATAATGTCCTCTGCCCAGTAGCGGCGGCTGGCGGATACGTCCCCAGGCAAAACAAAACCCGGCAGCGTGGACATAGCAATATTGTGAGCGCGTCCGATGCCTGATTCAAGCATTCCGCCGCACCAGACGGGAACGCCCTGGGCGAAGCACAAGTCGTGCAGTTTTCGGGCCGCGGAATGGCCGCCCACTCGGCCCAACTTGATGTTAATGATTTTGCATGCTCCGATTTCGATAGCCTTTCGAGCGTCCTCGGCGTTGTGGATCGACTCATCCAGGCAGATGGGCGTTTTCAACTCCCGCTGCAGTCGGGAATGGTCTACCAGATCATTCCATCCGAGCGGTTGCTCAACCATCATCAGGCGAAAACGATCCAGCAGTTTGAGATGCGCAGTGTCGGCAAGCGTGTAAGCCGAATTGGCATCCGCCGTCAGGTCAATGCCGGGAAATTCATTGCGAATAGTCTCCAGAATATCCACATCCCATCCCGGCTTGATTTTTACCTTGATTCGCTGATAACCAGCAGCAAGCTCAACCCGGATCTTTTCGATCAATTCCTGAGGAGAATTCTGGATCCCGATGGAAACTCCGCAGGGAATCTCCGCACGCGTCCCACCGATAAGCTCGGCGAGTGGCAATCCCTTGCTCTGCGCCTCGATATCCACAGTGCATTTTCGAGAGCGGCCTTGGCCATGTTGTGCCCGCGGACGGGCTGGAACCGCTCCGCGAGATCCGCCGGGGAATCCCATGTTTTTTCCAGTGCCCAGGGAATCAGGAAATCGCGCAGAATATGCCAGGCCGTGTCGGGAGTCTCATAACTGTAGAATGGCTTTTCGCCACACGTGACTTCGCCCCATCCTTCCAGACCCTCCGCACGCGCGCGTAGCAGCACGATCCTTCGATCGGTCGTCCGCCCAAAACTGGTTTCAAAAAAGTGGACCAGGGGCATGCGGATTTCCAGAAGTTCAATCCGGTCAATTTTCATAAGCGATCCAGAAGATACCAGGCCTCAGCGTCTGCCGTCTCGGTCAAGGTCAAGCGGAATGGCAACCTCCGCTGCCGCAGTTTTCCGAACAGGGCGAGGGTCCTTTCCGCTCAGCGCTCTCTTTACTCTTGCCGACCTCAACCACCACTCCGCAATCAGCCGGTCCGAGGGTAATCGGCGCTGCAGCTTGCTTTGGACAGGCCCATAATAGTCGGGACAGTAGCGCCGAACCACGGCGCCCAGACGAACAATATTGAAGTAAGCGTTCCTGGCTCGCAGCGGATCAAAGGTCCACTCGATGTAGTCAATTCCTGCGCAGAGAGCAGCCCTCCGCTGCGCCAGTTTGAGCAATCGGCCCAGTCCCTGATTCTGATGCTCCGGCAAAACTCCCAGCATAAGGGAGTGGAAGAACCTCTGGTCCTTATGCCAGGCAGGAATTGAAACAACAAAGCCGGCCATGGACCCTTTGGGCGTAAACGCACCCAGCACATGACCGCCCGTCCTGGAGGCATTTGCGAACATTCGCAAGGGATAGATCTCGATATCCTTATAGCCCCAAATCTGTTTCTGGAGGAGAACGCAACTGGCAAACTGTTCAATGCTTTCGCAGGGGCGTATCGTGTAGTTCACTGGTTCTCCAGAGCTTTAACCGATTCCCAGATGTCGTCCAGTTCCTGCGGCGTGCATACCCGCACCGATTTTCCGCGCTGCTTGACTTCGGCTTCCAGTGCCTGGAAACGCCGCCGGAATTTCTGATTCGCCCCGCGCAAACAACTCTCCGGATCAGAGTTAATCTGCCGGGTCAGGTTCGCCACGGCAAACAGCAGATCGCCGACTTCCTCTTCCAGTTCTCGCTGGTTCAAGGCGTCGCCGGCCGTTAATTCCTTTCTTATTTCCTGCAGTTCCTCCCCGACCTTATCGAGAAGATCCTCCACTTTGACCCAATCAAAACCAACCTCCGCGGCTCGCAATCCGAGTTCATACGCCTCCAGCGTGGAAGGCAGCGCCGGAGCGATGCCGTCGAGCACGGACGAGTTCCGGGAGCCGGGATGCCGGTTCTTCTCTTTTTCCTTTACGGCAGTCCAACTCTTAAGAGCTTCCTCGGCATTGGCAGCCCGCGTCTCGCCGAAGACGTGCGGATGCCGCCTCACCAGTTTGTCGTGCACGTGCTGGACGACATCATCGATATCAAATTTCCCGTCCTCTTCCGCCAATCGCGAATAGAAGACCACCTGGAAGAGCAAGTCCCCGAGTTCTTCCTCGAGCCCTTCAAAATCATTCAGGTTGATGGCATCAACAACTTCATAAGCTTCCTCTAGAAGCAGGCCCTTCACGCTCTTATAGTCCTGGGCGCGGTCCCACGGGCACCCGTCCGGCCCTCGCAAATGGGCCATCAATTCCACAAGCTTGTTGAGCTTCTCCCCGGCCAATTTAGTCATCACCTCTCTCCGAATCCTTTCAACGTGTTAAACTCTTTACTGTACCAAGCCGGTCAAATCGCTGGCAATAGCACCGGGGTCCCGCTTATTCACTTCCACTTAAGATGCTGTCAAGAGAAAGTTCGTCTCTACCACAGCGGTGCACGCGAGGCCGAATGCTCCCGAGCAGGCGCCTCTACTTGTTCAGACGGCGGGCTTGTTGCTAAACTACCTATTCAGGATAACCAAAGAATCAACCGCGTTGCTTAAAAACCTGGTTAGTCGAGAGGGCCATTATGGCAGAGGAAAAGGACGAATCTTCAGACTTTAAAGTGGTAGACCGGCGCCCCTTCACAAGTGAGGGCCAACGGATCCCCGGCCAGCCTGAAAAGGAGGAGGCCAGCCCGGAAACGAAAGCGGAGCCGGCACGCCCCGTTCAGCCTTCCGCGCCCCCCTCCGTGGAGCCGGAAGCGGAGCCGGAGACCGGCATTCCGGAAGAGTCGGATCGATTTGCCATGCTGGTGTCTTATCTGAGCACCACGGCAATGTTTCAACTCGGCTTGTTGCCCGGGCCGGGCGGCGAGTACATCCCGGCCGATCTCGCCAACGGCCGCCGCACCATCGACCTATTGGAGGTATTGCAGGAAAAGACTCGCGGCAACCTCACGCCTCAGGAGGCCAAGCTCCTTGACGAGGTTATCTATGAACTGCGAATGACCTTTGTTGAGGTTCAAAAGCGGGCAAGCAAGCAGAAATGAAACTGACTTTTCTCGGTACGGGCACTTCTACTGGAGTTCCGACTGTCGGCTGCCGCTGTGCTGTCTGCACCTCTCCGGCTGCACAGGATAAACGAACTCGCCCATCCTTATTGGTTGAATACTCGGACCGGACTATCGTCATCGATACCACGCCGGATTTCCGCGCCCAGGCCCTGCGGCAAAACATCCAGCGCGTGGATGCGCTCCTGTTCACCCACGCTCATGCGGATCACGTGCTTGGGCTCGATGACGTTCGGCCCTTTTACTTCCGCCAGAAGGATCCTATCCCCATCTATGCGGACACGCGTTGCATGGAGAGTTTGCGCCGGATTTTCACCTATATTTTTGATCAGAGCTACCCGTACGGGGGGATCCTGAAGGTTGATCCCCGTTTGATCGACGGCCCTTTTAAGCTCTGGGATAAGCAGTTGGTTCCGCTTCCGGTACTCCATGGAAAGCTGCCCGTTCTCGGCTTCCGATTCGAGAATGTGGCATACATTACGGACTTCAGCACTATTCCAGACACTACGATGGAGCTTCTTGAAGGATTGGACGTCCTGATTCTTGACGCCTTGCGACACAGGCCCCATCCGACGCATTCGACCATCGAAAATTCGCTGAGTCTGGTCGAGCGCCTCAAACCGGCCCGGGCTTATTTCACCCACATCGCCCACGAGCTGAGCCATGAGGAAACAAACGCCAAGCTGCCGCCCAACGTAAGGCTTGCTTATGACGGGCTGGAAGTTAACCTGGACTGACCATGCGAGTTGTTCGAGACCTCTCGGAATTGCATGAGCCCCATCGTGAACTGCTCCGCCGCGTGGTGCGCTCCGCACGGAAGGTGGGTGGAACATCGGTCGTCATCACTTTCGATCCGCATCCGGCGCAAGTCCTCGCTCCGGAGCACGCCCCCAAAACCCTCACCCCTCTTGCCTTGAAAACCGGGCTGATCGAGAAGGAAGGGATCGAACTCCTCCTGATTCTGAATTTCAACAGGAAACTGTCCAGGCTCTCGCCGGAGGAATTCGCCAGGAACATCCTGGTGGAAAAGCTGAGAGCCGCCGTCGTCCATGTCGGCTCCAACTTCCGCTTCGGTCATCAGCGAGCCGGCAACACCGCCCTTCTTGCCGAACTCGGAAGGCGGGACGACTTTCGGGTTGAAACCCTGCCAATGATGACGGTCCGCGGCCATCGCGTCTCAAGCAGCCAGGTCCGCCGCATGCTCGCCGAAGGCCGTGTGGAGGTTGCAGGCCGCATGCTGGGCAGACCCTATGCTGTCAGCGGAGTTATCACAACAGGGGAAGGCGTGGGACACAGGCAAACCGTGCCCACTCTCAATTTGAGTCCGGTTGCCCAGCAACTTCCGAAAAACGGTGTGTACATCACTCGTACGCGCGTTGGCGGAAAGCGGCACGATTCGGTCACAAACGTCGGCCACAAACCCACCTTCGGCCATCATCGCCTGACCGTTGAATCCTTTCTTCTCGATTTTCGCGGAGAGAGCAGGACCGGGGGGATGGAAGTCGAATTCCTCTACCGGCTGCGGGATGAAATCAAATTCCCAAACGCTGAGGCGCTGAAACAGCAGATCCAGCGCGACGTCCAGCGGTCACTGAAGTTTTTCCGCCTGACGAAAGCTCTGCGCGGAAGCGCACCCAGGGCCAACCGCTCCACTCCAGCCCGGGCGTAATCAATCGGCAGTCGAAACGGGCAGAGCACTACCAGGCCGGGCAAAACTGCTGCAAGAAAAAAGATCAGGCATGAACCGGCGGCCGCCGGCCGGCCCAGGGGCGTGCTGCCTCAAGCTGCGCCGCAAGCCGGAACAGCATTCCTTCTTCTCCAAAGCGGCCGAAGAAGTGCGCACCGACCGGCAGACCCTCCTTGTTCCAATAGAGCGGAACCGACATCGCAGGCTGGCCCGTGGTGTTGGCAATGGCAGTGAACGGAACGTACTCGACCG
>JARRJI010000399.1:0-6302 GCA_037379595.1 Acidobacteriota bacterium | reverse complement strand
GACCGCCAGAACCGCGATGTTGCAATGCATGTGTTCTCATCTGGCGTCGTTCGGGCATTCTTCGGCCACGGAAAGCTGCGGGAACAATCACTTTCGTTTGTGGCTTGCCATGTTCGTGGGCCTTGACCTCCGTCTCACTGAAAAACTGTCCTGGTCCCCAGTGCCTACAGGCCTTCGAGCCTCTCATAGAGCCTGAATGCACGAGAGACTATCAGCCACTTCACTCCCAAGCTACCGGGATGATGGCCGGAGAACAACTGTCAGTTCTTACAGCGGACTGTTGCTTTTTGTGCTGCGAAGGCAATGCGGGATCTATGTTGCAGATATGTCAGGCAGGGCGATTCCCATCCGATAATTTCTCCACTGAATGATAATGAAGAACTTACCTGCCATGTGCAAAATTTTTCCACTCCTGTTCCCAAGGAATTTCCCCATCTCCCAATAGCCTCAGTGCCTTGAAAGCTTCATTTCGGATCGGGCCATGTTTGGCAATCTTCTTGCGTACCCAGGAGTCAAGTGACGAGCAGGACCGAGCCCCAGCGAACGGCCGCCAAGAGGTCGGTTTTCTGAGGAGGTAGGCTATAGGAGGCGTGCTCCATGGATGGTGCTTGGGTTCGTTTCCGGCTTGGGAGTTCGCCGCTGTGATAGTTTTGCGCAGGTCCATCTATCCTGCAGGACTGAAAGCTCTTTCGCATTCGTTTTCTGCGTATGGAACATGATCCGTTAGTACTTAATTCGATGCTGCAGGCATCACGGATCGTATGTTAATAGTGGTCTCGCGCACGCCTTTCGAAAATGCTTAACGCCATCCTCACATTTGCGGTGGGATTTATCTGCGGCATCGTCGTTGCCTATACGTATGTCAGGCTAGAGAGGAAGAAGATCAAGTTCTATGAAACCTACATTCATCAGCGTCTGGAGGAGGCCTTGCCGTATAACAGAGAAAACCTCAGGCCCCATCAGCCTGGATAAGGAGCGGCGCATTCTGCCCAGGCATGCATGGGCTGTGATCCCGGTCCTTCGGGGCCGGCGATGACCGTCCAGCGGACTTGATCGCGTCGCCAATAATCAGAACGAAAAATTGCGATTGACCCGGGCCATAGGTTCAGGTAAGTTGTGGCTATCGCCTGTTAAAGGAGAAGCCTATGCCTGCCCTATCGGAAGGTACGTTTCCCCTCTCGAGCCGCTCGCCACGCGTTGGCAAGATTCTGCCCATTACCCTGTGGGACACCTCAAACGCGAACGGAAGGAAGTGGCCCGGCGCCATTCTTGACCTTTCTGATCATGGTCTCCGCATTGCGACAGGAACAGCCCTTCGCGAGGGGCAGGTTGTCAGCGTCGTCGTAAATGATATCGGCCTGTGCTTCAAGCGCTGCCGTGTTGTCTGGACTCGCACGGTGCAAGCCCCCCGATTGGATCAAGCGGGTTTGGAAGTCTTGAAGTAGTTTGTTTCCCTGAGGCCAATTGCCCGCACCGGCTCCGCACGGTACGAGTGCCGCGCGCAGCGAAGTGACCTGCAGCGGCCCTGGTGAAAGGAGACGGATGAATTCACCAGTTTCCCCGGAGACTGGCTTCGAGGCAGACCTTTCTCAGGGTCTTCTCCGATATTTTCTTGCGTCGTGAAATCGCGTGGGTCGCGCGTTCTCCGGGGACTGCTCCGGAGAAATTCCCGGTTTTCTACGGCGAGTTTCCCCCATTTCTCGGAAATCATTCCCATCGCCCTACGACGGTCGCCCGATTTTCACGGATTCCCTTGTTGCCTATACTGAAATCAGAGAAAGGGAAAGAGGAGGTGAGCGGCAATGTCACGCAAAGGTGGAAGCGAGACAAAAGGCGGCTTCTATTGGAAGAAAGGTGACTGGGAGATCGTCACGGTCGAAGGGAAGAGCGGCACGCTTCCGGGTACGGACGCTGTTGAATATCTTCGGATCCCCGGGATTCTGTTCGTGCCGGTAGCGCTGACCATTAGCATCGTCTACGTGATCTTCTTCCCGTTCATTGGTTTCGCTATGCTCGCGAAGGTGATCACAACGAAAGTCCGCCGTGAGTTACGGCGCTCTCGCGGGCCGGCAGGCGAAAAGCTGGCGCCAGAGACCCCGGGAGAGAAGCCCCCGCGGTAATGGCGAAAGGCAGCCCAGAGGGGGCGTCTGACTCCCGGCCGTTGAAAGGGCCGTGGGAGCATGCACGAGGGTCAGCCTTCAACGCGGATGACGCCCTTTTTGATGGCGAACTTGATGAGTTCGGTCCGGTTTCGCAGGCTGAGTTTCTCCATCAAGTTTTCACGATGGGTCATTGCAGTCTTGACGCTGATTCTGAGTGAATCAGCGACTTCTTTATTGCTCATTGGGACGCGTTGCATTGCCTCTTTCGCCACGTGCGGGTCCAGCACGAGCCCGCCCTGGGCGGCGGAGCGGATTGCGGAAGCCAGTTCGGAGCCAAGCATCCGCTTGAGGACGTAGCCTGCTACTCCAATCTTCAGGAATCGCCGGACATATTCCGGATCGTCGTACTGTGTGAGGACCAGCACGCGTGTCTTCGGGGCTTCTCGCTTGAGTTCGAGCGTGGCTTCGAGCCCGCCCAGGCCGGGCATGGCGATGTCCATCAGGACCACGTCGGGCTGGAGCTTGCGGCATTGATCGATGGCCTGGCGGCCGTCCGTGGCCTCGCCGATGACCTCAATGTCCTGGGTCAGGCCCAGGAGTGCTTTGATCCCGTCGCGCACCAGCGCATGGTCGTCGGCGATGAGGACGCGAATCTTAGGCATCTTCACCTCCGCGCGGAACGGTCAGGACGACCCGCGTGCCCTGGCCCGGCGACGAATCGATCAGAGCATGCCCGCCAAGAATTTCCAATCTCTCCCTGATGCCGGCCAGGCCGAGCCCGCGGCCGCTCGAGGCCGTAGCGGAAATGCTGGCCGGGTCGAAGCCCTGGCCGTCGTCTTCTATCTCAATGGTAACCTCTTCGGGGGTGGTGGCGCACTGGATCAGCACCGTTTCGGCGT
Source organism: Acidobacteriota bacterium (assembly GCA_037379595.1). GTDB lineage: Bacteria > Acidobacteriota > Terriglobia > UBA7540 > UBA7540 > SCRD01. The sequence continues at coordinate 3,301 of JARRJI010000399.1, read as the reverse complement.
GCGAATGCTTGACGATGTTGGTGATGGCTTCCTGCACGGCGCGAAACAGGGCGGTTTCAATCTCAGGAGCCAGGCGGCCACCCTGCTCGTCGCTTTCGCAGCGCAGGGCAATTCCGCGCCCTTTCAGGTCGCGCTCCGCATACCATTCGATCGCGCGGAACAGCCCGAGGTCGTCGAGGACGGAAGGCCGCAGGTCGAAGCTGAGCCGGTGGATGCCGTCGAGCGTCCGCAGGGCCAGGGCTCTCGCGTCCAGCAGGCGGTCGCGCGAGACCCCCTCCGGCAGGGTCGCGATGGCGGTATCGAGGCTGAGGGCCAGCGCGCCAATCACCTGGCTGGTTTCATCGTGTAACTCGCGGGCGATCCGCCGGCGCTCCTCCTCCTGTGCCCGGATCAGCTTCTTCAGCAGCCTGACTCGGAGCTCGTCACGCTGCTTCAGTTCTTCATAAAGCTTTTCGATCTCTGCCGTGCGTTCCTGAATGCGAATCTCAAGCAGGTCGCGCCCCCGCGCCACATCGTCGAGTGACTGCTGCAGGGCAACGCGCATCCGCTCGAGCGCCCTGCCCAGGTGTCCCACCTCGTCACTGCCCAGGTCGGGAATCGGAGTCTCCAGTTCGCCCGCGGCGATCTGCTCCGCCGTTCCGACCAGCTTCGCGAGCGGTGCGGTGATGCTCGACGCCGCTCCCAGAGCGAACGCCAGTGACAGCAGGGCAAGGGCAGGACCCCAGATCAGAATTTTGCGGCGCAGCGCCGCCACATTGGAAAACGCCTGAGTCTTGGGTTGCCGGATGCTGATGCCCCACGATCCCCGCGACGGCAGCGGCGCAAAAGCCATCACCTCGTCCACTCGCCGTTTGACCGGCCCGCTCTGGTGACATCCGTGGCAGGTGCCTACCGCCGGCGTTCGCTTCTCGATGAGTGTCGCGAGAAAGTTCCGGTGGTCGCTCTTCGTGTACAGCCGCTGTTCCGCTGTGCTCGCGATCACAACGCCGTGCTGGTCGATCAGGTCCACTGTTTCGCCTGCCGCCAGCGGCATGAAATTCAGCAGCCCTCGAAAAGCTGCGCCTTCCGGGTCAATCTCGCCGCCGACAATACCGACCACATGGCTCTGCGCATTCCGCAGAGGGACCAGCAGGAAGAGCCGGCGGGGACCACCGAGTACACTCGAGAGCGCGGAGATCTCCGGCACGCCCTTTTTGATTGCCTCCTGAAACGCTGGAAGGTCTGTCGGCAGCCCGGCAGCGCCGCCAGACGGTTCGACCTGAACAACCCTGCCGGCAGGGTCCAGAAGAAAAGCCCGGGTCAGGAAACGAGACCGGACGTAAGCCTCACGAAGCGCTGCCTGCGCGACCTGTGACCCGGCCGCCCCCGACGCCGGCGCAATCCTCTCAAGCAGCGCGAGGTCCGAATTGACAGCCGAATCCACGTGAACGGCTACGCTGATGGCCAGTTGCTTCCGCTCTTCCAGCACTTGCTTTCCCAGCGCCTGGACCGTTGACCAGCTCAGCCAGCCGAGAATGGCGATCGCGCCCAGCGTTCCCGCCAGGGTCAGAAGCACGATGCGGGCACGAAGTCCGCGTCGAACGCTGCGGCGGTTGATATCAATCGCTGCCATAATCTCGACGCCCGGCTAACCCGGCGGCGCCGTTCCCTCGGACGGCGGCGCTTCCGGTTCTTCTTCGCTCTCCGCAAGCATTCGCTCGTACTCGAGCGCGTGCTCCTTTTCCATCCGCTCGCGGCTTATCTTCCCCGTGAAGATACTGCTGTCGAAAGGGAACGCCTCGGGTGAAAAATGGGCGTTAAAGAAGTGCCAGATGATGATCACCAGGAAGGCCAGCAATCCCTCCCGCCCGTGCGCGATCAGGGCTGCCGGGATCAACTGGCCGGGGAGGAAGCGCGTTGTCTCGACGGGGAAATAGAGCATGAAGCCGGTTCCAATCATCACCAGCGAGCCGATCAACATGCCCCAATACTCCCACTTCTGCCGATAGTCGAAGCGATCGAATCGGGGCTGCTCATCGGAAAGGCGAAGGTAATAGCGTGTCATCATGATCGCGTCCCGGAAGTCGAGAATCATCCACTCGGCCCAGTGCATCGGGAAAAATTCCTGCGACAGTCCTGTAACGGCCAGCACCAAGAACAGCAGTCCGACACATGCGTGTTCGATCCGCTGCCATACCGAAAATCGGATGACATAACTGCTCATCGGTTCACCACCGTCCGCCAGAGATGGAGCAAGATCTGCAGCACCAGGCCGCCAATGACAAAAGGAATGAAGATGGCATAAAACAATTTGACTCCGTAGACCAGCGGGGAGTGCTTCAAGCTGGGCTCGTAATGTCCAACCCACGCCGAGGGGAAGTTGGGACTGGCGTCCGGATGGCATCGGCGGCAGGTTGTGATCAGGTGTTGCTTGATGGCCAACAGCCCGGCTCCGTCAACCCGCCTGATGTCGTGCACGCCGTGGCAATCGGTGCAGGTTGCGGTGAATTCCCGCGGATGCGCTCTTTCTGTGCTCTGCAAGGAGGCTGTCATGCCATGGAAGTCGTTCAGATAGGTGGTCAGGACCGCGGTAGAAATCCCGTACTTCGCCATTAACTCCTTGTTGGTGTGGCAACGTGCGCACAATTGCGGGATTCGCAAATGCCACGACGCCGAAAGCGGGTTGGAAATACCATGGGCGTGGTGGCAGTCGGTGCAAACCGGGACATCCTTGTTGCCCTGCTCGATCAGTGCCTTGCCGTGGACGCTCTCGACGTACTTGGCAGCGATGGCCCCATGGCAGTGAGAGCAAGTCCGGGAAATGCGCGAGCGAGGCTTGCCAGGCGGAGCGACGGAGTGCGCCCCATGGCAGTCTACACAGGTTGGAGCGTTAAGATTGCCTTTGGCGAGAGCGTCGAAATGAATTCCGTCGAGGAGCCGGCTGTACTCGGCGAAATGGCATTGTTTGCAGACCTGATAGTACGCCAGAGACACGGCACGCTTGTTGGAAAACGTCCGGGTTGCGTGCGGCACCGTTGTGATATCGCTGTGGCAATCGGTGCATGCGAGCCCTGCATGCACGGACCCGGCGAGTGACTTCTGATCGACGTAAAGAGAAAGAGTCGTGCCGTTCCCGAGTTTTATCGAGGCAGAGGTGTCGCTGTGGCACGCGAGGCAAGTGTCGTTCGAGAGAGCTTCGGCAGGCAAAGCCGCGCCCTGTGCAGTTGCCGAGGTCATGAAACCGCCCGCTGCAAGCAGCAGGACACAGAATCCAAAGAACCCATGCAGCATTCGGCCCATCGAAGCTCTCGTTTCTTCCGCG
>JARRJI010000398.1:0-2976 GCA_037379595.1 Acidobacteriota bacterium | reverse complement strand
CTCGCACTTTTCATGGCGGGAATCATTTTCGCAAGCAACCTGCCCGCCCTCTTCGTCAAACGTTTCCTCGGGCTCTCCCTCAGGGAAGGCTTCCTCATGACCCTGCTCCTCTCTGCTCCCCTCTCCATGATCGTCGTAGCAGGCACAATCGGCACAAAGCTCGGACTTATAGACGGCGGAGTGAACAATACCCTCATCCTCTCGGCCCTCTTTGCCAGTCTCATCTATCCCTTCCTTTTCAGGGTCTTCGCCCGGGGGATTTTGCCGGGAGAGGACTATACGCATAGAGCACAGGGCATAGCGCAAAGACAGTGAATGGTAAGTAGTAAGTAGAACCTATCTCAAAATCGGTTCTCGGTTCAAAGCTGTCATCTATGAAAAAGATTTTCAATATGAAAGTGCACACTCCTAAGTTTTGTCTGGAGGAAGCGGAGAGACCTGCTTCAGTCTCGCAGCTTCCGAAGGACAACTTTTTAAGGGTCTTCCTGGAAAAATCGACCTCCTTATTTGCGCCAGGATCGATTTTCTCTGTTCGATCCATAGCGCACTATACCCTGTTTTTGCCCTTTTGGCCTTGTACCAGTCATCTATCCGCGCTATTTATGCGCACGTTAACATTCGGTATCAGCCCCCTAATCATTCCAAGAGCCCTTAATGGCTAGACAGCTTACAGGGCGGCTGACACAGTCTTTTTCACGTATCGCCTTTTCTCCGTCCATAGCACATAAATAATTTCAAGAAGTTTACGGGCCACCGCGACACGACCAGTCTTTCCGCCCTTTTTACCCGATACCCGGTTATAAAACTCCCTCAACCACATATCGGAAACAGGCGCCCTCTGGGCGGCTTCGATCATTGCCCACCTTAGCCATTTGTCGCCTTGTTTGGTGATCCGTCCTTGAAAGGTCCTGTTGCCGCTTGAATAGGTAGACGGCACGAGGCCGGCATAAGAACATAGCTTGCCAGTTGAGACAAATCTTGAGATATCATCTATCTCATACCGGATGGTTACCGCAAGGATATCTCCGATTCCCGGAATACTTCGTAGGATACCGCATATCTCATCTTGTCTGCAGATCGCACGTATTCGGCTCTCCGCAATCTTAATCTTTGAATCCGTTTCTCCCAAGAGATCCAGATATTCGTTCAATATTACTGTATCGTTGCCACGGAGCGTTATGGACCGCATAAAGGCCAGTCCCTTCTTGCCAAATTTATCGCTCAGTTCCCTGAAACTCCTATCTTCAATGTGATTCCGCGCTAAAACAGAATGTATTGTGTTCTTAATCCGAACTTTCATAGCGGTAAGTGATAGCCGATACCGAAGCAAATTCTTTATATCCCTCGTTTCAGCTGACGGCGCATATGCTTGAGGTATAAGATCGGCTCTCAATAAATGCGCCAATGTCTCCGAATCGATGGAGTCCGTCTTGATTCTTGCCTCAGCTATAAGCCTGGTCTTTAACGGATGAGCCATGATCAGCTCATCAACAAGATCATCAACCTCGTCGTAAAAATACTCCCAGCCGTAACACGCCTCCATAACAGCTTTCACCCCTCCACCCGAATTCGCCTTTGCGAAATAATGCCGGATAGAGCCTCTGTCAGTAGAAACCTTGTCTCTGCTTAGCACTCTTCCCTTTTCATCCATAGTAGTCGCTACAAAGTGTTGTTTATGGTAGTCAATTCCCATATACTTCATATGTGCACCTCCTTATCTGATCCTTCGGGATCGTAGGGGTTAGTTTAATACTATCGCCCTCTAACGGAGGTGCACTTTTTCATGTTATCATTCCCGCAAGCCAAGCGCGCCTGCCTGCCGGCAGGCAGGTCGGGAATCCTTCTGAAAACAGGGAAAGATTCCGGACGAGCCGGAATGACAAAAGTAGAGGATATCATGAAATTTCAATTTTGAGATAGGTTCTATTTACCATTTACGTTTTTCGGTGGTGGGTCAGTTTACAAAAAGAAAGGTTAGCTGATTGTCATTCTCCGACTTGATCGGGGAATCCGGTATTCCTCTCCGGATACTCAGGTCAAGATACTCCGGTCAAGCCGGGGTATGACGGCATTTGAAAATGATCTCATAACGACCCGTTATCCGTCTTTCCCCCGATCTTGACAAACCCTGATTATGGGGATAACGTGGTCTTAAGATATAATTCGCATATAGATTGTTAACCGGAACGGATTGCAATAACTGCATGAAGGAGGATTGGTATGGATGCCGTGATACTCAGCAGGTTGCAGTTTGCCATTACCACCATGTTCCACTTCATCTTCGTCCCGATCACCCTGGGGCTGTCCCTTCTCGTCGCTTACATGGAGACCCGGTATGTCCGGACGGGAGACGAGATGTACCTCCGGATGACCAAATTCTGGGGAAAGCTTTTCCTCATCAATTTCGCCCTCGGTATAGTCACCGGGATCACTCTCGAATTCCAGTTCGGCATGAACTGGGCCCGGTATTCCAAATACGTCGGCGACATCTTCGGCGCACCGCTCGCAATTGAGGCGACGGTCGCTTTTTTCCTTGAGTCCACTTTCCTCGGGTTCTGGATCTTCGGATGGAACAAGGTATCCAAAAGGGTCCACGCACTCTCGATCTGGCTGGTGGCCATCGCTTCCAACCTCTCGGCCCTCTGGATCCTCCTTGCAAACGGCTGGATGCAGCACCCCGTCGGGTACGTTCTGAGAAACAACAGGGCGGAAATGGTGGACTTCACCGCGGTAGTCACAAACCCGTACGGACTTCTGAAATTCTTCCATACCATATTCGCCGCATACGTGGTGGCCTCGTTCTTCGTTATCGGCGTCTCCGCCTACCACATCCTGAAAAAAAGACATCTCGCGCTTTTCAAATCCTCATTCAGGATGGCAGCCACGTTCGGGCTTATAAGCTCAATCCTCGTGTTTGCAGTCGGCGATTTCCACGCAAAAGAAGTCGCAAAGACCCAGCCCGCGAAGTTTGCCGCC
>JARRJI010000397.1:0-8640 GCA_037379595.1 Acidobacteriota bacterium | reverse complement strand
CCGTGCTGCTGACTAATTGCGAATATTTGGCTTTCGGGATTTCCCAGCGAAACCCGTCAAATGAATTCTGTTTCTATCCTGCGACGAACACGACTACCAGCAAACTTGATCCCAGCCTGTGCAAGCTGGTGGACGTGAGTTGGAAATGTTCACGAGAGATTTTTGGCAAGAAAGTAAACACCGAAAGTGTCCAAACCGCCAAAATTGTCATGCGCAACTAACCCCGCAGATCGAGAGATAGTATGAAGCTCCAACTAAACCACTCGCCCGCAACGCGCGGCAGCGTGCTGATGGTCAGCCTGCTCACCGCATTCATTATCGGACTTACGCTTGCCAGCTACCTGATACTCGTGCAAGCCGAAAACAGAAGCGTCGCTCGATCCCAGAATTGGAACCACACCATGGTCGTGACGGAAGCCGGAGTGGAAGACGCGCTTCAACTGATCAACAAATACGTCGAAACCCCGGACTTATTGCCTGCATGGCCGACGACCGCCGCCGCCGACGGCTGGACACATGTGGGAAATGTCTATTATGTTCGCCGCTACCTCGACGTGCCCCGCAACATATACTACGACGCCTATGTTACAAATTTCACCAACGGCCCGGCGATCTACTGTGTCGGCCATGTGCCTTCGCCGAATCTGTACAGCCAGGCCCTTCCGCAGGGCTTTGTTGCCGCGGCCGGAGTAACGCTCAATGCGGCCGTGGGCGGGGAGCGCAAGGTCTTTGTTAAGACGATGAAGGACCCTTTGTTCAACGTCGCCATGGCTGCCCTGGGACGGATTGATATGAAAGGCAACAACGTCGCTACGGACAGCTATGATTCCAGCGATTCCAATTACAGCACGGACGGGCGCTATGACCCAGCCAAGCGAAAAGACGGGGGGGATGTCGTAACCAATGGTTCCATTACCAACTCAGGCATAGGCGTTGGAAATGCAAATGTCATGGGCCATGTCAAGACCGGCCCTACTGGAGATATATCCATCGGTCCGCGGGGCTCAGTCGGATCCGTCTCCTGGGTAGCGGGTGGTAACTCGGGTATTCAAGAAGGATGGTTTGCTAATGATTTCAATGTCCAGTTCAACGATGTGGTCCTTCCCAACCTTCCCTGGCTGGCTGCGCCAACAGGTGGCAAAGTTGACGGGACCTCGTATGATTATGTTTTTCCAAGTGGTACGAGTGGCAACTACTTGATCACTGAATCGGGCTCTATCTATGTAGGGACAAACGCAACAGTGGCCCTCAACGTCACTGCCGATACTTTTAGTCCTCCTTCTATCTACATCGCTGGGGGCAATTCAGATTCGGGTAAACTCGTGGTTTATATGCAGGGCGAAAAGTTGAGTCTGAGTGGAAATGACATAGTCCAAAGCCAGAATGCAGCGAATCTGAGCTTCTATGGCCTTCCGACCTGCACCACCATCAATTTCAACGGCAACGGAGCTTTCTACGGCGTGATATACGCTCCGGAGGCTGACTACACCCTCACCGGCAGTGGCAGTAGCACCGCAGTCGACATAACTGGCGCCACCGTCACAAGGACCGTGACCTTGAACGGGCATTTCAACTTCCACTATGACGAGAACCTGAGGAACGTTGGTCCCTCTCGAGGCTACATCCCTTCCAGCTGGGCGGAAGTGCATTAGGGCAACCTGCCCAGCGGCTGGCGGCTCCTTGTTTTCGAGGCGTTTCTTTAGGGAAGCGCCTCTTCGTTGTGCCAGGATGGCTTCCAGGTGGTTGTGTGGGTTGCGCCACACAAGGTCCGCGGCTTTCTTCTCGACTCGGCTACCCGACCTCTCCACACAATCCAACGTGCGCAGGTGCATTATCTTCAACCCGGCCGCCAAGGGCGAGAAAGCCAGGCGGTTTCGGCGAAACCTGGGAGCGATTGGAACGGAGTGTACCGTGAAGGAGACTTCGGAAGCGGGCAATGCGCGCGAACTCGCCGCGGAATCCGTCAAGGAGGGCTATGAGATCATCATCGCGGCGGGGGGCGACGGCACACTGAATGAAGTGCTCAATGGCATTGCCGATGTGCCTGGAGGTCTTGAGCGCGCCCTTTTGGGAGTGCTTCCTCTCGGAACCGTGAACGTTTTCGCCCGCGAGCTTGGCATCCCGCGCCAGCCTGATCTCGCCTGGCAGACCATCCTCGCCGCCCACGAGACCCGGATCGACCTACCGTCGATGGAGTACGGCGCCGACACCCACTTACAGCGCCGTTACTTTGCGCAGCTGGCCGGAGCCGGACTCGATGCACAGGCTATTGAACTCGTCAATTGGTCCCTGAAAAAGAGAATCGGCCCCTTCGCCTATGTCATTGCCGGATTGCAGGCCCTCTTGCGACCACCTTCCCGAATCACCGTGAGCGTGGGCCCGGAATTGGTCGAAGGCGGACTGGTTTTGATTGGCAACGGGCGTTTGTACGGGGGACAATTCCGGGTTTTCCCGCATGCGGACTTGCGCGACGGGTTGCTGGATGTCTGCGTGTTTCCCCGGGTGAACTGGTTGACTTTGGCCCGTTGTGGCCCGGTTCTACTGGCGCGCAACGTTCTTCCTAAGACGCTTACTCGCTCGTATCAGGCCGACAACTTCCGTCTGGCCAGCACGTCCCGCACGCCCCTGGAAGCCGACGGTGAGCTCGTCGGGCAACTGCCCGCGACCTTTTCGTTGCAGCGCTCAGCATTGCGGGTCATCGTTCCGTGAATAGACTGGGCTGCCATGATGCGAGCCTGGAGAGCGTGAGGGAAGGCGATATGGCTGTTGAGTGCGAGCAAATCCGCAAGGTGATTTGGCTTGCTTCACGCAGGAGGCAAAGGTAGAAGTTTACCCCATTCCAATGACGTCCTTGGCTCGCCGAAAATGAAAAATAAACAAAGGAATGACCTGTAATGCCGAACCCGCGAACCATTAACGATAGAATTTCCGTCCCAAGAACGCTGGCTGGCTACTTGAGGTTCCTTATCTCGAAGATGATCAGCCCGGTTCCCGAGTCGTATTGCGGCCAAATCGTGGAGCTGGGGGCGGGAATTGGCGCTCTGACTCTGCGGTTGGCAGCGCGTTGTCCCCATGCTCGGATTCTGGCTTGCGAGATCAATCCTACGCTGGCGCGAGACAACAAACGGAACCTGGAAAAAGCGGGAGTGAACGGGCGTGTGCAGGTAATCTCGGATTCGGCTGAGCATGTGCTCTCTGACCTCGGTCTTGTGGGGGCGCAAAAAGCGGATTTCGTGATTTCGGGCATCCCGTTGGGGAATTTACCAAACGAAAAAGCGCTTCCGCTCATCGATCTGGTCAATTGCAGTCTCGCGCGCGGCGGCCTTTACATTCAGTTTCAGCATTCACTTCTTCATCGCAGGAAGATTCGTGCTCGATTCCAGCATCTTCGCACGGTTCCGGTGCTGTTGAACTTTCCCCCGGCGGTCGTCTACTATGCCCGCGCCTGAGTGCGAAGGATTCCCGCCGGAATCTTGGAGAAGCCGGCCGGCGAAGGCCTCCAAAAAGTTGGCACGGCAGAAGGTCAAAGCTGGGAGCAGGTCATTCCCAAAGCCGAAACGGCAGCGCATTCCGCTCCAGATAGACGCCGCACCGCGGGCACTTGCCAGGCTCGTTCCAGACCTGGACCCTGTGCCTTGATGAGATGGGACAGGCGATTCTGAATTGCACCCACCTGGTGCGGCGACCTGCCGGGACGGGCAGTCTGTTCAACGCAGATTCGAAGGCAGGGGGGTGGTCGGAAATCTTCCTGCGCAGCCGCCCATTTTTAAAACCCGCGTTGGGTTGGACACCCGGTTCGCCGAGAATCTTCAAGCGCGTAACCGCGTCGTACAGCGCTTTGCATTCTCGACATTGAATCGTCTGCACGCAGAAGTTCAGTCCGCGATCTGCGCGACCAGAAACCCTCGCCCGGTAACCGCACCGCGGGCACTCAAAGTGATATGATCTGCCCATAGTCTGCCCCTGGTTCAATCTGCATCACGCACTTTGTTTGGGACAGCGGGAAGTGGTGGGTTGGCCGGGACTCGAACCCGGGACCAACGGCTTAAAAGGCCGCTGCTCTACCGACTGAGCTACCAACCCGACCCGACAGCGCTGTCACCGCTTTCTTTCCGCCGGGAGACTTTTTCTGCGCCGAAGCGGCACAAGTTAAATAAAAGCGTTGCGAACACTAATCAACATTGCATGCCCGTGCAAGGCTTTTCCAGGTTCCTTTTACGCGTGGTTGCAGGTTCCTCCGTCCATTTCGTTGCGGTCTCGTCCAGTCTTGCCATGCCATCGAGTCTATCACGAGCGCGTGGATCAGATCCCAGCCAGCCCCGGCCAGCTTCCGCCCTCTCACCATCGTGCCTGACTTTGACTTTGGGCGCCACATCCCTTAGCTTGCCCGCCCATGCAAGTGATTCGGCACACCGATGCAGACTTTCCCCGGCGGCTGCAGGCACTGGCCCGAAAGTCCAGCCTGTTCGATCCCGAAATTGAATTTCGGACTCGGAAGATTATCGAAACCGTGCAAGCCCGTGGCGACGAGGCATTGCTGGAATTCACCAGGCACTTCGACGGGGCGACCTTGAGCGCAGACCAGTTGAGCATCACCCAGGCCGAGCTGATGGCGGCCTCCATCAAGGCGGATGAGCCCTTAAGGGCCGCGGTTGCCGAGGCGGAGAAGAACATCTCAGGATTCGCCAGGCGGTCGCGAAGACGCAGTTGGGAAAACCGCAATTCGCACGGTGCCAGGGTGGGTGAGAAATTCGATCCATTCCAACGGATCGGCGTTTATGTCCCCGGTGGCATGGCCCCCCTGGTTTCGACCTCGCTCATGACCGTCACGCTGGCGAAGGTTGCCGGCTGTCCGGAGATTGTGGTTTGCACTCCGTGTGGACAAGACGGCGGCGTCAACGCTGCTCTGCTATTCGCCGCCCGCGCCGCGGGCGCCACGGAGATCTATTAACGCCTACGTCGTCACTGCCAAACGGCTGCTCGTGGGCCGTGTGGCTATCGACCTTTTGCCTGGCCCCAGCGAAGTGCTCGTGCTGGCCGATGACACCGCAGAGCCGCGATTCGTAGCCGCCGATTTGCTGGCCCAGGCGGAACACGGATCAGGCCACGAGCGCGTCTGGTTGGTGACGACCTCGGCCCGGCTGCTGAGGGCCGTCCAAAAGGAAATTGCAGGACAATTGCCCAGGCTCAATCGGCGCGAATTCATCCAGCGTGTCCTGGACACCAATGCCTGGCTGATCCTCGTACGTTGCCTGGACGACGCCGTTGGGCTCGCGAATCGCCTGGCGCCCGAGCACTGTGAAGTCATGACACGAAATGCGCGGGTGTTGTCAAGAGGCATCGTCACCGCCGGGGCAATCTTTTTGGGACCGTGGTCTCCGACGGTGCTGGGTGACTACGTTGCCGGTCCGAGCCACACCCTGCCGACCGGCGGGGCCGGACTCTCGTTTGCCGGCCTGACGGTGGATCAGTTTCAACGCCGAACCAGTGTCGTCGAATACAATCGCCCGGCGTTGCGGAAGGCCTTGCGGTCGGTCCGCAAATTCGCCGAACTCGAGGGGCTGGGTGCGCACGCAAAGTCCGCGGAAATCAGGAACTGAACAGGCCAGCTCCGAGACTTTCCAACCGAGATGAATCCGCGTCTGTACATCCGCCCGCTGATCCGGAAACTGCACGCCTATGTCCCCGGTGAACAGCCGAAGATCCACGGCCTCATCAAGCTCAACACGAATGAGAATCCGTATCCGCCGTCACCGAAGGTCCTGTCCGCCATAAGAGCGTCGGCGGACGAACGGCTGCGTTTGTATCCAAGCCCGACAGCCGAGCGGTTGCGCGTGAAGCTGGCCCGGTTTCACGGGTGTCGCGCTGAGAATATCATCGTCGGCAACGGTTCGGATGAGCTGCTGGCAATGGCCGTCAGGGCTTTTGTGGAACCCGTCCCTTCGCCCAAAGTTGGCAGGCGAAGCAAAGGTCGGAATGGTGTTTCGCTGCACGCGGACCCCGCAGCGCTCGTGCAGTATTTTGTGCCGAGTTACTCGCTCTACCCCGTGTTGGCGGACATTCACGGATCGACTCGGAACGGCGTGCCGCTCAAGCCCGGCTTCAGCCTGCCGAGCGTGGCTGAGTTGAAGCGGGGCAAATCCTGGAACTTCCATGCGGCGCTGACTTTCATCACTACCCCGAACGCACCCAGTGGACACGGCTATACAACCGCAGAGTTGGCGAGGCTCTGCCGCGTCCAGCGGGGTGTGGTGGTGCTCGATGAAGCGTATGTGGATTTTGCCGAGGAACACGCCATGGCGCTGGCCTTGAGATTTCCGCATGTGCTGGTGGCACGCACCTTTTCGAAGGCGTACTCGCTCTGCTTTCAACGAGTCGGCTATTTCGTCGGCCACCCGGTCCTGATTGCGGCCCTGCAAAGGATCCGGGACAGTTACAATGTCAATGGCCTGGGCCAGATTGCAGCCGAAGCGACTCTAGCTGACTTGCCCTATTATCGGTTGAATGTCCGGAAGATAATTGCGGCGCGCACAAAGCTGACCCGCGATCTGACGAAGCTTGGCTTCGAAGTCCATCCCAGCCGAACGAATTTCGTCCTTGTGCGGCCGCCGAGGTTCTCGGCCCAAGCCTGGCACGCAAAGCTGCGCGATAGAAGGATTCTGGTGCGGTGGTTCGATGATCCTGCTGTGAAGGGGCACCTGAGGATCACCATAGGCACCCCGAGGGAAGCCCGGGCACTGGTGGACGCCGCAGAAGCCATTCTGAGCTGATGCGGCCGGCCGCCGGCAGCGGAGCCAGTGTCCTGCGCGTGTCAGCAATTGACACAGCACGATTATGACGGCCGGCCGCAGAATCTCTCTATTAATCGAATGCGGACTGCCAGTTATTGAAATTCCGAACGATAATGTCCTGATAACATCCAGCCCCGGGAGGCCCGGGTGAAGCGTTAGAATCATGTCGGCGGCGGGTCCCGAGGAGCCCGCTGAGACCCGGTTGGAACAGGCATTTTTTGTGCTGAGAGGGCTACGTGTATCTCGACTACTACGGATTAACCGAGCCTCCGTTTGACATAGCGCCGAATCCGCGGTTCCTGTTTTACAGCACCAAACACCGTGAAGCATTCAACCATTTGCTTTACGGCATTCGCGAGCGCAAGGGATTCGTTCAACTCACCGGCGAAGTCGGGGCCGGCAAAACGACGCTCTGCCGGGCCATGCTCGAACAACTCAACGGGGACTACTCCACCGCGCTCATTCTCAATCCGATCCTGAACGCGGATGAGTTGATGAAGGCCATCGCCGTTGAGTTCGGCCTCGATGTGCGGGGCATGGATCGGCTGGATACCGTGGCCGCCATCAATAACTTTCTGCTCTGGCAGGTCGAGCAGGGTCGGGATGCAGTGCTGATTATCGACGAGGCCCAGAACCTGACGGAGGGCTTGCTCGAGCAAGTGCGACTGCTGTCCAACCTGGAAACGGACAACCGCAAGCTGCTTCAGATCATTCTGATGGGGCAACCTGAGCTGCGAGATCGCCTGAACAGCCCGAATCTGCGACAATTGCGCCAGCGCATCACCGTTCGCTATCATCTGGCGCCACTAAACCATTCCGAAATCAACCAATACATCCAGCACCGGCTCGAAGTGTCGGGTGCGAGGGGTGCCCCGCATTTCACCCGGCCGGCACTCTGGCGCATCCGCCATTACAGCGGGGGGATTCCGCGCCTGGTCAATGCCGCCAAGATGTGGCACCCTCTTCGGCCTCGAACCTGCGGTTTCAGCCCGCGGATCCAGATGAGCGCCCGAGTAAGAGGTTCGGCCTGGTGTTGCCCGCTACTGCTGCCACCATTCTGCTGATCGGTATCCTGTCGTTGGTGCTGTCGGACCGCAAGACGGCCGTCTCAAATGGATCCCAGACATCAACCTCACACGTGACAGGGATGGCCGCGGTCAGCCCGCCTGCCGACCGTGCTCGGGGCAATGCCTTGCCAGTGACGCCCGCGGTGGGCGTTGCGGCCACACTGCCCCCCGGGAATCTCACCAACCAGGCTGCCCTGGCGAGATCAGAGGGTCTCTTGTCCGAACCGGGACCTCCAAAGCTTCAGGCCATCGTCTTTATTCCCGCGCGACCGTCGGCGATTGTCAGCGGAAAAACGGTTGTTGTCGGTGACCGCGTCAACGAATTTCGTGTCACGGCCATAAGACCGGACAGCATCACGCTGGTCAGCGAAAGCGAGACCAACGTGCTCCGCATGAAGTAAGCACTTTTTGCTTGGCCTTCATCGCTCGGCTTGAAGATCATCGGCCGCGATGAATCTGTTGCGAGAGAAGTTCAAGAGCTCACCCGTCTATCCGCGCGTCGCGCCGTTCGTTGTTTTCCTGGTTCTGACCTTCGGCCAGGGGCTGATGGGCCAATACGGGCAGTACTGGCTCTATGTCGCGAAGACGCTCGTAGGCGCCTGGCTTCTGTGGGAGATGCGCCCGTTCGTCGTTGAGATGCGCTGGGCTTTCAGTTGGGAATCGGTAATTGTGGGAGTCGGCATCTTCGTCCTGTGGGTGGGGATAGATCCCTACATTCCCCACATCGAGGCATCCGGGCCCCGGTGGAATGCCCTGGCGGACTACAGCCGCAATCCGGGAGT
>JARRJI010000396.1:0-3065 GCA_037379595.1 Acidobacteriota bacterium | reverse complement strand
TGGCAGCAAGCTCATCCTGCAAAAATTGTGCTACGCTAAGCGGACGTGTGGACGTGGGAGCGCGTAGCCTGCGGGTTTACGCCTCTCGTCAGGAGCCACGATGGCAGAGAAAGCTGGAATTCTGGTTTGCGTGGAATCGGGACTGGGCGTACTTCACCAGTTGACGGGGGTGATTGCCGCACAGAAGGGCGACATTTCATCTGTGGCAATTGTTGACAGCAGTTCGCATGAAGCACGAATCTACTTTGAAGTGGAACTGCCCGGTCCGCCCGAGGAGCTGCTGGAAGGACTGCGGGAGCTTTCTGTCGTCAAAGAGGCTTTGCTGGTTGAGTCCCTCGAAAAAATTTACGGCAAGCGCATCATCGTGATGGGCGGCGGGGCACAGGTGGGGCAGGTGGCCATCGGCGCCATTTCAGAAGCCGACCGGCACAACATCCGCGGCGAACACATCTCCGTTGATACCATTCCGCTGGTGGGTGAGCAGCCTCTGGCGGAAGCCGTTCGAGCGGTGGGCCGATTACCGCGCGCCCGCGTCCTGGTGCTGGCCGGGGCATTGATGGGCGGCGAAATCGAACGCGCCGTCAGCGAAGTGCGCGCCCAGGGGTTGCTGGTAATCAGTCTCAACATGGCCGGCAGCGTTCCCGAGGTGGCCGACCTGGTGGTGACCGACCCGGTACAGGCCGGCGTGATGGCCGTCATGGCCATTGCCGATACCGCCAAGTTCAGCGTGGAACGGCTGAAGAAGAGGATGTTCTAGCCCGCTTTTCTCACCGATAGATTTGGGAACGCTACTTGGTATCGAGACGCAGTTGGCAGGTGGCTTTTTGGCAGGTGCCTCACGGCAGGGTGGACCACACTCATGATTTTCAGTGCGGCGATGGCCGTAAGTGCCTGATTCGCCGTAGTGGTTGAGTTGGCGCGGGGACAGTTCGAGCTGTGGATATTCGGCTCGGACGAAGTGTCGGATCGCCTCGTTTTTTCAGCCTCGCAAGGGTGCGGCGTGCAACTGAGCGTAGACCTGAGCGAACAGCTCGGCGTAGGGATATCCTCCCGCCATCGACACCCACACGCGGCGCACCGTGATGCGAACGTGGGCCCCGATTTTGAGCACCTTCAGCCGGATGGTGTGGCACTGCGCCCGCGCCAGGTCGGTGCTTTTCAATCCCAGTCGACGCAGCGCTTCCATCAGCACGTAGGCCATCGAGGAAAAATAGAGTCGAATTTGATTGCTGCGCAGGTAGGCCGTCGAGGTGCGGTCGGCAAAGAGCACCAGTTGTTCCTTGATGCGGTTCTCCATCTCACCCCGTGCGCAGTAGAGCTCTTCATACAACGGGCGCGCCGCCCACGCTTCGGCCGCCAGCGAGGTCACCACAAAGCGCGGGTTCGTCCCCTTTTCCAAGTGCTCGGCTTTGGCCACCACCCGTCGTGCCCGCGTCCAACTCTCCCGCGTCTGATAGAGGAATTCCTTGAACACCCGCGCCGCCTTCCCCGTCTCGGCGTATTGCTGACCAGCCTGTTCCAGTTCCCCTGCGATCTCCGCCTTCAGCCGCTCGTTCTTCGCCAATCCCAGCACGTAGTCCACCAGGTTCTGCTCACACCACGCCATCAGCTCCTCGCGACAAAATCCCGAGTCACCCCGCAGCGTGATCCGGACTTCCGGCCAGGCTTGCCGAATCTGCGCCACGATCCGCGCCACTTCCTCGACGCAGCCCGCCGAGGCGTCGAGGTTGGAAGGCCGCAGTCGTGCGCACAACAGATGGTCGCCGCAGAAAATGTACAGCGGCAGGTAGCAGTAGTGCCCGTAGTAGCCGTGGAAGAAGCGCCCTTCCTGGTTCCCATGCACCGGATCGTCGGTGGCATCCAGGTCGATAACGATCTCCCGGGGTGGCGTCGGGTGCGACTCCAGAAATATCTCCACCAGCAGCCGGTCCACCGCCTCCATGTCCAGGGCGATCTTCTTGTAGCGCTCCTTCTTCTCCACTTCGGCCTTCGTCAGCTCCAAGCGGTTCAGCGTGCTCTTCCCCGCCAAGGCCTTGCCCCGGTCTCGTTTCCGCGCTCGGCTCTCACCTGTCGGATCCGGCTTCTCCGCCAACACCGCCAGCAACGGGTCCCGCCGCAACTCATCGTGATCGTTCAGGTCTTCATAACCCAACGCCAGCGCGTACACCCGCTGCGCCACCAGTTCCTGTACCCGGTGCTCCACCTGCCCCACCGCCCGATGGTCCTGAAAACAGGCGGCAAAGCGCGCGATGATTCCTCTCCGCTGCTCCACCTCGCGCAACAACAGCCCGCCGGCGTCCGTCGTGATCTTGCCACCGTCAAACCGGCCCACCACCTGCCGCTCATTCAGGGGATGAAATTCCAAGGATTGTTGGTTACACTGTGTCTGCAAAAGGCTGTCCTCCTTCTCTGGCGCAAGTCTTTCTCGCAAAAATACTTATGCCAGAAGTGACAGCCTTTTTCAATTTATTGGTGAGAAAAGCGGGCTAAGGCCGGAATGTCCAGCGCAGTTTGATCGCGATCAGATCGCTTTGTGGAACGATGCTGACGTGTGGATCGGTCAGGATGCGCTGCCAGTCTCGGTTCCAGACAATGAACAGGTCGTTTCCCGGTTTGATCGTCCAGCGGATTCGCGTGTTCGTGCCCACGTTCTGGGACCCGGTGTCGTACTGGATAAAGCTCGACAGCACAAGATTCGGGTTCCAGGCGTAAGTCCCCCTGAGCTGCCAGAGACGCTGCACAAAGTTGCCGACTGGCAGGTGGCCGAAGTCATTTTCCGTCTCCAGCTCAAGCTGGGTCTTGCCCTTTGGCGAGGTCCACTTGAGGTAGTTTTCCCACTGCGTCAGTTGGCCGTTGAAGAAGGTCCCGAACCACGTCGTAGTACCAAACTGCAAGTGCCGGTGGCTGCTCGTCTGTGCTTCAAGACGCCAGCGTGTGAAGTCATACGAGCCGGGAGGAATGATCAAGCCGGGAGCAATCTCGAAAGGAGCGAGCAGGGTTTCGCCACGCGGGCTCCAGTTGAACTCGAAACGGTCTCCCGATTCGAGGCGCACGTTGATCGGGGC
>JARRJI010000395.1:0-3080 GCA_037379595.1 Acidobacteriota bacterium | reverse complement strand
CGGCTTGCGCCTCCTTCTTGGCCTGCTTGTTCGCTTTCTTCTGCTGGCGCCGTCCGCGCATTGCACCGGCAGTTGCTCCGATAGCTGCACCCTTGCCCGCGTCTCCGGCAATGGCTCCGATTGCGGCACCGCCTGCTGCCCCTCCCGCTGCTCCTTTCGCTCCACCTCCCTTGGCTTTCTTCGCCTCCTGCGGGGGAGGGGCCGCAGCCGCAGGGTCGATGCCCGTCTGCTGCTTTGCCCAGTCGTAACACTCGCTTTCATCCTTCTGCTGCTGGGCCGCGTTCTGAGTGTTTTTGGGGTATGGGAAGATTCCCAGGCGCGCAGCCGGCGACTGCTGGGCTGACGCGCTCTGGGGCGGGGGAGAAGGCTGCTTCTCCTGTCCGCCTGCAAGGAGATCCGCCAGACCTGCAGTCACCAGGCAAGCGATGAGGAGAACGGCCAGTCTTTCAAGCTTTTTCATCTCTTTCCTCCTTCAGTGTCATTTCGCCCGGCAGCCTGAGAGGGGGCAAGCCGGGCTCTATGGCAATTCATGATGACGGTCCCGAAGGCCAATGATGGTCCCGCTCACGGTTTCCACTGGACATCCGATCGTCTGAACGCATGAAAATTGCGGCCACCCCGCAGACCGTCATAATGAATTGTTGCAGTCAGGACGCCGAAACTGTACTGTCAAAATTGACAGTCTTTGAGGTCCCGCCCCGCTCGAGCAAACAGGACATTTCTCACTTTTTCTCTTCGATCTGCCCTGACACGCCGCGGACGCGAGTCGGAGTCACTACGGAAAAGCGTCCACATCCGGCTTGCGAGGTGGAAAATCGAGGAGGCTTTCCCAGAATGTTCTTGACAATTGTACGCTAGCATGCTAGGCTTTTTTGAGCCGGCTCGAAGCCGCGCTGCTTTCAGGAACGGGTCCTGGACACGCCCCCGGGCGCTCATGAGGCACCCCGGCAAAGCGGCATTCCCGCTCTTCCGGGAGGTGCGGCCCGGCGGCCGCAAGGTTGCGAAACGAACGTCGCGCTACAAAGCAGGCAACGTCAGGGTTTGATGGGGGCCTCGGAGGACAAGACACCATGGATAGGCTACAATGCCTCCGGAAATTTCTCAAAAACGGTGTTGTAAGGCCGTTTTTGATGACCCAAACAGAAAAAAGAATGCTTTTTTAAAAAACAAAGCGGGAGAGTTGTTGAAAACAAACGATGAGCCGAAAAAACAAACCGAAAACAAAGCAGAAACAAAGCTGGCCAAGTTATTGAAGAAAATAGAAACTCCAATAAAACAAAGCGAAAACAAACCGGAAAACAAAGCTGGCCATCTTGTTGAAAACACAAGGCCATCAAAAACAAACCGGAAACAAACGCGAGCGTGGCGCCAAGCTCGGTCTTGGCTTGCTTCCGAGGTCCCGCTTTCTTTGCCCTTCACTTCCTAGCCCCCTTGGCCGCTTTGCTTGAGGCCTTCACAGACCGCGCGGGTTTGAATCGGCCGCCTCTGCTTCCCTGATATAATTCTTGTAGAGCCCGATTAATCCGTCGCGCATTTGCACACTCGGAGGAAAGCCAGATGCACCTTGAAATGCATCAGCTCCAAAGGCTCGACGACTACCGCTGGCTGATCCCGCGCGGAACCAAGTCCGGCATGCTGACCGATGCGCTGATCTTTGCCGACGAGCTTCTGCTGAAGGACCTGCTCAAAGACCTTTCGCTCGAACAGGCCATCAACGTGGCCATGCTGCCGGGCATTGTGGGGCGATCTCTGGCCATGCCGGACATCCACCAGGGCTACGGATTCCCCATCGGCGGCGTGGCGGCCACTGACCCCGATGACGGCGGCGTAATCTCGCCGGGTGGCGTGGGCTTTGACATCAACTGCGGAGTGCGTCTGCTCACCAGCACGCTCACTCGTGAGGACGTTCAGCCCAAAATCCGCGAACTGGTCAACCAGCTTTTCAGGGATATTCCTTCGGGCGCCGGCCGGAAAGGCTTCGTTCAGCTTTCGCACGAGGATCTGGAGCGCGTGATGGTGGAGGGCGCGCGGTGGATGGTCCGGAACGGTTACGGCGACGAAGCCGACCTGGCCCACTGCGAGGAAAATGGAGCCATCGAGGGCGCCGATCCCGCGGCCGTGGGCGACAAGCCGCGAAAGCGCGGGCTGCCCCAGATCGGAACGCTCGGGTCGGGCAACCACTTTCTGGAAGTGCAGTACGTTGAGCGCATCTACGAGCCTGCCATTGCCCAGCGGTTTGGCCTTTATCAGAATGAAGTCGTCGTGCTGATTCACTCCGGCTCGCGCGGCTTCGGCCACCAGGTCTGCACGGATTATCTGCGCGACATGGATCAGGCCATGCGCCGTTACAAGCTCGAACTGCCGGACCGCCAGCTTGCCTGCGTGCCGGTTGCCTCGCCCGAAGGCCAGGCCTATCTCGGAGCCATGCGGGCCGCGGCCAATTTTGCCTGGGCCAATCGCCAGGGTATCGCCCACTTCACCCGCGAAGCCTTCAAGCGCATCTTCGGGCAGAAAGAAGAGCTGCGGATGGTTTACGACGTCTGCCACAACATCGCCAAGCTGGAATGGCATCGCGTGAACGGCAGGGACCGCCGCGTGCTGGTGCACCGCAAGGGCGCCACGCGCGCTTTCCCCGCCGGCCGTCCGGAGATTCCGGAGGCTTACAAGGACATCGGGCAGCCGGTGCTGATTCCGGGCTCCATGGGAACGTCGTCGTACGTTCTGGTGGGAGCGGAAGGCGCGCTGCGCGAGAGCTTTGGAACCACCTGCCACGGCGCCGGCCGCGTGATGAGCCGCACCGCCGCCAAGAAGTCCTCGTATGCCGTAAATGCCCGGCAGCGCCTGGAAGAGCAGGGCGTGATCGTGCGCGCCGAAACGCGCGACGGCATCTCGGAAGAAATCCCCGAAGCCTACAAGGACGTGGACGCCGTCATCAACGTGGTCCACAACGCCGGCCTTTCCAAACGCGTAGCACGCCTGAAGCCGATTGGCGTGATCAAAGGGTGATCTTCATCTGTCGAATTCGCGAGCCGTTGCAGTGCAGCGTTCGTACTCTAACGCTGCGGTCTTTGCATCCAATC
>JARRJI010000394.1:0-5573 GCA_037379595.1 Acidobacteriota bacterium | reverse complement strand
GCAATCATCGGACGGGAATACCCGATGCCCGCGGAACGATTCCTATTCTTCCTGTGACCGTACCGGAGCGAATGTAAACTCCCCCGTTTTCAGGTCCGAATCCATGTGGATTCTGTCACCCGGCTTGATGTCTCCGTTCAACAGCATCAGCGCCAGACGGTCCTGGATTCTTTTCTGGATCAGCCGCTTCAGGGGCCTGGCGCCATAGACGGGATCGTAGCCTTCCCGGGCAAGAGCTTCGACCGCTTCGGCACTCACATCCAGTTCCAGGCTTTTCTCCGCCAGGAGCTTGTTCAGCTGCCCGAGCTGCAGGCGGACGATATCCCGGATGAGGTCCTGTGTAAGCCGGTGGAAAACAATGATGTCGTCAATCCGGTTGAGAAACTCAGGCCGGAAAGTGTGGCGCAGGGCGTCCATTATCCGGGGTGTAATGCTTTCCAGGTCTCCCTGCGTCTCTCCGATCATCTGCCCGCCGATATTGGAGGTCATGATAATGACCGTGTTTTTAAAATCAACGGTCCGCCCCTTGCCGTCGGTCAAACGCCCGTCGTCCAGGATCTGCAGCAGGATATTGAATACGTCCGGATGTGCCTTTTCGATTTCGTCGAATAGGATAACGGCATAGGGACGCCGGCGCACCGTTTCGGTCAGATAGCCGCCCTCTTCATACCCCACGTATCCGGGCGGGGCGCCAATCAGGCGGGCAACGGAGTGCTTTTCCAAATACTCGGACATATCGATGCGCACCATGGCGCGCTCGTCGTCAAAAAGAAACTCCGCCAGAGCCCGGGCGAGCTCGGTTTTCCCGACGCCCGTCGGACCGAGGAATATGAACGACCCCATGGGCCGCCCGGCATCCTGAAGCCCGGCACGCGCCCGGCGGATGGCGTTCGATACCGCAGTAAGGGCTTCTTCCTGTCCCACAATCCGCTCGCGCAGGCGGCTCTCCATCTGGACCAGTTTCTGCACTTCACCTTCCAGCATTTTGCTGACGGGAATGCCTGTCCATTTCGCGACGACTTCCGCAATGTCTTCCTCGTCCACTTCTTCCTTGAGAAACTTCTGATCGGACTGCAGGGTTTCCAGGCGGCTGTTCTGTCCCGACAGTTCCTTTTCCAGCTGCACCAGGGTTCCGTACCGGAGTTCGGCGGCTTTTCCAAGATCGCCGGAACGTTCCGCGTTCTGTTCCTCCGCTTTTACTCTTTCGATTTTTTCCTTCGTGGCCTGGATGGCGCCGATGATTTCGCGCTCCTGCTGCCAGTGCAGCTTCATGGCGGAGCTTTTTTCGCGCAGTTCCGCCAGTTCGCCGTTGAGCGTTTCCATCCGTTCCGCCGATGCTTTGTCCTTTTCCTTGGAGAGCGCCTGCTTTTCTATCTCGAGCTGCGTGATGCGCCGCTCCACCTCGTCGATTTCCACCGGCATGCTGTCGATTTCAATGCGCAGACGCGATGCGGCCTCATCGACAAGGTCCACGGCCTTATCGGGAAGAAAACGGTCCGCTATGTAGCGGTGGGACAGCGTCGCCGCTGCCACAAGGGCCGAGTCCGTAATTCTGACGCCGTGATGCACTTCGTACCTTTCCTTCAGTCCGCGCAGAATGGCGATCGTGTCTTCGACTGAAGGCTCTCCGACGAATACCGGCTGGAACCGCCGTTCGAGCGCCGCATCCTTTTCTATATGTTTCTTGTATTCGTTCAGCGTCGTGGCGCCGATGCAGCGCAGCTCGCCGCGCGCCAGCGCCGGCTTCAGCATGTTTGAAGCGTCAATAGCTCCTTCGGCCGCGCCCGCGCCCACCAGCGTGTGCAGTTCGTCGATGAAGAGAACCCTTCCACAATGGCCGTCTTGCCCACACCCGGCTCGCCAATCAGCACCGTGTTGTTCTTGGTGCGCCGCGAAAGCACCTGGATCACTCGACGGATCTCGTCGTCGCGGCCGATCACGGGGTCGAGCTTGCCGCGGCGAGCCAGTTCCGTCAGGTCGCGAGCGTAGCGCTCCAGCGCCTGGTACTTCGCCTCGGGATTCTGGTCGGTGACGCGCTGCGAGCCGCGAATGGCCACCAGGGCTTTCAGAATGGCGTCGTGCGTCACGCCCAGGCGATTCAGGATCAGGCCCGCGGCGTCATTCTTTTTTCGGGCCAGCGCCAGTAGCAGGTGCTCGGTGGAGACGAATTCGTCCTTGAACTGCTCCGTCTCTTTCGCCGCCTGGTCAAACACTTCCTTGAGTGCCGGGGAAAGATAGTGGTCTGCCGTGCCGCCCACCTTGGGCAGGCGGTCGATGGCGTTCTCGGCCTCCTGGCGGACGGCCGAGGGCGCTACGCCCAGCCGTTCGAGAATCGCCGGAACAATTCCTTCCGACTGTTCGACCATGGCCAGCAGCAGGTGCACAGGCTCCAGTTGCTGGTTGCCAAAGCGGCCGGCAACGTCCTGGGTACCCTGCAGCGCCTCCTGCGCCTTGATCGTGAATTTGTCAAAACGGGTCGCCATGATAAATCCTTTTCTAAAGAAAATCCGGGTTGACCGGCCCTTGCCCGCCAACCCGGGATCAATCCTGCCCACCGCCCGCCTGGCGGGCAGCAGGAACCGGCAGAGGGTTTGAGTCTGCTACCCTTATGCTGCCACGCTGATCTTGATTTTCTTCGCCTTCGCCTCCTCGCGCTTGGGCATGGTCAGCGTCAGCACTCCGTCTTTGAAGTCCGCCTTCACCTTCTCCTCATCGATCGAGGCGGGCAGCTCGAAGCTTCGCGCAAAGGTGCCGTAAGCGCGCTCGACATGATGGTAGTGCTCTTCTTTCACTTCCTTCTCATACTTGCGCTCGCCCTTCAGATAGAGCGTGCCCTCGTGCACGGTGACTTCAACGTCCTTGGGGTCGATGCCGGGCAGCTCTGCTTTCACAATTACGTTCTGCTCGGTCTCATAGACGTCGACCGCCGGCACCCAGGCGCCTGTTCGAGCGCCTTCTTCTCCAAAGAACCGCCCCAGCGTCTCATTGAAGAGCCGGTTCATGCGATCCTGTGTTGTTACCAACTCCCGAAATGGTTCCCATCGTACAATTGGCATCGTCTCATACCTCCTTCTTGTATCGTTCGAAAATTTCGTTGAGCCCGGGCTTCTGCCCGGTCGGCCGCAACCGCCAGCCAGCGCCGGACCGGCCGCTCAGGCTTTTGAAACGTTGATCTTGATGGTCCTGGGCTTTGCTTCCTCGCGCTTGGGCATGGTCAGAGTCAGAATACCGTTCTTGTATTCCGCCTTGACGTTGCTCGCGTCCACAGAACCGGGCAGGGCAAAGTTCCGGCCGAAAGTTCCATAGCAGCGTTCAACGCGATGAAGCTGTTCCTCCTTGACATCCTTCTCAAACTTCCGTTCACCCTTCAGATAAAGGGTGTTGTCTTCCACGCGGATTTCCACGTCGTCCGGATTGACCCCCGGCAACTCCGCCTGAAGCACCAGGCTGTCGTCGGTTTCGTGGATGTCCACCGGCGGTACCCAGGCGCGCGGCGCAACTTCCTGCGGATCGCCAAACGCGCGGGCAAAAGTATCGTTAAACAGCTGGTTAAATCGGTCCTGGGTTGTGACCAGGTCGCGAAACGGCTCCCATCGGGTAATCGACATAGGTTGTAACCTCCTCATCGTGCACTCAAACATTAGTCAATACAGATAATAAAACCTTAGCAGGAAGTTGTCAAGTATTTTTATCGCTATATTATTCAGTGACTTAATACGTTTTTTTAAAGCACATAGAACCCTCTCTGCCCATTTGCAACCAGCCCACATGCCACCTACAACATGCCACCTGCCATCCGCCACCTGCCATGTGCGACCTACCTAATTAGACGACGCTTCGTCCCGATACCTCCCTATGTTTTCCTGGTCGCCATGCTTGTGGTGAAAGGCTTCACGAGCTCTCCGCAGGCTGTAATGCCCTGCTTGCAAATGCCAAACCCGGAATTTTGTGATAGACTCCCGTTATCTCAATTACCGAACGCGGGGCGCGGGGAGGTAAACGATGAAGCGGAATTTCAAGTTAGCTGCTGTGCTGCTTGTTCTGGCGGCGGTCGTTCCTATGCTCAGTCAATGTTCTTCGGCCACGACAGAAAGCAAGCCAGCCGCAACGACGGCAGCAAGCGCAGCCAAGGCAAGTGCCGCACAGCCGGTGGCGTTGAAGGTTGGGGAAAAGGCGCCGGACTTCACTCTGCCGGACCAGCAGGGCAAGGACATCAGTCTCAGCCAGTTCCTCGGCAAGAAGAATGTTGTCCTGGCCTTTTACGTCCTGGCTTTCACCGGCGGTTGAACACAGGAGCTCAAGGCGTATCAGTCTGATCTCGCCACTTTCAAGAAAACAGATACTCAGGTGCTGGGCATCAGCGTGGACAGCGTGCCCGCCAACGCGGCGTTCGCCAAGCAGATCGGCGTGACTTTCCCCCTGCTCAGCGATTTCTTCCGGAAGGTTTCCAGGGAATACGGCATCCTCAATGCGCAACACGGGTTTGCCAACCGGACCACCTTTGTGGTGAACAAGCAGGGCGTCATCACTCACATTGACAAGGACCAGGAAGCTCTCGACCCGAGCAGCGCACGCGAGGCTTGCAGCCTGATGGCGCACCGGGAGATGGAGCAGAAAAAGAAGCAGCAGTAGCATCTGGTTCGTCGGCGGGTTGCCGCACGGCGCGCCGGATGATTCACTCGAGAAAGCCAGGATGGCACTGAACGTCGGAGACCCGGCGCCGGATTTTGAACTGGCCGACCATACAGGGCGGCAGATCCGGCTATGGGATTTTCGCGGCAAGAACAGTGTCGTTCTGGCTTTCTATGTTTATGCGAACACGCCCGGCTGAGCGCAGGAACTGGCGGCATACCAGGATGGTCTTGCCGAGTTTGAACGGATGGGCGCCGCTTTGCAGAAAAGCTGGCCCTCAAGTTTCCCCTTCTGTGCGATACGGAGAAGAAAGTCTCTCGCGAATACGGTGTGCTCAATTTCCTGCGCGTGGCCAAACGGACCACCTTCGTGATTGACGCCGAGGGCGTCGTTCGCCACATCGACCGCGGCAGCCGGGCGATGGACCCCTCTTCAGCCAAACAGGCCTGCAGCCTGCTGGCGACCCGTTCATCCTGAAGAGACTGGGTGCTGTAGCGGCGTTGCCCCCAGCGCCGGAATGTGCCGGTGGAGGCGCTAAGTTGCAAGTTCGCAAATTCCCGTTTTTCGGGCAGGCATTCTTCTCCGTGTGCTCTGAGGGCAAAAAAGCTTTCACACAGAGAGCACTGAGACCCTCCGTGCGCTCTGTGTGAAACTTTGCAAGGCACGGAGAACACAGAGCTCTGGTCCGCGCGCAGGGCTGTCCCCCGCGCCCGACTGCGCCGGTGAGGACACCGGCGCTTCAGCGATTGTTGGAATAAGCCCGATCCTTACTGCGACTGGCTGGCAAGCTGATTGAGGGTTTCGCCGAGTTTCTTGATCTCGTTGCCGTAGCCTGCGAAGTCGCCCTGTTTCAACAGTTGCAGGGCGCGCTGGTACTGCTGGTTCGCCTGCCGGGTGAGGGCCTTGAACTGCTGGAGGTTGGGCGCAGCGGGAGCCGGAGC
>JARRJI010000393.1:3058-8258 GCA_037379595.1 Acidobacteriota bacterium | reverse complement strand
GTCATCGGCAATCTTGCTTATACGCCGGTCCATGGTAACGTGGAAGATTTTCAGTCAATGGCCCTCAATCGACGCCCGGACCTGCACGCGGCGAAAAAGGCTGTGGCCGCTGCCAAAAGCCGGTACATGCTGGCCAAGGCTAACGGCAAGCGCGATCTGACGCTGACCTCGGGTTACAGCCACGTGGGCTATGCCAACGACGCCAGCTTTTCGTTCAATGTTGAGATTCCACTTTTCGACCGCAACCAGGGAGAAATAGCGCGGACCCATGCGGCCATCACCCAGTCCGAGGAAAGTCAGGATGCCGCCCAGCAGGCTGTGATGACGGATGTTGGCACCGCTTATGAGGCTGTTCAAACCGGCGACCGGATCATTCACCTTTACGAATCTGGTTACCTGAAAGATGCGAAGCAATCTTTGGATATCAGCCGGTACGCTTACCAGCGGGGCGCCGTCAGTCTGCTGAACTTTCTGGATGCAGAGCGCAGTTACCGTTCTACGGAACTCACTTACCGGGAAACTCTTGCGACTTATATGCTGGCCGTCGAGCAGTTGCGCGAGGCGGTCGGCGTGAGGCAATTGCCATGAATACGAAAACGAAATTGATGACTGCCCGGAGGGTTCCTTTTTCCATCCTGGTTACTGCTATCTGTTCTCTTTTCATCCTTTCGGGCTGCGGGCAAAGCGGGTCCGGCCCCAGCGCCGCGCACACCACCGCCTACGGGTCGGCTGGCGCAGCAAAGGCGGAACTCTTCACTGTCCCGCAGGACCAGATGGCGCACGTGCAGGTCGTCGCGGCCCAGGAACAGACCTTTCCCGAGGTCCTGCGGCTGCCCGGCTCCGTTGCTTACAACGCTTTTGAGACGACGCCGGTGATCACTCAAGTCAGCGGACCCGTCACTCAGGTGCTGGTTTACCCCGGACAATTTGTCCGGGCGGGCCAGCCGATGCTTTACGTCAGCAGTCCCGATTTTGCGCAATTACGGTCCAGTTTCCTGAAGGCAAACGCCGCCTATAAACTTGCGCAGAGCAACCTGGAAAGGGACCAGGACCTTTATGCTCATCATGCTATCGCGCAAGCAGATCTTCTTCAGGCCCAATCCACCAACAATCAGGCCCTGGCTGAATTGCAGGCTTCCGAACAGGCTCTCGAAGTGCTCGGCATCAATGATCCTTCCCACCTGGCCGACGGTCCGGCCAGCTCCAGGATTCCGCTACTCGCTCCGATCGGTGGAGAAGTGGTGGATCGGATGGTACAGCCCGGGCAGGTTGTACAGGCCGGCGCAACGCAGGTCTTCATAATCTCAAACATAGGCACGGTATGGGTGCTGGTGAACGTTTATCAGAGCGACCTCGCTCACATTCACCTGGGTGATCCGGTGACGGTTGAAACGGACGCCTACTCAAGAGAATTCCACGGGCGAATCTCTTACATCGCCCCGGCGCTCGACCCCGACACACGCACTTTAAAGGTACGTATCGTGACGAGCAATCCTGGGGGAATGCTGAAGAAGGATATGTACGTCACTGCCGTCGTGCAGTCCGGCAAGGTCAAGGCGCTTACCGTTCCGGATGCTTCCGTCCTGAGAAACGACGTGAATGAGCCGTTTGTTTATGTTCTGGTCGGCAAGAACCAGTTTGCCCAGCGGATGGTTACGATCGGTCGGACTGAGAATGGACGCACGCAGGTTCTGAGTGGGCTCAAAGAAGGTGAGAAGCTGGTCGGGAATGGCAGCCTCTTCCTGCAGTTTGCCAGGTCCCTCACGTAATGAGGGAGGATAACCATTCCGCGAATCAGACTCCCGTAGCCCGGAATTGAAATTACTATGATTCATCGTATCGTTCACTTTGCTCTTAATCAGCGCTTTTTCATTCTCATTCTCGTGGGGTTCCTGGTCATCGCGGGGGTCCTGTCATTTGAGAGGATGCCCGTGGATGCCTATCCCGACCTTTCGCCGCCGATTGTTGAGGTCATCACCCAATGGCCGGGCCACGCTGCGGAGGAGGTCGAGCGCCTGATCACCGTTCCCATTGAAATCCAGATGAACGGAATGCCGGCTCTCGACACGATGCGTTCGATCTCGCTTTACGTGACCGCACCCCCCAGGAGTTGAAGACCATCCAGGACTGGATTCTGAACCATGCCTATCGAGCGGTTCGAGGAGTCGCTGATGACTCGGGCTTCGGCGGGACGGTCATGCAGTACCAGGTGCTGCTGGACCCGGCGCAGCTTTACAGCTACCACGTCACGGTTCCTCAGGTTTTGAACGCTCTCTCGGCCAACAACGCCAATACCGGCGGCGGCTTCTATTCACAGGGCGGGCAGTTCTATTACGTTCGAGGCATCGGGCTGGTTCGCGACAGGAAAGACATCGATAACATTGTGGTGACCAGCCACAACGGCGCGCCGGTCTACGTCGGCGATATCGGCAAGGTGGTGATTGGGCACGCGCCGCGCCTGGGCGAGTTCGGTTACATGAACGACAACGACGCCGTCGAGGGCGTCATCATGATGCGCACGGGAGAACAGACGCAATACGTGCTCCAGCGCGTTGAAAAAGAAACAAAGTATTTGAACACCCAGGTCCTGCCCAAAGACGTCAAGATCCATCCGTTTTATGATCGCAGCGGCCTGGTGGAACTGACGACTTCGACGGTTGAGCACAACCTGCTGCGCGGAATGATCCTGGTCCTCATCGTTCTGGTCTTCTTCCTGGTCAGCATTCGCGCCGCGATTATTACAGCTCTGACCATCCCACTCTGCCTGCTGTTCTCCTTCATCTTTCTTAACCTAAAAGGCGTTTCCGCCAACCTCTTATCCATAGGTGCCATCGATTTCGGCATACTCATCGATGGCACGGTTGTCATGATGGAGAACATCTACCGTGAGCTCGGACTGCGCGCGGGACAGGACTATGATTTGAAGGACGCGATCCTTGCCGCAGCGCGCGACGTCGATCGTCCGGTCTTCTATTCCGTCGCCGTCATCATTGCGGGTTATCTGCCGATATACGCCCTGCAAGGGGCTTCCGGCCGGCTCTTTCACCCCATGGCCGATACGATGTCCTTCGCACTGATTGGCGCTTTGCTGTTGTCGCTGACGCTGGTGCCGGTTCTCATCTCCTACTGGTTCAAAGCAGGTGTAAAGGAAAAGGTAAACAGGCCCTACGAGTGGATAAAGAGGGTTTACGCGCGGCAACTGGACTGGTCCCTTAACCATCGAGCATTGACGATGGGGGTCGCGTTTGCGATTTTTGGCGGCGTTCTGCTGCTGGTTCCGATGATTGGCGGCGAGTTCATGCCACAACTCGACGAAGGAGCTTTGTGGGTGCGCGCAACCATGCCTTACACGATTTCCTGGCAGGCGGCCGCCAAGATTGCTCCGCAGGTCCGGCATATTCTGATGTCTTATCCGCAGGTAACCGAGGTTGGATCAGAGCTCGGACGTCCTGATGACGGAACGGATCCTACCGGGTTCTTTAATTGCGAGTTTTACGTCGGACTTAAGCCTTACGACAATAAGGCGTGGAAGACAGGCCCCATTCGAAACAAGAAAGAACTGATCGCTTCCATCAACAGCCGGCTCACGACTTTCCCGGGCATCATCTTCAATTACACTCAGCCGGCTGAGGATGCTGTTGACGAGGCCCTGACAGGACTCAAGAGCGCGCTGGCCGTTAAAGTGTACGGCCCGAACCTGAGCACCCTGCAGAACACGGCTCTTAAGATCAAAACTACCCTTGAGAAGGTTCCTGGTTTTACCGACCTGGTTGTGGTGCGCGAGTTGGGGCAACCCAGCCTGCTGATCCATATTGACCGGAATAAGATCGCACGCTACGGCATCAATGTTTCCGATGTCGAGGCCGTCATCGGGGCGGCGATCGGGGGAGAGCCCGCCACACAGGTTATCCAGGGCGAAAAGCTGTTCGACTTGATCGTTCGAATGAAGCCGCAGTTCCGGTCGGACCCCCGGGCCGTCGGGAATCTCCTTGTGGGCACCCCGGGTGGCCAGCAAATCCCGCTCAAGGAGCTGGCGAATATTACGGTTGGGAACGGTGCGGCTTTCATTTACCGGCAGAACAACTCGCGCTACATCGGCATCCAGTACAGTGTCCAGGGCCGGGACCTGGCGGGTGCTGTTGCCGCCGGCCAGCGCGCGATTGCGCCGATTGTGCACTCACTGCCTCAGGGTTATCGCGTCACCTGGGGCGGCGAGTACAGCGAGTATGTCGCCGCCAGAAAACAGCTTGATGTGATCGGCCCGCTCACCGTCCTCCTGATTTTCCTGATCCTTTTTGCTCTCTACGGAAACTTTAAGTTTCCCGTGGCCATTGCCATCGGCGTGGTAACGACGGAGCCGGTCGGGGCGCTGCTGGCGCTGAAGTTCAGCCACACGCCTTTCAGCGTGTCCTCGGTCCTCGGGCTTCTCGTGCTGATGGGCGTATCGACGGAGATGGCCGTCGTGCTTTATTCCTACATCAACAAGCTGCGCCTGGAAGGGAAGGGCATCCGAGAAGCGACGCATGAAGCCGCCTTGCTACGCTTGCGACCCATTATGATGACGGCCCTGGTGGCATGCCTCGGCCTGTT
Organism: Acidobacteriota bacterium; assembly: GCA_037379595.1. Classification (GTDB taxonomy): domain Bacteria; phylum Acidobacteriota; class Terriglobia; order UBA7540; family UBA7540; genus SCRD01. The sequence goes on along the minus strand of JARRJI010000393.1, from coordinate 3,668 downwards.
GCCCGCCGCTCTCTCGACCGGCATCGGCTCATCCACCCAGCGGCCGTTTGCGATTGTGATTGTGGGCGGACTGATTTCCCCTCTGCTGTTGGGCTTTTTCGTGAATCCGGTCCTGTATTATCTTGTCGCGCGCGAAGGCGACGTCTTGCAGGTATAGAACCGCGTGCCATCCAGATTTCAGAAAGTCTTTGGCAATTTGTCGCATGCTGCCCGCCGGGCGAGTTGAATGGGCCCAGCCCGGCTTCGTGCGATGGGCTCGCTGCGGCTCGCAGATTTAGCTTCACTCGCCGCAGTTCGAAATTGATTTTTCCGGGTGGTCGCGTTTAGAATCAAGGATACCTGCAAGGGGCTTCGCTTTCGAAAGGAGTTTCGGAGCTTGATTAAAAGGCATTGGACAAGATTTATAGCGGGGGCCGGACTGCTTGCCGTGCTGTCCGTCACCATGGTTGGCTCACAGACTGTTGCGACAAGACCTTCCGTAACGGAACAAAGGGTCATCCATTACGTGCGGGAAAGGTTTGGCATTCCTGACGCCACCAAGTTGACTGTTGGTCCCTTCAAGAACTCCCAGTACGACGACTTTTTTCAAACTACCATCTCCGTTCAGAAC
>JARRJI010000393.1:0-3037 GCA_037379595.1 Acidobacteriota bacterium | reverse complement strand
AATCTGCCTTAATTACGAAAGACGGAAAGTATCTGGTGTTTGGAGATGTTTTTGTTGCTTCGCGTACCGTGCAGAACAACCCTTCGGCAAATGCTCCCGCGACGGATCAAAAGATTGTCAATTATGTGCGGACAAAGTTCCATGTTCCGGATGCCGTCAAGCTTACCGTTGGGCCATTTCAGGACTCTGAGTACAGCGCCTTTTATCAGACCACCATCTACGGTCAGGAGGGCGAAAAGAAGTCTTCGACCCTTGCGTTCCTTACCAAAGACGGGCGTTACATGGTGATCGGAAGCGTGTTTAACCTGAGTGTCGACCCCAAGAAGGAAGTGGAGCAGACGATCAACCTGAATGATCAGCCCACCGTCGGCCCTGCCAATGCTCCTGTGACCATCGTGGAGTTTGCGGATCTCGAGTGCCCCATGTGCGCCGAAACGCAGAAGTTCATCGAGGATAAGCTCATCCCCAAGTACGGCAATAAAATAAGAGTTGTGTTCAAGGAGTTTCCGCTGGTCACCATCCATGATTGGGCTTTGACGGCTGCAATAGCGAATGAGTGCGCCTACAAGCTCAGTCCCGCGGATTACGCTCGCTACCGCACGACGATTTTCGCCGGCCAGGAGATGATCAACGCTGCCAATGTCCGGACGCTTCTGCTGGACTTCGGCCAACGCTCCGGCCTGAAGGGAATCGTGAGCACACCTACTCTTTTCATCAATGGCACTCCTGTAGTGGGCCTGAACGTTAAGCGAATTTACCAGCTTGTGGACGAGGGTCTGCAGAAGGCTGCGTCCCGGTAGTCGGGCTTCGCGTGGGACTCGCCGCAGCGGCGGGTTGCCGTTCAGGTTCGGTCCGCGGGCGATCCTGACAATTGCCCGGCCTGCCGCAATCGGTTGAGCGAAACCTGCAGAATCAGGAAGTAAAGGAGGCAGACGGCTCCTCCCAACCCCAGCGCGAAACGGGTGCTGAAAGCCTGTGCAACCGCTCCTGCCTGCAGACTGCCAAACGGCATCAATCCTGTCATCGCCATGTAATACATGGCCATGATCCTGCCGCGAAGTTCCGGCGGAGTGGTCACCTGCAGCGTTGTGTTGGTCAGCGTCAGCGTGCCCACGATCGTTCCTCCCATCACCATCAGCAGAAGGAACGCTCCCCAGAACGTGTGAGCTCCCGCCAGGAAAATCAGCGCAATTGAAAAGAAAGTTGCACTCGTAAGAATCAGGCGTCCGCGCCGCTCGGGCGTTCCTTTGGCAGCGATGATCAGTGCTGCCGTCACCGCTCCCAATCCTGCTCCTGCCATCAGGAACCCCAAGCCGGACGCACCCACCCCAATCATGTTGCGGGCGATAGCAGGCATCAGCACGATGAAAGGCAGGCCGAAAAGGCTGAGGAAAGCGGGCACCGTAAGAAGCACAATGAGCAGGCGGTGCTCGTTCACGTAGCGGATTCCTTCGAGGATCGTACCCCAGAGCCGGGGCCCCTTGCGCCTTTGGACCGGCGGGATGGTAATCAGCAGCAGGGCGATGATCAATGCAAGAAAGCTGGCCGAATTCAAATAGAAGCAGGCGGCCGCTCCAAGGGTTCCAAGGGCCAGTCCGGCCACCGTGGGGCCGATGGCGCGTGACATGTTGAATTGTGCGGAGTTGAGCGCGATGCCGTTCAGGAGATCTTCGCGCGGGATAAGATCCGGGATCAGGGCCTGATAGGCCGGGTAGTTGAGAGCGGATGCAATCCCGGTCAGAAAACTGATGGCCAGGATTTCGGTTATCGTGATCTCGCGAAACGAGGTGAGAACGGCCAGCAGCAGCGCCAGCAACATCATGGACGTCTGGGTCACCAGCATGAGCTTTCGGCGGTTCAGGCGGTCGGCGATGGCTCCTCCCGGCAACGCGAATACCAGCGTCGGAATCTGAGCCAGGAATCCATTCAGCCCCAGGAGGAACGGCGAGTTCGTAATGATGAGGATGACCCATCCGAGCGCGACGTATTGCATCCAGGTGCCGATGTTTGAAAGGAAGTTGCCCGTCCAGAAGATCGCGAAATCCCTGTGGTAAAGAGAGCGAAACATCATGAGCCGCCGGGTGGGCTCGGGGGCGGTTTTTGTGGTTTGTTCCAACCCTGAATGACCGGGGTCCATGAAGCGCCAGATCGAGTGCGTACTAAACCTAAAGGTTCTTTACCCACTATACATGATGGCAGGCGATTTCCGGACAATGGCGGTAACTCTGTTGATGGCCAACGCGTCCGATATAAGTAGGAGCGTAAGAGAAGGGGAGGGTTCAACATGAAGAAATCGATTGCAATTGCGGCTCTGCTTGTTTTTGCTGCCGCCGGGTTGGCGTTCGCGGCCCAAAGGGCGTGGGGGCCGGGAGGGATGCACGGATACCGTGGGTTCGGAGGCCTCTTGATGGGCCCGAGGATCATGGCCTTGCTGGATAACCAGCAGTTCCGGACGGAAGTCAACCTCACGGATGACCAGGCCAGCCGCCTCCGGCAGCTTGTCACGAATACTGAAAAATCAAACATTGAGACGCGCGCAAAAATGGCTACGGCGCGAATTGATCTGCGCCAGTTGCTGATGACTGACAAACCTGACCAGGACGCCGTTATGAAGAAGGTTCAGGAGATTTCGGATTTGCGTGGGCAAATGATGAAAACCAGCGTCCAGGCCCTGCTCGAAGCCAAGACAATTTTGACGCCCGAGCAGCAGACAAAAATCCGCCAGTTCATCCAGAACCGCTTTCGGGGACGGGGCTGGCGACACAGCCGGGGACGAGGCCGGATGGGAACTCCTCCAGGCGGGATGATGAGAGGTAGACCTGGAACTCCGCCTCCACCACCCTCGACCCCAACGCCGCCCACACCGCCAAGCCAGTAAGAACGGCTTGACCGGTGCAATGGATCGCCAGGACGGTGCCTGTCAAACCTATGGGCCTGAGAGCCACGCTGCAGTGTATGATATTGGGTTTGTCACGCACCGGCTTCAATGCCGACGTCAGTTCTTGCTAGTGATCCCGCTGCAGCGCTAACCTGGAAT
>JARRJI010000392.1:0-3931 GCA_037379595.1 Acidobacteriota bacterium | reverse complement strand
GCGGTTCTCATGCCGACCCAGGGCTTCGCCCCGTGACGGCATGCCACCCGTCGTTTACGAAATCACTTCACTCCCATTTGCAGGAGCACGAACATCGAAAAGGTCCACAATCAGCAGTGTTGGCATGGCCCGACTGCCCCAAAGGCGCTGCACAACATCCCCGACGCTGTCATAAGCCTCCGCGTCAAAGCCTTCTTCGATCAACTGCGCTCGCAGCAGTGCCCGTGCAGTCCATCCCTTTCCGGCAATCAGAATCTGCGCCATGTTAAACCCAAGTATAGCCTCCCACGGCGCACCTCCAGCAGGATTTCAAATCGCAAGGTCCTCCTGCCCAATTCGCCATCGGGAAATTATGTTAACCTGACGGAAGTAGGCGGCGGGCAGTCCACTCTCGATTCCAGCCGCCAATGAACCGCGGATATCGCTTCCGATAAGGACGGTGAGTGATGAAAATCCTCATCACAGGCTCAAGTGGGTTGATTGGCTCAGCGTTGATCCCGCTTCTCAAGAGCGAGGGACATCGGATTGTCCGGCTGGTTCGACACAAGAGTGCCCCCGGCGAAGACGTGGCCGTATGGGACCCGGAAACGGGCAAGCTGGAGACCAGCTCGCTGGCACAAACCGATGCAGTGATTAACCTTGCCGGGGAGAACCTCGCCGGATCGCGCTGGACTAATGAGCACAAGAAGCGGATCCGCGAAAGCCGCATTCGCGGGACGCAATTGCTCTGCGAATCCTTGGCGCAGCTTGCCGTTCCTCCGCGGGTGCTGGTTTCCGCCTCGGCAGTGGGATTTTACGGCTCGCGCGGCGACGAAGTTCTCATTGAAGACAGCCCTCCCGGATCCGATTTTTTGGCCGGGGTCTGCAAGGAATGGGAGGCGGCCGCCGAACCCGCCCGGCAAAAAGGTATCCGAGTTGTGAACCTTCGCATCGGCATGGTGCTCAGCGGGAAAGGCGGGGCTCTTACGGCCATGCTTCCGGCCTTCAGGGCGGGCGCGGGAGGAAAGATCGGCGACGGCCGGCAGTTCGTAAGCTGGATCGCAATTGACGACCTTGTGGGCGCCATTTCCCACGCCATAACCACCCAATCCCTTTCCGGCCCGGTCAACGCCACGTCGCCCAATCCGGTGCGGAATGAGGAATTTGCGAAAGCTCTTGCAAAAGTTTTGAGCCGTCCTGCCGTCGTCCCAGTGCCCGCGTTCGCCGTCCGCATGCTTTTTGGAGAAATGGCCGACGCCCTGCTCCTGGCCAGCCAGCGCGTGCAGCCCACGCGCCTCGAAGCCAGCGGATTCAATTTCCAATTCCCTGAAATAGAAGCCGCCCTGCAGCATTTGCTCAAGGGTAAGTAGCGCGGTTGCTTGTGCAACGAGGCCCACACTGCCAGCCTTCGTCATCCCAGGGTCCTTTCGAAATTCCCCATCGGGTGTATACTAGACAGATAAGCCGAGATTCCTATGAGAATTAGGGTGCTGTTTTTTGGATTTACGCACGATTTGACGGGGCTTCGGGAAGAACAGATCGAGCTTAGCGAGGGCGAAAACCTTCAAGACCTGAGGCTCCTTTACGAAAACCGCTACCCACGCCTGGGCGAGCTTGCCGGTTCTTTACTGTTCGCGGTTAATCAGCAGATTGCAGACCCTTTATCCGCGTTGCATGAAGGGGATGAGGTCGCTTTCATGCCTCCGGTGAGTGGCGGCACGGGCGAAAGCGCTTATCGCATTACCAGCGAGAAGATCCGCACCTCGGAATTTGCGCAATCCCTCAAGGCGAGTTCAGACGGCGCGGTGGTTGTTTTTGAAGGCATTGTCCGCGATAATTCCCAGGGCCAGAAGACGCTGTATCTCGAGTACGAAGCTTACAGCCCCATGGCCGTCCGCAAAATGGAAGAGATTGGCGACGAAGCCAAAACGAAATTTGAAATCGATTCTGTCGGAATCATTCATCGGGTCGGCAGACTGGAAATCGGAGAAACCAGCGTGGCTATTGTTGTGACAGCCGCACACCGCCGGCCGGCTTTTGCGGCCTGCCATTATCTGATCGACCGGCTGAAGCAGGTGGTTCCGGTCTGGAAGAAGGAGTATTTCGAGAACGGCGCGGTCTGGGCTGAGGGCGAAGGCAAAAAGCATGTTCTGGTGCGAGCCGAACCTTAGTGGAGCTTGATGGAATCCAAAAACTGATAATGCATGAAGGAGATTTGACCAAAGGTCTTTGAATTTTATGGAAAATTACCTGGATGTCGCAGTCGAAATTGCCCGCGAAGCGGGGTCATTGCTCGCAAAGCTTTCAAATCAGCCACACGAAATTTCTTACAAGCGGAAGTCCGACATCGTGACGGAAGCCGATAAGCGTTCGGAAGCCATGATCACCGAACAGCTCCGCCGCCGATACCCCGATCACGCCATTGTTGCTGAAGAAGGCGGCGGCAGGCAGACAGGCTCTGATTACTGCTGGTACGTTGACCCGCTGGACGGCACAACGAATTTTGCGCACGGATTTCCCGTCTATTGTGTGACCCTCGCTCTCGCTTACCGCGACGAGGTCATCGCCGGAGTGGTTTACGATCCCAACCGCGAGGAGCTTTTCTCGGCTGAACGCGGTTCCGGAGCGTATCTGAACAGCGAACAGATCAGCGTTTCGCAAACGGCCAATCTCTCTGAGAGCCTGCTGGGGACCGGCTTTCCGCCCTTCGCATCCAATCACGACCTGAACCTGGAATTCTTTTTCAAGTTTACGCACCTTTCGCACGGAATCCGCCGCGCGGGCGCTGCGGCACTCGATCTTTGTTCGGTCGCAGTGGGCCGGTTTGAGGGCTTCTGGGAGCTTAAGCTGAATCCCTGGGACAAAGCAGCCGGTTCCCTGCTGGTGACGGAAGCTGGAGGCCGCGTCACTGATCTGGCCGGCGGTCCTTTTTCGCTCCTTCGAGATGAGATTTTCGCTTCCAACGGCCTGATTCATGAACCCATGCTCGAGGTCTTTTCAGGAATTCTGGAGGACAGAGGAAAAGTTCAGTGCAGCTAAGGCTGCCCTTAGAATTGCTTGAAGCCCTCAGGCGGCCGGAGTTCTCCCCGCTGCCGCTGTCCCCGGACCCCGAAATCACCGAGATGGACATCCACATGCGCCGACTCAGTGCGGCGTATGATGGTTTACGGATTATCCAGCTTACCGATATTCATCACAGCCTCTACACGCCTCTGGAAGACGTCGAGCGCGCGGTCAGGATAACCAACCGGCTCCAGCCGGATGTGGTCGCCCTCACCGGCGATTACGTGACTTTTTCGCCTTCCTACATCTGGCCGGTTGCCAAGGTGCTGGGCGGACTGCAGGCCAGGCTCGGAGTTTTCGCGGTGCTGGGAAATCACGATTTCCAGGTGGATGCCGATGAGATGACGCGGGCACTGAAGGCTCAGCGCATCCACGTGCTGCGCAATTCGCATTTCGGTCTGCATTCGGGCCACGCGCGCCTGTGGATGGTGGGCATAGACGACCTCTGGTGGGATGCCGATGATCTGGGCGCGGGGATGCGGAACATTCCGGCACGCGATCCTAAGATCCTGCTTTGTCACAATCCGGTGGGAGTTCGCATGGCTGCCGAGCACCACATCGATCTGGTATTGTCCGGCCATACGCACGGAGGCCAGGTCCGGCTGCCGGTGGTGGGAGCATTCTACACCCGGTCCAAGCTGGGCAGGCGCTTCATTTCGGGCTGGAACCGCCTTGACGGCACGCAGATTTACGTCAGCCGGGGCATCGGCAAGGTACTGCTTCCCGTTCGAGTGGGTTGCCCGCCGGAGATTGCCTGCCTGAACCTGCGCTCCGGAACGCGTGAAAAGCCGGCCGAAATCTACTGACTCCGGAATTTGTTGTGCTACGTTTCCCTTTCAACCTTGCGGGCCAGACACACCATCCGCTTGCCGCACCGAGAATCATAGCT
>JARRJI010000391.1:0-3658 GCA_037379595.1 Acidobacteriota bacterium | reverse complement strand
TACTACCTTTTCAACATCGGAGTTGCGTATAAGGAGGACACCGATCACGTCGTCGAGGTCCTCAAGGAACTTGGGGATGAGATGATGCAGGATAAAAAGTTCAAACCTCTCATCCTCGCGCCTCTGGAAGTCCTGGGCGTCGATCAGTTTGGCGACTCCGCGGTCGTCATCAAAGCTCGTTTCAAAACCGTTCCGATCCAGCAATGGGCCGTAGGGCGTGAAATGAACCGCCGCATCAAGAAGAGATTTGACGAATTGGGCATTGAGATTCCATTCCCGCACAGAAGTATCTACTGGGGTGAGGCCAGCAAGCCCTTCGCGATCCGTTCGCAGGAGGACCGCGAAGAATTGAAGTCGCTGGTCCGGGAAGTGCTGGCCGAGCACTCGGGGCAGTCCGCGCCAAAGCAGGAGGAAGGGGCTCAGCCGAAAGGCCCGGAGACAAACCAGGCATAGGTTGAGTCCCAAAGGGGAAGTCATCCTGCCGGGGCGCCAGCATAGCCTTTCCCAACGCGAAAATCCCGATGGATACAATCACTCCCAACTTTACGGAATTCCGGCGCCTGGCGCGGCAGGGTACGGTTGTCCCTGTTTACCGAACCGTCGTGGCGGATCTGCTCAGTCCTGTTTCCGCCTTCCTGAAGCTTGCTCCTCAGGCTTTCAAAGGTTCCAGGCCGCGAGGCAGGGAAGACTCCCACCACAGCTTCCTTCTGGAAAGCGTGGAAGGAGGCGAGCGCGTTGGCCGTTACACCTATTTTGGCGTTGATCCTTTCCAGGTGATCACCTGCTGCGGGAATCAGATCACGCTCATGCGGGGGCGCCATAAGATCGAAGAGTCGGGTAACATTTTCGATTTCCTAAGGCGAGTCGGTTCAAAATACAGCTCGGTCAAACTGCCGGGCCTGCCGCCCTTCAGCGCCGGCGCGGTCGGCTATCTCTCCTATGAAGCCGTGCGCCAGCTCGAACGCCTGCCGGCTTGCGTCGAGCCCGATGTTGAAATCGACGATGCAGTTTTCATGTATTTCCGGACCCTCGTGGCCTTTGACCACGTTCGTCACCGGCTGTTCCTGATCGCGAATGTCCTGACCGAGGAAGATCCGGGGAGTCTTCGCGAGAAGTACGATCATGCCGTCCGGGAGCTCGACCGGATGGAGCGAAAGCTGGAACGGCCTTTGCGCCTGCCGCGTGTTCGCCCTCCTCACGGAGCGCTTCGCGTTCGCCCGAACATGCCCCGGAAGCGATATGAGGAAATGGTGGAGCGCGGAAAAGAGTACATCCGCGCCGGCGACGTGTTCCAGGTGGTCCTCTCCCAACGGCTGACGGTTCCGGTGCGCGTTCCGCCCTTTCAGGTCTACCGTGCGCTTCGCGTCGTGAATCCTTCGCCCTACATGTATTACCTGCAACTGGGTAAGTCCACGGTGCTGGGCTCGTCGCCGGAGATGCTGGTCAAGGTTGCCGGGCGCGATGTGGAGTACCGTCCGATTGCGGGCACACGGCCGCGCGGCAGGACCGAGGAAGAGGACAAGCGGCTTGAGCAGGATCTGCTCTCCGATGAAAAGGAACGCGCCGAGCACATCATGCTGGTTGACCTGGGCCGTAACGACGTCGGCCGAGTATCAGAGTTTTCGTCTGTGCATCCGGAGCGTGTCATGTTCGTTGAGCGCTACTCGCACGTGATGCACCTGGTTTCGCTGATACGGGGGAAACTCCGGCCGGACGCGGACAGCTATGCCGCGCTGGCCGCCTGCTTCCCGGCAGGAACCCTGACCGGCGCGCCGAAAGTCCGCGCCATGGAGATTATTGACGAATTCGAACCCACGCGCCGCGGCCTTTACGGCGGAGCCGTTCTTTACGCCGACTTTTCCGGCAATCTGAATTCCTGCATCGTTATCCGCACTGTGCTGATCAAGGACTCCAAGGCCTATCTGCAGGCCGGCGCCGGAATCGTGGCCGATTCCGTTCCCGCACTCGAATACGAGGAATCCATGAACAAGGCCCGGGCTATGCTCAGAGCCTTTGCCATGGCGGAAAAAGGATTGTAAAGCGCTTATTGCTTTCTTGTGTGGCGGGTCAGCTTTCCTTCCAACTGCTTTTTCACACCCGGCCATTCGGAGTCAATGATGCTGAAGTAGACGGTGTGTCGGATGCGGCCGGTCCAGGTCAGCATGTGATTGCGCAATGTTCCTTCTTCTTTGGCGCCGATGCGGAGAATGGCGTCGCGGGACCGCTGGTTGAGCGAGTCCGTCTTGAATTCCACCCGGATGCACCCGAATTTCTCAAAGGCGTGGCGAAGCATCAGATACTTGGCTTCGGTGTTGGCAGCAGTTCGCTGCCAGTCCTTCGCCAGCCAGGTGGCGCCGATTTCCACGCGAAAATTGGCCGCGTCGATGCTGAGGTAGCGGGTGCTGCCAATGACCTTGCCGCTTGCCCGGTCAATGGTGGCAAAAGGCAGGGAAGTTCCTCGCGCCTGGTCTCCCAGGGCCTGCTCGATGTAAGCGCGCATGTCCTCCGGCGTCCGGACATTCTGTGTAGTCCAATGCCACAAGTCGAAGTCAAGGCCGACTTCGCATAACTGCGCGTGGTGCGACATGCTGAGCGGCTCCAGCCGCACGCTTCGGCCTTCCAGGGTGATCGGTTGGATTTCCATTGCCATTGGCTTTTCTATGCTGCCGCCTCGCTTTCCCTTAGCCGTCCGGGATCGTGCGCGGCGCTATTCGGTATTTCTACAAACCAGGGATCCAGCCTTGAAAAACACCCAATTTAACCCGTTCGGCGAAATATCCCGATGCCCCAAAAGGTAAGCATATCTTATGGTGCAGGTTCCGGGATAGCTTCTCCGTCTTTGCGTGGGGTTGAGGCACCGTAGTTCACGCCCGTGGCTGAATCGTGAAGCACAGCCTGACCTCCTCCCACGTACTCTGCGTAGGGGCCGATCACGCGCAGATCGTATCCGAGCTGGGAAAGGCGGACCAATGTCTTCATCGGAACGCGGCTCTCGATTACGTACCGGCATCCCCTGCCTCCCAGCCTGTTGAATCGCGGCGCCTCGAGGGCCTGCTGAATGTTCATTTTCATGAACGCCGGAATAATCGTATGAAAAGGCCGCTTGTGAGGAGCAAGAACATCCGGGCTGCCGGGCCTGAGGGTGAATCCGGTTGCACGATTCTGGAGAATGATGCCGTAGTCCTGCACCGCGACTCCTGATCCGAATGCGCCTGCCAGGCTCTGAATCAGGGAAACGATGTTTCCGTCTTTGTCCACGACGGTGAGGAAGCTGGTATCTGTTCCAGGATGCGGAGTGGCGTGGGTCGTGTCAGTATCTGCTCCCGGCGGCGTGCCTGCTTTGAAATTGCATTGCGCTTTGTCGAGATTGATGAGCTTGGATCGCGTCTTGGCGTATGCCATGGAGAGCATCCCGCTGACCGGTACTTTGACAAAGCGGGGATCTCCAACGTACCTGTGGAGATCCGCATACGCCAATTGCTGGGCCTGCATCTCTATGTGAAATCGCTCAGCACTCAGCGCCCCATAGGTCGAGAGCGGGAACTGGTCGCAAATGAGGGTCCGCAGGCCTTTTACCGGGGGAGCATCGCCCAGGCAATCCTGAAAACATCACAGGCACTCGGCGGAGTGATCAGCGCAGCAGACCTGAGCCAGTACA
>JARRJI010000390.1:0-3151 GCA_037379595.1 Acidobacteriota bacterium | reverse complement strand
CTCTGGCCAGCTCTTCAGAAGAACTCTCGGCCGTCAGTAATCCGATGAGCTCAAACGCCGCGGAGACAGCGTCCCAATCGAACGTAGTTTCCGCGGCTGCGGAGCAGGTCACCAAAAATCTGGAGACGGTTTCCACGGCTACGGAAGAGATGACATCCAGCATCAAGGAGATCGCCAAGAACGCCAATGAGGCGGCCAAGGTGGCGACCTCCGCCGTCAAGACAGCCGAAAGCACCAACGCCACAGTGGCCAAGCTGGGCCAGTCGAGCGCGGAAATCGGCCAGGTGATCAAGGTGATCACGTCCATCGCCCAGCAAACCAACCTGCTGGCCCTGAACGCCACCATTGAGGCGGCGCGGGCGGGCGAAGCCGGCAAGGGCTTTGCCGTAGTGGCAAACGAGGTGAAGGAACTGGCCAAGGAAACGGCCAAAGCCACCGAAGACATCACGCAGAAGATCGGAGAGATCCAGGGCGATACGAAAGGAGCCGTCGAGGCGATTGCCGAGATCAGCCAGATCATTACCCAGATCAATGACATCGCCAACACCATCGCCAGCGCGGTTGAAGAGCAGACAGCGACCACCAATGAGATCGCGCGCAACGTCGCAGAAGGAGCTCAAGGCGGTAAGCAGGTCGCCGAAAACATCACCGCCGTTGCTGCGGCCGCGAAGAACACCACCGAAGGAGCGGCCAACACTCAATCGGCAGCCACAGAACTGGCACGCATGGCGGCGGAACTCCAACAACTGGTGGGCCAGTTCAAGTTCGATTCCGGCAGCCAGCTCGGCCAGACTGCGCGCCAACCAGCCGTCTCAAAAAAGCGGCTGGCTGCAGCATAGCCCAAGTCGGTTATCCGGACGCAACCTTATAGAGACCCTCCGCCGACCGCAGCCGTTTAAGCTGCGGCCGGCGACACGCAGTTTGTCCGGAACTTGCGCCGGACACAAGAACTCCCTGCCCTATGGAGTTTGTACGTCCGAAAACCGCACGGCTGGAGGAAAGGGGAAACAATGCGCGCTTTGATTATTGACGACTCCAAAGCGATGAGAATGATCCTCAAGCAGGTCCTATGCGAGTTCGGATTTGATGTTACAGAAGCTGGCAACGGCCGCGAGGGCCTGGTCCGGCTCAAAGACATTCCATATCCCGATCTGGTTACAGTCGATTGGAACATGCCGGTCATGGATGGCCTCTCCTTCGTTCATGCTGTTCGTTCCGACCCGTCGCTCGATCGGTTGCCCATGATCATGGTGACAACAAAGAACGACTTGCCGCAGGTGGCTAAAGCGCTGGAGGCAGGAGCCAATGAGTACATCATGAAACCCTTTACCGAGGAGGTCCTCCGGGAGAAGCTGCAACTGTTGGGCATTTCCTAGAATCAGCACATGCGCAAAATCAGAGTGCTCGTCGTCGATGATTCAGCCCTGGTCCGCCGCATCATCTCAGATGCACTGGCATGCGATCCCGAAATTGAAGTGGCCGCCACGGCCGCCAATGGGCGAATCGCACTGGCCAGGATTCCCCAGGTCAATCCGGACGTCATCACCCTCGATGTCGAGATGCCGGTCATGGACGGACTGGAAGCTTTGAAAGAACTGCGAAAGACTTATCTTCGCCTCCCCGTCATTATGTTCAGCACCCTTACCGAGCGGGGGGCCTCGGCAACGCTCGATGCGCTGGCACTGGGAGCGAGCGACTACGTCACCAAGCCTTCAAACGTCGGTGGCGCAGCAGTTGCACTGCAAAGAATTCGGGAGGATCTGATTCCAAAGATCAAGGCTCACTCCACCGCGGTACGAGCGCCTATTGCCTTCCCTGCCCGGCACACGCCTTTCAAGGCACCTTTTCGGGCCACCCAGGCGCCGGGTTTTCGGTTGCCCGGACGGCGGGTGGAACTCGTCGCTATCGGTGTTTCCACCGGCGGTCCGAATGCTCTTGCCGAACTGATCCCGCAATTGCCGCAGGATTTCCCGGTCCCCGTTGTTATCGTTCAGCATATGCCGCCCATCTTCACAAAATTCCTTGCAGACCGCCTCTCTTCCAAAGCTCAAATTCACGTGGACGAAGCAAGAACAATGCAGGAAGTCGTGCCAGGACAGGCTTACATCGCGCCGGGGGATTTCCACATGGTGGTCACGCGGGAAAACGGAACCGTTCGAATCCGCACCCACCAGGGCCCCCCGGAAAACTCCTGCCGGCCGGCCGTGGATGTTCTGTTCCGGTCGGTGGCGGAGGCATATCGCGAACACGCGCTGGGTGTGATTATGACCGGCATGGGGCAGGACGGTTTAAGAGGCTGTCAATCGATCTACGATGCCGGCGGGCAGATTCTGGCCCAGGATGCTGCAACCTCGGTGGTGTGGGGAATGCCGGGTTTCGTCGCCAACGCAGGTCTGGCCGACAAGGTTCTTCCGCTCGAACAGCTCGCGAGTGAAATCATCCAGAAAGTCAGCCGGGGAAGGCCTTCCGGCCACCTTGTCGTCGATCGGCCGCACCTCGAAAGCAGATAAGGAAAGCAATGACGATTACGCAGACCGAGTTCGAATACGTTCAAAACCTGCTCCACCAGCGGTCCGGCATTGTCGTCGAAACGGGAAAAGAGTACCTGGTTGTATCCCGGCTCGGGCCACTTGCACAGCGGGAGGGATTCAGTTCTCTGCAGGAGTTCATCGCTGCCCTTCGTGCCAACCCGTTCAACACCTTGCACCGAAAACTGGTGCAGGCCATGACCACGAACGAGACACTCTTTTTCCGAGACGTTCGGCCCTTCGAAGTTCTCCGAACCGCCGTCATTCCTGATCTGATAGCCCGCCATGCCACCGACCGCCGACTCGGATTCTGGTGTGCAGCCGCGTCGAGCGGGCAGGAACCTTACAGCGCCGCAATGCTGCTTCGGGATCACTTCCCACAGTTGCAGGCCTGGGATGTAAGATTCATCGCCAGTGACATATCGGCTGATATTCTTGCCCGGGCCATCCGCGGGTGTTATACGCAGATGGAGGTAAATCGCGGGCTTCCAGCACAACTTCTGGTCAGGTACTTCACAAAGCAGGGCGAGGAGTGGCAGATCCGGGAAGATGTGCGCCGTATGGTCGAGTTCAGGGAAATGAACCTCGCAGAACCCTGGCCCTTGTTGCCCAGAATGGATATC
>JARRJI010000389.1:0-5297 GCA_037379595.1 Acidobacteriota bacterium | reverse complement strand
CCTTTCAAAGCCTTTCAAGATCGAGGACGTCCTGTGCCGCGTCCGCCGTGCTCTCGAAAACCGCAGCCTGCGGCGCGAGACGCGCAACCTCACTCCTCCTGCCGCCACGCAGACGCCACTTTCCTCGCTGGTAGGACGAAGCCCCGCCATGCTGGAAGTTTACAAGAAGATCGGAATGGTTGCGGATTCCCGCGCCACGGTGCTGATCACCGGCGAGAGCGGAACCGGGAAAGAGCTCGTGGCGCGCGCCATCCATGCCAACGGGCCGCGTGCCAGTCAGTGCTTCCTGGCCGTGAACTGCGGAGCTTTTACCGAATCGCTCCTCGAATCGGAACTCTTTGGCCACGTGCGCGGCTCCTTTACCGGCGCCAGCATGAACAAGTGCGGCATCTTTGAAGACGCGGACGGCGGAACGGTTTTTCTGGACGAAGTTTCAGAGATGAGCCCGGCCCTTCAGGTGAAACTGCTTCGCACGCTTGAAGCCCAGGAAGTGCGCCCGGTTGGCAGCAACCAGCCGGTCCGGATTGATGTCCGCATGATCGCAGCTTCAAACCGCAACCTGGCAGATCTGGTGCACGATGGCAAATTCCGCGAGGACCTTTTCTACCGGCTCCGGGTGATTGAAATCGATCTTCCGCCCCTGCGGCATCGCTCGGAAGATATCCCGCTCCTGGTGGTTCATTTCCTGCAAAAGCTGGGCGCGGAAGCGGGACGAACCTTCACCATTTCACCCGATGCGCTTACCGCCCTGATTGCCTATGCCTGGCCCGGCAACGTTCGCGAACTCCTGAATACGCTGGAATCGATCGCCGCGCTGAACCGCTCCGGAGTGATCACGCTCCAGGACCTGCCTCCCAAGCTCTGTATCGGCCGTGACGAGGGCACGAGTATCGAGGACCTCTTTGTCGGGCTGCCCTCGCTGGAAGAACTCGGACGGCGCTATCTCGCTTACGTGCTGAAAGTGACCGAGAACAACAAGTCGCAGGCCGCCGACATCCTGGGGATCAGTCGCAACACCCTCTATCCATCCCTTCGAGGAGGCCCAGGGTGATGCGATATCGCCGTCCTGTCCTGATAGCTCTTGCCGCTGCGTTTGCTTTATTGCCTGCAGGTTTTGCCAGAGCGCAACAATATCCCGAAAGCATGGTCCAGGAGATGCACTGGCGCATGATCGGGCCGTTCCGTGGCGGGCGCACCCGCGCGGCCGCCGGCGTCCCTGGCCAGCCGAACGTCTTTTACATCGGCCAGGTTGACGGCGGCGTCTGGAAGTCGGACGATTACGGCCACACCTGGCGGCCCATCTTCGACAACGAGCCCACCCAGTCGATCGGCGCCATCGCCGTTGCTCCCTCTGACCCGGAAATCATCTATGTGGCCAGCGGCGAGGGCCTCCAGCGGCCCGACCTTTCCGTTGGCAATGGCATTTACAGGTCCACCGACGCCGGCAAGACGTGGACGCACCTCGGCCTGCGCGACGGCCAGCAGATTCCGGCGCTTGCCGTCGATCCTCACAATCCGAACCGCCTGTTTGCGGCCGTGCTCGGCCACCCTTACGGCCCCAATCCGGAACGCGGCATCTTCCGTTCCACCGACGGCGGCCGGACCTGGAAAAAAGTTCTTTACGTCAATGAGAACACGGGCGGCGACGACGTCGAGATCGATCCCGCAAACCCGAACGTTGTTTACGCCACGCTGTGGGAGGCGCGCCAGGGGCCGTGGGAGGACAACAACGCCTATGGCGGAACCGATGGCGGCATCTTCAAATCGACCGACGGCGGCAACACCTGGCACAAGCTGACCGCGGGCCTGCCCAAAGGCCTCGTTCAGGCTTACGTGGCGATTGCGGCGAGTGAGCCCAGCCGGCTATACGCAACCGTGGCTACGAACCTGGAAGGTGGATACGAAACCGGGAAGGACCTGGGCATCTTTCGCTCTGACAATGCCGGCAAGACATGGTATCGCGCCACCAAAGATCCGCGCCCCGCTTTCCGCATCGGCGGCGGCGACCTGCCCATGCCCAAGGTGGATCCCAAAAATCCTAACGTGGTTTATTCCGGCAGCATTGAGACCTGGAAGTCCACGGACGGCGGCCGCACCTGGACGGCGATCCGCGGCGCGCCGGGCGGAGACGATTACCAGAACATGTGGATCAACCCTAACAATCCGCGCATCATTCTGCTGGTCGCAGACCAGGTCGCCATCGTCACCGTCAACGGCGGAAAGACGTGGAGTTCTTGGTACAACCAGCCCACGGCGCAGCTTTACAATGAGATCGCCACCAACACATTCCCCTACCGGGTTTGCGGCGGGCAGCAGGAAAGCGGCTCGGTCTGCATCGAGAGCCGCGGGAATGACGGCGAAATCACTTTCCGCGACTGGCATCCCGTCGGCGTCATCGAATACGGCTACGTGGCGCCCGATCCGCTCGACCCCAACATCATTTACGGCGCGGGCCGCAACCAGGTCTCCAGGTTCCACTGGGACACCGGCCAGGTGCAGAACGTCACGCCCATCCCCATCATGAGCGGGAAGTATCGCACCGACCGCACCGAGCCCATCATCTTCTCACCCGTCGATCCGCATGTGCTTTATTACGCGGCCAACGTGCTTTTCAAGACCACGGACGGCGGCCATTCCTGGCAGATCATCAGCCCGGACCTCACGCGCGAGCATCCGGGAATTCCGGCCAGCCTGGGCAAGCTTGCCAGTAAGGACCCTTACGCCCGCAAGGTACGCGGCGCCATTTATGCGGTTGCGCCGTCGTTCAAAAACGTGAACACCATCTGGGCGGGAACCGACGACGGCCTGATCTGGGTGACGCACGACGGCGGCAAGAACTGGAAGAACGTGACGCCGCCGGGCATCGCGCAATGGAGCAAGGTGACGCAACTGGTCGCCTCGCATTTCGACGACGAAACAGCTTATGCCTCGGTCAGCGCGTTCCGCATCGACAATATGCGGCCTTACATTTATCGCACGCACGACGGCGGCAAGACCTGGAAGCTCATCACCAGCGGCCTGCCGGATGATCAGCCCGTCAACACCGTGCGCGAAGATCCCGTCCGCAAGGGGCTGCTGTTTGCCGGCACGGAAACGGCGGTGTGGGTCTCCTTTGACGACGGCGGCCACTGGCAGAGCCTGCAACAGAACCTGCCGCACACTTCCATGCGCGACCTGTGGATTCATGACAATGACCTGATCGTCGGCACGCACGGCCGCTCCTTCTGGATTCTGGACGACATCACGCCGCTGCGCCAGATCAGCGCGGCGGTTGAGCATTCAGACGCTTATCTCTTCAAACCGGAGCCGGCCTATCGCATCCGCCGCGACACCAACACGGACACTCCGCTGCCGCCGGATACTCCGGCCGGAAAGAATCCTCCCGACGGCGCGATCATCGATTACTACCTGGGGCAGTCGGCGCGCGGCCCGGTAACGCTCGAAATCCTGGACGCTAACGGCAAGGTCGTACGCCGCTATTCGAGCACCGAAAAGGCCCCGCCGACGAGGGCTGAACTCAAGAAGACGGCGCTCATTCCCGTTTACTGGATCGGGATGCCGAAGGTTCTTTCCGCCGACGAGGGAATGCATCGTTGGGTGTGGAATCTGCGTTACGCGCCGCCCAGGACGGAGCACTATTCCTATCCCATTTCGGCCATTCCTTATGACACTCCGCGTTCGCCGCAAGGGCCGCTCGCTCTGCCGGGGCACTACACGGTGCGACTCGTCGCGGACGGGCACACCTACAGCGAGCCCCTCACCATAACGATGGACCCGCGCGTGAAGACGCCTTTCTCGGGCCTCGCTCAGGCATTCCAGATGGAGACTCGCCTGGTGTCAATGATGAACGGCAGTTACAAGGCGACCGGTGAGGCGCGCGCGCTCAGCGACGATCTTGCGAAGATCTCAAAGCAGGCGAGCGGATCGGTGGCCCGGCCGGTTTCGGCGCTCCAGAAGAAAGTTGCGGCAATCCTGAAAAAGCCCGACGACGCTGAGCCTGAGACCCGCACCGGCCCGCCGACGCTGCCGAGCGTGACCGCAGATGCTTCCTCGCTTTTCCCGAGCTTCACGTTCGGCAGGAGTCCATGCCGTACACAGAAAAGATGAACGAGGAATAGCGGGTCGAGCGAGGTCTGTGCGGCGTGGCGCGATGAGCGGCGCCAGGGCATGGCTTCAGCCATGCCGAAAGCAGGCTAACTGTCCTGAATAGTCATTCAAGGGCAAATCCGCCAGCCGTAGCGTGAGCTTTTCCTGCGACGGATTCCCGGCATGTCTGAAGAAATGACTGCCGCCTGGTGCGCCTTCCGGCCGATTCAACCCATCACGCGGCCCGGTGACATCGCGCACAGAGGGTCTCCGTCCATCCCCTTAAAATTGTAAGCAAGCGAAGAGACGGCAATGCTTCTCGCGATCGGGAGGCGACGGACGCGATGAAGAAGATTTTCTCCTGGCTTGCAATTGTTCTGGTAGCTTTCTTGATGTTCCCATCGGGGGTGAACAATATGCAATCAAATCCGGATGCCCCGGGAACCATCCAACTGCCTGAACCCGCGCGAAGCGGCGTGGTTTCCCTCGAAGAGGCCCTTGCGCAACGCCGGTCGGTGCGCGAGTTCCTGCCCGACGCTCTGACCACCCGGCAACTCTCGCAGCTTCTCTGGGCGGCTCAGGGAATCACGGCCTCCGGCGGTTACCGGACCGCACCCTCAGCCGGCGCCCTTTACCCGCTGGAAATTTATGTGGCTATTCCCATCGGTTTCTACCACCACATCCCCGCCAGGCATCGCCTCACCCTCGTTTCCGCCACCGACATGAGGCAGCCTCTCTATCGCGCCGCGCTCGAGCAGGAAGCGATTCGGGATGCGGGTGCGGTTTTTGTGATTGCCGCCGTCTATGAGCGCACCGCGCAGAAGTACGGCGCAACCCGCGGCGAGCGGTATGTGCATATCGAGGCCGGCCACGCAGCCCAGAACCTGCTTCTGGAAGCCGGCGCGCTGGGGCTCGGAGCCGTACCCATGGGCGCCTTCCGCGATGCCGATGTGCAGAAAGTGCTCTCGCTGCCGCGAAACCACCAGCCGCTCTACCTGATTCCCGTTGGCAAACCACGATAGGACTTCTTTTGGAACAGTCCCAACTCGCTCTCCTTCGTCAGGGCACGACTGAAGTCGTGCCGGAAGTGAGCGTATCTCTCCACCGGCTTCAGCCGCTGGGGTCTATTCCTCAGGGCCTGAAGGCCTTCAAAACTGTTATGTCCCTAGGGTGCGGACGTCTGAAGTTGTGCCCTTACACGAGGACTAAAA
>JARRJI010000388.1:3243-4618 GCA_037379595.1 Acidobacteriota bacterium | reverse complement strand
AGCGCGTGTGGCCAGCCGCGCGAGCTCGGGCAGGCTCGCCGCGAAGTCGGTCGCATCCTCCCTCTGGGCCGGGTTCAATCTCTCCGCCGCAAATTTTGTCTATGACGCCGTCCCGTCACGGGACCGTACGAGGAGCATCGCCTATTTCAATGTGATAAACGGAGTCGCTCTCTTTGCAGGGGCTATGACGGGAGGCTATCTCGTCCAGGTTTTGCCTCCCCTTCTCGGCTACAAGATACTGACCCTCCTGGTCATTTCCTCTCTGCTCAGGTTCGCAGTAAGGTTCCTCCTGATTGGCCGCCTCCGGGAAGTGCGACCGGTAGGGAGGGTCAGGAGCAGTGAACTCTTCTTCAGCATCATAGGCATCAAACCCCTCCTCGGGATTGAGAGAAAAACTCTCAGATATTGACGCACTGCTCCTTTGAAGATCGGTCCTGAGTGACTTCAAGGAGCTTCAGATATTCTATTCGTTTTGGCTTTAGTCCCTATTCGTAGATTATTCCATCAGGATATTTTGATTTAGCCTTCCGCCTACTCGGGTGCAGGGCTGTCTATCGATAGTGTCAAGAATCTTTCGCACTTTCATCAGGTGACCTGAATCCAGTTTTCCCTATGCTGCGATCTCTTTGATGTCCTCCTCAAGGCGATCCATCTTCAAATATTTCCTCAGGCCCCATTTGGTTCCTGCTATATGTCGGAGCCTGGCAGCCACCAGCATCAATGCCGAGTTGCCGTCTGGGAAGGACCCTACAACTCGTGTTCGGCGCCTGATCTCTTTCATGATCCGTTCAAGAGGGTTATTGGTTCTGATTCTCCTCCAGTGCTCCCTGGGAAATGCATAGTAACTCACAGTCTCTGATATGCCGTCCTTTACTATATCTGCCGCTCGGCCAAGCTTCATGCTCTGGAGTTTCTTAATAACTATAGCTGCCTTTCTCAGTGCTTCCTTCTTGTCTTCCTGAGCGTGAATCGCTTTGAGCATGGCAGCCACTTCTTTCACTTTCCCTTTGGGAATGACAGTGAAGACGTTTCGATAGAAATGCACAACACACCTTTGCCACGATGCCTTCGGATAAAAGTCACCGAGACTCTCTACAAGCCCAAGACACTTGTCCGAGGTAAACAGTTCTACTCCCTTAAGCCCTCTTTCCTTCAGATATCTCAAAAAAGCACTCCAGCTGGCCTTGTCCTCTTTGGCCCCTTCTGCTACCCCCAGGATCTCACGATAGCCCTCCTGATTTACTCCAAATGCAACAAGGACCGATACATTCTTTACCTCTCCTCCCCAACTGCGTTTAAGAGAGATTCCATCCAGATACACGTAGGGATGATCTCCCTCGATCGGTCTCATCCTCCATGCCTCAATCGTTTTGTA
>JARRJI010000388.1:0-3214 GCA_037379595.1 Acidobacteriota bacterium | reverse complement strand
GGATGATCTCCCTCGATCGGTCTCATCCTCCATGCCTCAATCGTTTTGTAGATCTTTGCATTGAGATTCGAGATCGTTCCGGGGCTTACTTTGCTGCCCCAAAGAGCCTCTGTGATGTCCTCCACTCTCCTTACGGATACACCTGCCAGGTACATCTCAACGAGTGCCTCTTCCACAGAAGACTCTCTCCTTCTATATCTTTCGATGATTGCTGTCTCGAAGGGCAGTACTCTCAGTTTCGGCATCTTTATATCGACTTCTCCTGCCTTGGTGTGGAGCTTCCTCGTGTAATAGCCAGCCCTGCCGTTCTGCCGTTCATCTGTCCTTTCATATCGCTTAGCCTTGCAGAGCCTGTCGGCCTCTTCATCCAGAAGCGTATTCAGGGTCTCTTGGATCGTCCCTCTGACGATCTCTCCCAGATGGTCCTTTACCTGCTTCTCATCAATCTGAATAATTTTGCCTGCCTTTTTGGTACAATCCTTTTGAGTCATGGTGTTCCTCCTCCGGTAAGTGGTTTTTGGCGAAATTACATTACCAGATTCGAGGTCACCATGACTCAATTGTGCGAAAAATATTTTACGTTATCTGTCTATCTGGCGTCAGGTTTGACTGATTACCCACAGTTTCGCCGAGGCGAAACTGAAAAAAACTTTCTCCTGAAACACTCGCCTCACTATCGCCAGCCCGGCAGGTTACCTTCTATCGATTCAGAGGGCTGGCGATCCGGCAAGTGGTGTTCGTTACTTTTGGCATTCAATGGGGGACAAGACTTTCGACTGGGGTCGTCAGCTTTGCCCTGAAGTATGCACGGCCCTAGTGTGCTTGCGAGAGCGTCTTGCGATCTGGGCTGCACCGACAAACCCTCAAAATCAAGGAAGGCTTATAGCTGAAGATTTACGACGGAAACAAAGAGGAAGAACGCGCAGTTTAACAGGCGGGCGCAGCCCGTCCTTATTGAAACTGATGTTAGCTTCTTGATTTCTCTTTAAACATTATTGCTAAAAGCAACATTGCAACAGGTGCTGTTATCATCCAAGGGATACCTAAAAGAAGTATTGTCTCTGAAAAATCTGGGTAGAAATAAACAAATGCAATCAAAGGTGTAACGATTGCATTTGCCAGAAAAGAAATTCTAACCCATCGTTTAAATCCATGTTTTTCAAGAGCAAGTGCGCCGAATAATGTAGCAAAACCCATTGATATATAACCTATTGCATCGAAATCCCAAAATAGAGAATGCGGAGTCTGGATAAGAATTTTTATTTCCTCAGCATCGCCTCTTAGTGTCATTGGAATTACAGTAGATAATTGAACAACATAATTTGCTATAACAAATACTGCATAAATTACAGTAAAAACAAGGGCAGCATGCGCCCAAAATTTTTTATCTTCCGGAGTAATGTAATAGAATGCTAGCATTTCAAGTACAAAGGGTATAACTATACAAAGTGAAAATCCATAAATAAAAATTTCATCAAATGGGTATTTAAGTACTTTCAAAAGCTGTAACGTTTGAACGATTACAAATGCAACATTTGAAGCAAATGCAAGAATTCCAAACCGAAAACCGAGCTTATTAATTTTAGTACTCACGTTTTCACTCCTTACTTTGCTTTATGATATATTCTATAATGAAAAAATAATATTTAAGCTAACGAGGTCTTTCAGCCGCCGGGCAATTATGCCGAAGCAAAAAAACGAACCGGACTTATCACCGGTCGGCTGGAAAGTTTTGTTAGCTCAAGTTGATGCATAGATTCATTTCATTTCCAATACCGGCAAAGGAAGTTGTAAAAAAGTTAATATCGTCTTTAAAAAATTCTTTTGACCATTTGGCCTTATGAAGAACGCCCTTATAAAGAAATTCGGATATTTTAAGGCCATGAATTGGCTCTATGTTTTCTGCAAAAGAAATGGAGTATGTTGAAGGGATTAAGCTCCGATGTTTAGTTGTATTCACATAGGCGCTCAAATATTGAAACTGCTTAGAAGTTAAAAAATCGTTCAGTTTTAACTGCAATTTATTGAACAGCGGAAGGTTGGTTAATTGTTGATTGACGGCCATAAGATATCTATTGTTTTCCAGTATTGGTTTTTTAAGGTGTTTATCAAGGTTTAAGCCTAAATAAATAATTTGTGAAAAAATATCTGCAATAGAATGAACTGCCTGAGCACAAGCGATTATTTTTGCTTCAGCTTGAAATTTAGCTAACGTGACTTCCCGGCCCCTGTCACTTCCGGCATCCTGTTCAAATATCAGTTTAACAATTTCGACATATTCGTCTTTCGAAGAATGAGAACTTAATTTTCCAATTATGGTTTGTGCTTCGTGCGCATGGTATTGGGCAATAGATAATTTCCATACAGTGGATATTAGGCTGGGCATTAGCAAGTCCGCTTGAGGCTGTCCATGCCTTTTGACGACTAGGTCATATAATTCTTTCCGATTCCAATTCACGATATTAATCTTTTTAAGCTAACAATTAATATCCCCAGCAGGTATTCTCCCCATAATCGTTATCATAATAGCACAGGCGACAATTCTTGAAAAGAAAATAGTCAATGAAATCAATGGGGCTCAAGATAGGCGTCTGGGCATATCCTGATAATATGGACCAAAAGCCGACTGGGTAATTTGTGGGATTTTTGTAATTGCAGGTTTTCGAGACTAACATACAGCGTTTATGGACTGTGCCAAGGTGCGGCTTTCAGGAAGAAGTGGAAAAAATGATCGAGCCATGGCTTCGCGTCTTCTTGCCGGAGAGTACGGGGCGTAACATGATAACAGGCTGGCTGATATAGACCCCCACTAAGTCTTTCCTGAAATCTGCTTTCGGCTGTGATTTGCGTGCATGAAGATTTGCATGACAAATCATCGACGATCTTGCCTCCTGCTGCTCATTTCTTATTACCTGAAGCTATAATTTGACAGAGCGATTGTGTGGCGCTATAAAGTAATTAATGAGACGGGCAGTCCCGATAAAGCCGAACCCCACGTGGGTAGAAAGGAAAGCGGCGGGTCTTTATATTTAGGACGATCGAGCTAACGAAGGAAAGTCTCGGTGAGTCCGGTCTTCTCATTGATGTCGAAAGAGAATGACCTGGGTGATCTTTCGGTGGCAACGAATCTAACTCAGACGCCGTGAGGACTGCTTCAGCAGTCTTTAACAGGATGCAAAAAAATGAAACGATGGGTTTTAAGTCTTATTTTTGC
>JARRJI010000387.1:0-5594 GCA_037379595.1 Acidobacteriota bacterium | reverse complement strand
TTTTTCAGCAGCCTGCTAGACCTCTCAATGCTCGGCGAGTGCTACAAGGGGAAATGCTCCTGCACCGAGGGATGATACGCGGACGACCTCTCGCCTTCCAATCCAGTCCCTGCCAGCCTCGACGGAAGTAACCTCAATCACAGGAGTGCGCCTCCTGCTTGCATTGACCAGTCATTGAAAACCCGGAAGACCTTGGCTATATTCATGGAGGAGGATAACGATGCCGATCTTTGAGTACCAGTGCCGAAACTGCGGGTCCAAATTTGAGAAGATTTCCTATTCATCCAATGCGGAGATTCTCTGCAAGAATTGCGCAAGCCCGCAGGTCGAAAAGCTGCTTTCAGTGTTTGCCGTCTCCGGCAGTTCTCACGAAGGTTGTTCTGCTGAACCCGGGCCTTGTGCCTGTGGGGCGGCCCGCCGGGGAATGTGCGGCGAATAGCCAAGAGATGGAGTGCCACGAACCTCCCCATTTCGGATCTCGCCTTTTTCAGCTTGTCACATTCTCAACAGACAGCAGAGAAACATCGAGGCTCCTGTTTCCCCTTTGTGTCCGAGGGAATCAGCCTCCCCACGCCTTTTCGCAAAACGCCGGGCCCGCTGTTCCAGGATTGAGGACCGGACTCTGTTTGCTGGCAACGCCATGATCAGCGGCTGGCCGTTGCCGTCCGGCAGTAAGGAATCAAGAGGATCAATGCCGCAGCCCGAAATAAGACCTCTCAAAGAACATGAAGAGTTCAGGAAGTGCGAACGCGTGCAGAAGTCCATCTGGGGAGGGTTGAGCATCTCGGCCGAGGTCATGCTGGTTGCGCAAAAGTTTGGCGGCGCTGTCCTCGGGGCGTTTGTGAAGCGC
This sequence comes from Acidobacteriota bacterium, assembly GCA_037379595.1. GTDB lineage: Bacteria > Acidobacteriota > Terriglobia > UBA7540 > UBA7540 > SCRD01. The sequence goes on along the minus strand of JARRJI010000387.1, from coordinate 4,744 downwards.
CGGCTTGCCGGTTTCATTTGCGCGGGTCTGGCCCGCCGCGAAGGCCGGATCATTCACTGGTCCTACATGATGGGAATATTGCCCGCGTATCGCGGCCAGGGTCTCGGACTTCGCCTGAAACTCACTCACCGTGACCTCGCCCTCCGCCAGGGAATCAAGTCGATCTGCTGGACCTACGATCCTCTCCAAAGCCGAAACGCCAGCCTGAACCTGACCAAGCTCGGGGCACGCGTGGAAGAATACATCGTAGATTGCTACGGGCGCTTTCCCAGCGCAATCGAACGAGGACTACCAAGCGACCGGTTTGTTGTGAATTGGCAGATTGCATCGAAGAAAACCGAGCGGCATCTCACCAGCCCAGGGACAAACAGGCAAGTCCCGGCGGCTCCAAGAATCAACGCGCCCAGCAGCGACAGCCATGGATTTCTTGTTAACCGAAAGATCGATCTTGACCATCGCGAGTCTCATTTGCTGGTTGAAGTTCCCGCCCATACGGACCGGATGCGAACCGAGGCCCTGTCGCTTGCAAGGCGCTGGCGTCTTCAGACGCGCGACATTTTTCTGTCTTACTTTTCGAAAGGGTACCGTGTGGATGCGTTCTTCACGGAAAACGAGGACGATGCCGGGCGGCGCTGTTTCTATCTTCTGCGCCGCGGCGGCACGTGAATCTTAGGCGTCGGCCGGAAGGACAGGCTTCTGGCAAGTAAACCTTGTCGCGCTGTCCTTGAATCCGACCCACCCCGTAAATACAATAGAGGCCTATGTTGGAACTCGCAAACGAGACGTTGTTCACTTCAGAACATTCCGTTGCCAGCGCGATTGAGGAGCTTCTTCAGCAGGCCCATACCTCAGTCGACGCCGCGGTGTATCGGATCACGAACCCACGGCTTGCCCGGGCCCTGGGAGAGGCGCGAAACCGGGGGCTTCAGGTTCGCCTCCTGGTCGACCGGAACAAGTACGAGAAAACTTCGGCCACGCGTGAACTCCTGGCTGAGAATTCGGTCCCTTTTCACGCAATCTACGGGCGAAAGAAGAAAGGATCCAAATTACACCACAAATTTGCCGTTCTCGACGGCCATGTCCTGCTGACCGGAAGCTATAACTGGACGATTGAATCGGAGGAGAAAAACTACGATCACATGCTGATCATCAGAGATCCGAAACTTGTTCTGGCGTACCAGCATGAATTTGACCGGCTCTGGCCCTCTGAAACTGAAGACTCTGCGACCTGAACCCAGGCTCAGGAACTCTATCGCTTTTCAAAGAGAGAATCATGCCTCCTCGTGACACTGCACAAAGCAAAGAAGCCCAGGGATACCAACTCTATGTGATGCGACACGGGATCGCGGTGGCACGCGGCGATCCGAATTTCCCTGACGACACAAAACGCCCTTTGACGCCCGGGGGAAAGAAGAAATTGAGGGGCGTTGCCAGAGGGTTGTTCCGCCTGGGGCTTTGCGTCGACTCCGTCATCAGCAGCCCGCTGGTTCGAGCTGCCGAAACGGCCGCGATTGTTGCTGTAGTCATAGGCCCTGGCATCCAGGTGGAATTCTCGGATCACCTCAAGCCAGGTGGTTCATTGCAGGCGTTGGTGAACTCTCTGGGCAAGCGGGAGGGTCACCGCGGGGTTCTGGTGGTCGGGCACGAACCCGACCTGAGCGACGGTGTGGCGAAATTGATCGGCAACGCCCGGGCCAATTTTCAGTTCAAGAAGGGAGGATGCTGCCGGATCGATTTCGATAAATTTCCGCCTCGTCCTCCCGGAAAACTCATCTGGTGGCTCACGCCCCGGGTGATGCGAAAAATCGGTTAGGAAAGCCTTCTCTTCGGCAGCACTCCACTTCCGTCCGGACATCCGCACAGGTCCGCGCGCGGCGACGCTCACTTTTCAAGCACAGTGGTATTCGGCGTTTCCGGCAAACGTTGCATGCTGATGTGTGGAAACCGGGCCGGTTGTCCGTCCCGTTCGACATGACAGTGGGGCCTGGAACCTGTGCGAGACCTCTGGAGTTTCAATTCCGGTTCGAGGTGCCTGGCATCGCGCATAAACGTTCTGGTCAGCGGCGTGCCGGCGGGGCCGATACGGATAGCAGCGCTAAGTTTCCCTCTGATGCGAGGTTCTGAAAACTGTTTAACGATGATGTGCGGAAGCACCAGTCTTGGCGGACTTCGCCGGTGTCTTACCTTCCAGCGAGCGCAAGAAGTTAACCAGTTCCCAGGCCTGGTCTGTCTTCAGCCTGTCCCCCTCTTCGGGCATCGAGCCTGTACCTTTGTTGATGATGGTGAACAGTTCGCCATCGGTTCGTCCGGCCAACGTGTCCGGCTTGGTGAAATCTCGCCTTTGCCATCACCGGTTTTCCCGTGGCACATGGCGCATTGCGTCGTGTACAGCTTTTTCCCCTTCGCCACCGTTTCCTCGGTGAACTTCAAGGGATTCTTGCGAGCTTTCTCTTCCGCTGTAATGACCAGCGGGTGTGGCGCCGCCGCCGATGGTGCTGCGGTTGAAGGCTTTGTTGTCTGGGTCGATTGCTTGCCTTGCTGCGGCGGAGTTTCCTGTGCCCAGGAAACTCCAGGGATCAACAGAAAGAGGCATATGCCCAAAGCATAAAAAATACGCATGACCGGCCACCTCCCTTTCAAATTCCCCTTCGTCACTTCAGCTTTCAGGCCTTATGGCATCGCCTCGTCAACGAACCAGAATCTGCGGGGCGCCAAAAGTGCTTCATTCTCCGTTTGTCATCCCCATTCGCCAGGGGCCGAAAGAGTGAAGTCTGTAAGAACCGAGCACGCGCATATAGTTGGCCCGCTCAAATGCAGCCGGGTTCGCAACCGATCGCAGGGCCAGGCTGCCCTGCATCTGCCGGACCGACTCATACTCGTGCTCTTCCATCCATCGGATCAAATCCTTGCGCAAGTGGTCCAGGTGGCCGATGCCGTTCCGCAGCAGCGCGGAGGTCATCATCGCGACGCGCGCGCCGGCCATCATGGACTTCAGCACATCCTCTGCATTATGCACTCCTCCGGTGATGGCCAGGTCGGGCCGGATGTGGCCGTAAAGGATGGCGACCCAATGCAATCTCAGCAGAAGTTCCTGGGAGGTGCTTAAATTCACGGTGGGAACAACTTCCAGATTCTCGAGGTCCAGATCAGGTTGATAAAAGCGGTTGAAAAGCACCAAAGCATCAGCGCCGGCCTTGTCGAGCTGCCGGGCGAAATTCGCCATAGCGCTGAAGAAGGGCCCCAGCTTCACCGCAACAGGAATACGAATCGTGTTCTTAACCTGGCTGACCAGATCGCAATACGTCTTTTCGATTTCCGAAGCGGAGACATTCGGATCGGTGGGCAAGAAGTAAATATTGAGTTCGAGGGCCGAAGCTCCGGCTTCTTCAATTTTCCGGGCATGCTTCACCCAGCCGCCGGGAGAGGTGGCGTTCAGGCTGGCAATCACGGGAATACTGACCGCTTCCGCTGCACGGCGAACATGTTCCAGGTAGCCTTCGGGCCCGCGATTGTAACGCGTCATATCCGGCACGCTGCCCACCGCACCGAAATCAGGAGCGTGCTTGTACTGATTGGCCTCCGGCAAGTAGGTCAGAGATTCGGCGAAACTTTCGGTGCCGGCTGAGAGGCCCTTGTGCAGGTCTTCGCTTTCCTTAATAATCTGCTCTTCGAACAGCGAGTGGAGAACAACGGCTCCGGCTCCGGCGTCTTCCAACTGCCGGAGGTTGTCGATCTCCTCCGACAGCGGCGAGGCTGAGGCAACGAGCGGGGTCTTCAATTCAAATCCGAGGTAAGTTGTGCCGAGATCTGTCATTTTTTCACTTCCTTCGCAACTTCAGCTGCCGGTGATGCCGCCCATTTCTCGTAAAGTTCCCACCGGGCTCGCACGTCCTCCTGAGCAAGCTTCAGGGCCTGCTTTGCAACTTCCGGCCGGGCATTGACCAGCATAGTATAACGAGTTTCGTTGTAAACATATTTCTCAAGTGGAATCGAGGGCGGCCGGGAGTCAATGTGCAGCGGATTTTTGCCTTCCTTGGCCAGCGCCGGATTGTAGCGGAACAAAGGCCAGTAGCCGGAAAGGACAGCGGCTTTCTGCTGTTCCAGGCCGAAGGCCAGGTCGTAACCGTGGGCAATGCAGTGGCTGTAGGCAATGATCAGCGAGGGGCCGTCGTACGCTTCGGCTTCAAGGAAGGCCTTGATCGTGTGCGTATCGTTTCCACCCATCGCCACGCATGCCACGTAAACGTTGCCGTAAGTCATGGCCATCATCGCCAGATCTTTCTTGCGGGTCTCCTTGCCGCCGGCGGCGAATTTGGCGACGGCAGCGCGCGGAGTCGCTTTGGACATCTGGCCGCCTGTATTTGAATATACTTCGGTGTCGAGCACAAGAACATTAATGTTCTTGCCGGAGGCCAGCACGTGATCGAGGCCGCCGTAGCCGATATCATAAGCCCAGCCGTCTCCTCCCACAATCCAAACATCTTTCTTCACCAGCAGATCAGCAACGTTCAACAGATCGCGCGCTTCGCGGGTATCGAGTCCGCTCAACTTTTCCTTCAGGGCCCGCACTCGCTCGCGCTGTTTGGCGATGTCCTCTTCGGTGATCTGGTCGGCTGAAAGAACCTGGGCCGCCAGTTCTTCGCCCAGATTTCCGGCAAGCTGACCCACAAGATACCGGGCGTAATCGGCCTGCTTGTCAACGGCCAGGCGCATGCCGAGGCCGAATTCCGCGTTATCTTCAAAA
>JARRJI010000386.1:0-3231 GCA_037379595.1 Acidobacteriota bacterium | reverse complement strand
CTTTTTTCTTGCCCTGCTCATCCTGCTGGCCAAGGTCGCTGGCGGCCTGACCGCCCGTATCGGGCTGCCTGCCGTTTTGGGCGAACTTCTGGCGGGAGTGGTGCTGGGGCCGACGTTCATCAACGTCTGGAAGTTTCACTGGTTCGCCGTCTCCGGACCTGTGGGTGGCAACGCTCACATCTCCCTCTCTGCCTTCATTAATGTGCTGGCCGAGGTTGGCGTTGTTGTCCTGATGTTCCTGGCTGGCCTTGAAACTGACGTCAGCGCAATGAAGAGAGCCTTTGGACCGGCTTTCTGGGCGGCCTGCGGAGGGGTGGTCTTGCCGTTTGTCGGGAGCACTTTTGTCGCTCACGAGTTGGGCTTCGCCTGGCGCGAGGCCATCTTTATCGGAACCATTCTGACGGCCACAAGCGTTTCCATCACGGCCCAGACGCTGATGAACCTCAAGCAGCTCCGGTCAAAAGCCGGCGCCACCATCCTGGCGGCGGCAGTGATTGACGACGTCCTGGGACTTCTCGTTCTGTCTCTGGTGATTGCCGCGGAATCGCATATGGCCGAGATGCATTCAGGAGGTTCCGCGCTATCGAGCTTTGGCTGGACGCTTGTCCAGATGGTGGTTTTCTTCCTTTTCGCTTTCTTGCTGGGCCCGCGGCTGATTCGGCTTTCCTTCAGGGTTGCACGGCATTTTAAGGTGGAGCACACGTCTCTTGCAGCGGCTCTGGCTATCGGATTTCTGTTTGCGTTCCTGGCGCAGTATGGCGGGGGAATGGCGGCGATCACAGGTTCGTATCTTGCGGGGCTATTCATCGCAGCGAGCCCTGATGCACACGCAGAAGTCGTTTCTGAAATACGCTCGATGACCAATTCTTTCTTTGGACCGCTCTTTTTTGCCTCCATCGGTCTCGAGATCAATGCATGGGCTCTGGGTGGCCATGTCGGTTTCTTCTTTCTAATCCTGGTCATCGCAATCCTCGGCAAAGTGCTTGGATGCGGACTGGGTACTTGGCTCAACGGCTTTTCAGGCCGCGATGGATTGATTGTAGGCGTGGGAATGATCCCACGGGGTGAAGTGGGGCTGATCACGGCAAATATCGGTTGGGCAGCAGGTATCGTTTCGTCGGAAATCTACTCGCTTGTGATCGTTCTGGTTCTGGCCACGACGCTAGTAACGCCACCCTTGCTCAGTTTTTGTTTCGGTCAAAAAGAAGCAGCGGAAGTGACCGCTGGGGCGGCCGGCGCGGCCGGTCTGGAAAGTGTTTCATCTGAACCATAAGGTTCTGCAGATTTTCAGTTTCGTGAGGATCAATCCAAGGGGACAGGCTGGACCTAATCCAATATTGTCAGGAAGTCAGAAGAAAGGGCTGATGAATATGAAAAAACTTGAAGCTGTGATTCAACCATCGAAGCTGGACGCGGTTAAGGAAGCATTGTATGAGATTGGTATTCAGGGAATGACCGTGAGCGAGGTGCGTGGCCATGGACGACAAAAGGGCCACTCGGAAATCTACCGCGGCCACGAGTATACCGTCGATCTGCTTCCCAAGCTCAAGCTGGAGGTGGTCTTGCCGGATGCTCTTGCCGAACCGGCGGCGGAAGCCGTCATCAAGGCGGCAAGGAGCGGCAAGATTGGAGATGGCAAGATATTTCTCTCGGACATCAATGAAGCGATTCGGATCCGAGACAACCAGCGAGGTGACGAAGCCCTTTGATCTCCGGCCAATCTCACATTGCGGCCGCATCGGCGGCGCGACCATGGCTGATCGGTTGGCGCCTCCCGCGTGTTGTCGCCACCGAAGCAGACTTCCCTCTTGCCCAGAAGGAACGTGCCGCCGCGGGCTGGGGCGTCCGCAACGTGGCGCATTAGACTTCTAACGTTTCAGGAAAAGTATCACGACGGTCAGCGCATAGACGAGAAAGACCCCGAGTGAATCCCATGAAAAGAACAGGATTCGCTTTTTCGAGCGATACATCAGGGCGATCATGGTGATAGCTGTCATGGTCATGGCGGCGCAGGCCGTCACAGCGTGCGAACTGGAGACAGAGCTGAGGAGCGGACCCTTGAGGAAAAACATATCGTCGATCGACAGGATGAGCAAGTTGAAGAGATTGCTCCCCAGAACGTTGCCGACCGCCAGGTCAACCGCGCCCATTTGAAGGGCCGCTTTGCATACAACGATTTCGGGAAGAGAAGTTGACAGCGCCACCAGAATGCTTCCGACGAAGGTCTGGCCGAGTCCGGTGATCTCAGCAAGCTGGTCGGCCACGTAAGGAAGATAGGTGGCGGCAACGACGATAATGACGGCGTAGAACGTAAACCGCAGGTAGGCGGCACGCCTTGAAACACCCTCGTAGCGAGCCTCGTCTTTGACCTCACTCAGGAACTCGGCTATCCTCCTTCTCTCGTAGATGAACACGATCCGTATCCCTGCCAAGTAAACCAGCGGGACCACCAGGCTGTAGACGCCGATCCAGCCCAAGGTCGGAATGGTCCTGCCAGCCAGAAGGCTGATGGTGGTCAGGCCGAGAAGCAGAACTCCGAAAGACGCCGTCAGGATCTGTCCCTGGTGCGCCAGGGTTGATATCGGAGCTACCTTGAGTCGAACATCGAGCATCGCCAGGATAAGGAGGTTGAACATGCAGCTTCCCAGCACGTCTCCCGCGGCAATGTTCGGCGAATTGAAAATGGCTACGGAACTGATGCCCGTGAAAAGCTCAGGCAATGAAGTTGCCGAAGCCATGAGAACGACACCAATCCACGTCCGCCCCATCCCCGTTTTTTCCGCGATCACATCCCCGTAATGGGACAGACGCGATCCGCTGAACACGATCACAATTGTGCAGATCAGGAATTGGACCCAGATGAGCATCTATGCAGCCCTCGTCTGCCGCCGCATGGACCACTTTTCCAGTTCGACCGCCCAGAAAATGATCGAACTCACAACCACAGTGAGGACAAGGTCGGGAACCGGCAGCGCAACAGTTTTGAAAATTGACTGCAGGAACGGCACATAAACTAGGGCAAGCTGAAGGACAACGGTCAGGCTCACCGCGCCCAGCAAGGCCTTGTTGGACAACAGGCCGATCGCAAACAGCGACCGGCGCTCCGAGCGGATGGCCATAACGTTCGCCATCTGCGACAATGTGAGCGTCGTAAACACCATCGTTTGCCAGGTCCGATTGTGCGCGTGCCAGTATCCGTAGCCGATGGCAAGCGAGAGAAGACCCATAAGC
>JARRJI010000385.1:881-4115 GCA_037379595.1 Acidobacteriota bacterium | reverse complement strand
TCATTTCCCGCCGCCTTTTTCGTACTGTTTCTCCTGCACCTTCTGTTCGGCCTGGGAGGGAACGCCGAGGTCATGGCGGAGGGCGTCGGAGATCAGGTGGCGATTGTAGGGTTCCTGGGTGGCCTGCCCGTCCGGCTTGGTCATGAACTGGGTGCCGTAGATCTGGGGCTGGTGGATCGAGAGCAGGTAGCGGTCCAGCGAGGCGGCGGCAATCCAGATGGCATCGCCCTCGCCCCGCGCCACGGCGATCATGGCCAGCGTGTGGGCCAGCAGGTAATCGTCCGGCGTGCCTCCGTGCTGGAAGATGAAAGCCGCCCGCAGGAAATCCTTCCCGGTGTGGAGCTTGCCCTCTGCAAGAAGTTGGCGCACCTGTTTGCGGTGGGCCGCGTCCCGTATGCTGACCATCGCCCAGTCAATTTTGCCGAAGGCCCCCTGCCGGTCCTTCTGGTCGGCCTCGAAAATCCGCCGCATCTCCGGGTTTGAAACGCTGGTCTCGTCCTGAAAATAGGTGCGGGCACTGTTCCAATCGGTGGCGACCGTCACGGGTCCCTTGACGCGGGCCAGCGGCAAGGGCTCGATGGTCGGCGTGTCGATTCCCAGCGTGGCGTGTCCCGGCGCGCCCAGGCAGAGCCGGAAATGGTCCCGGTCGGTCTTGTCGGCAGGGTTCCGGGTGGTGAACGCCAGGCAATTCCCCGTGGCGCTGCTTTGGACGATGGGGTAACGGACGACGGGACCCTGGATGCCTGAGAAGAATTCGCCCGCTCCGGACGACTTGAAATGCCGGGGACGAGCCAGCCACCCCGTGAAGCTCCCCGCGGACCCCGGTGCGGGCTCGAGCACCACGGCCATCAGCACGCGGTTTCCAAGCTTCAGGACCCAGTTCCCGGCAAAGTTGTTGGTTGTCGCAGCAAAGCCGCCGCCGGCAAACACGGCACTCAATAGAATCGATAAGCATAGGAGCCTGACGTATGTTAAGCGGTTCATGGCACGAATTGTAGCCGCATGAGGGCCCGGCTGCAACGTTCGTTCAGGAAGACGAAGCCAGGGGAATCTGCGGTGTGGGATCAGAAGGAAGTAGATCAGTGATCTAGGCTAGATACCAAAGAGCCACCTTCAAATGGGACGCATGGGATTTTGAGGCGAATTTCTTCTCAAAATTCTATCTTGTTGATTTAGCATAACTTAGCAAGATTTCGGGCCGTCAGATTTGGGGCGTTTTGCACAAAATTGTTCACCTCGCGCACAGTGAGCAGAATTTACACTCGCCTTGTCGCTGATCTTCGCAGTTACAATCCTTGCCGATTCCAAGTAAACTGAATTGTAGCCTGAGGTTTCGAGGCTCTCCCAAAAAGCGATATGGGTCCTGAAGAGTTCATTGCGGCGCTTCGCAAAGGCAGTCCGGCTGCTGCGTACTTCCATCGCGGCTCGGACCGCTTCCTGCATCAGGAGTGCCGCGAGGCCGTTCGCGCCGCCGTGCCCGAGGAGTCTCGCGCCTGGTGCCTGGCGGAGATCGAGTTCGAGCCCGGCCAGCTTGAGCGCGAGCTGCAAGGCGCGAAGCAGATGCCCATGATGGGCGGGCACAGCTTCTTTCTGATTTCCGACACCAACGACTTCAAGCACGCCGCCGACAATGACACCGCGGCCCTCAGCGCATACCTCGAAAGGCCTTCGCCGTTTGCCACGCTGGTCTTCTCCGCCGTAGAGCCCGACCGGCGCCGCAAGTTCATTCAGTTACTGGAGAAGAAGACCTCGGTAGTCGAGATGCGCCCGCTTTCCATACGGCAGGCGGCGGCATGGGCAAAGGAATTCCTGCACCGCTCGGGAGTGGAAGTGGACGCCGAACTGGCGGAAGAGATCGCAGCCAGGTTCCTGCCCGGCAGCTCGTCGCGCGATCCCAATCCGCAGGGCGTGAACCTGGTCTGGATGCGCACCGAGCTCGAGAAGCTGATCACCGCAATGGAAGGGAAGACGCGCCTGGAACCGGCCGACCTGCAACTGATCGCTTCCTTCCAGGAGGAGCATGAAATCGGCAAGATGCTGCGCGCCATCGCCGAGCGGCAGTGCGCGGAAGCACTGCAGTTTCTGCGCTCGCTGGTGGCCAGCAAGGTGGCGGAAACGCTGCTGCTGTGGTGCATCGGCGATTTGTTCCGGCAGGCTTTGAAGTCCAGCGGGAAGGCGAGCTACGGAGGCGGCTCGTGGGGCCGGCGGTCAAATCCTTACGCAACGTGGGAGATTGCTCCGGTAGCGCGGCGCCGCTACACGCAAGAGGAACTGCTCAAAGCGCTGACGCTGGTTCACCAGGCCGATCTTGGAATCAAATCCTCGTGGAAAGATTCGACGATTCTGCTGGAGTTTCTGGTTTGGCAGATCACAGTCGTCCCGAAAGCAAGTCTGGAGCGGGCAAACCTCTGAGACAGGGCTCACCGCTCAATGGCGACATCCGGCCAAAACCTGGGAAGAGACATTGCTGGTTTGAAGAAGCCCTCAGGAAAGGGAATTGAAGCGCAGATTCAGCCGCGACTTGTAGCGTGCCGCCGTGTTTCCATGGAGAATTCCCTTCTGGATCATGCGGTCCAGCATGGAAAGAGTCGGTTTCAGCAGGGCTTCAGCGCGCGCCTTGTCCTTGGCGTCCAGCGCCTGGCGAAGCTCGCGGATCTGGTGCCGCACCCGCGTGCGCTCAGCACGGTTCCGTTCGGTTCGTTTGCGCGTCTGTGCAAGACGCTTTAGAGCGGACTTATGATTTGCCACAAAATCTCCTTTGCAAAAGCAATGAATAAAATACTTTAGCAGAGGCTCAGGAGCGCCGTCAACGGCCAGGAGAGACCCAATGGATCAGGGCACGCTGGATCAAGCACCGGAAATCCTGCTCTCGAGATACGACATTGAGCAGCGGGTGCGCGAACTTGCTACTGAAATCACAAGGGATTACCACGGCCGCGTTCCCCATCTGGTCGGCATTCTCAAGGGCGCCTGGGTTTTTATGGCCGACCTCATCCGCCACATCGAGATCGATGTGACCGTCGATTTCCTCGGGATCACCAGCTACGGGTCCGGCGCGCAGTCGTCGGGTGAAGTGAAAATCACCAAAGACCTGGACACGAGCATCAAAGGCCGGGAAGTTCTGATTGTCGAGGACATCCTCGACACCGGGCGTACGCTCAAGTACCTTGAAGAGGTTCTCTCGGTCCACAAACCCCGCAGCCTGCGCGTTGTCACCCTTCTGGACAAAAAGTC
>JARRJI010000385.1:0-875 GCA_037379595.1 Acidobacteriota bacterium | reverse complement strand
TTCTGGACAAAAAGTCTCGGCGCATCCTTCCTGTGCGCGCGGACTACGTGGGATTTGAGATTGCTGATGTTTTTGTCGTGGGATATGGACTGGACTTTAATCAGAAGTACCGCCAACTCCCGGACATTCACGTGCTGCGTCCGGCCGGCTCCCCGTAACAGCCTGATTTTCAAGTCACGAAAAAGTCGCTTGTACCGCTGAACCCATGGCACGGTATAATAGCCCCCGCCAATCATTCTCATGAGCGAATTCTCCACCCCACTCATGCGCCAGTACAACGGGATCAAGGAACGCTACCCGAATGCGCTCCTGCTATTCCGCCTGGGAGATTTCTACGAGCTCTTCTTTGAAGACGCCATCGTCGCCTCCAAGGAACTGCAGATCACCCTCACGTCCCGAAACAAGGAAAGAGGGGTTGCGGTGCCGATGTGCGGCGTTCCCTATCATGCCGCCGAGGGATACATCTCCAAGCTGATCCGGCGTGGTTATCGGGTGGCCATTTGCGACCAAGTCGAAGATCCCCGCAAAGCCAAGAAACTGGTCAATCGTGAAGTCACGCAGGTTGTGACACCGGGCACGGCCACGGGAGCCCAGGTTCTGGAGCCGAGAGATCACAACTATCTGGCCGCGGTGGCCGAATCCGATGGTTCCATCGGGCTGGCTTTTGCCGACCTTTCAACAGGAGATTTTCGCGTGACTGAAATCAGCGGGGAAGGCAGGCGCGAGCGGCTGATGGAAGAGCTGGTCCGCATGCGACCGCGCGAGCTGCTGCTCTCGTCAGGCGCTTCTATCCACTTCTCGCCGGATTCCGAACTCCCGATCACAGAAACAAACCTGGAAGATTGGGTCTTTGGCGGGGAATACGGCGAAAGGCT
>JARRJI010000384.1:0-4778 GCA_037379595.1 Acidobacteriota bacterium | reverse complement strand
ACGTGGAGTGGAGTGAGCCGACGCCTCCCCACGGATCGAGCCAGGGGCGCGGCAACAGCGGCGTCTTCCTGCAGGGCCAGTATGAAGTCCAGGTGCTTGATAACTACCACAACATCACCTATCCCGACGGCCAGGCCGGAGGGATCTACGGCCAGCACCCGCCGCTCGTGAACGCCTGCCGGCGGCCCGGCGAATGGCAGACCTACGACATCGCCTTCACCCCGGCCATCTGGCAGGGCGGCGAAGTCCATATGCCCGCTTACATCACGGTTTTCCAGAACGGCGTGCTGGTGCAGAACCACACGGAAATCTGGGGTTCCACCGGGCACCGCATCTTTCCGCATTACAAGCCGGACGTGGGCAGTGTCGGACCGCTGCTTCTCCAGGACCATCACAACCCGGTGCGCTATCGCAACATCTGGGTTCGCGAAATCAAGCCCGTGTCTTAAAATGGAGTTGCTGGATTGAAGGATGGGGCTGGCCAGCACCGCCGGCCCCATCGCTGTGGTGAGAGAGCAACCCATGAAGGCGTTCAACCTGCCCCTGCGCATTGCCGGTGCAATGGTGCTCTTGCTTGGCTTGCAGTCCGTTTCGAGCCACTTCTGGAGCGATGTGCCATTCACGACGAGGCTGGGGCTTCCCGCTCTCTCCAGTCTTCTGGTGGTTCTGGCGCTCGCGCTCGTCGCTGCAAGCTCAGACCAGTACGGATGGAGACTTTCGGCAACTCTCTTCATTCTTTATTTCGGAATCAATTACCTGAACACTCTGGACGAAACCCTGATATTCAAGGTCGGGCTGAGCGCCCATGAAGTTTTCCGGCTGATGGCAGCGGGCTTTTGCACAGCCCTGATTTTCTCGCCGCTGCTGGTCTTGATTCTCAGTTACTGGAATGCTGCTGAACAGGAAGAGATAAAACCTCTCGTCCCGCGTTCCGCGGCCGGTTGGGTTGGGCGCATCGTGCTTGGCGATCTGCTTTACGTGCTGTGTTACTTCATTGCCGGCATGGCCACGTTTCCTTTTGTCAAAGATTTCTATGCCGGAATCAAGGTGCCCGACCCCGCCACCATCATCGAAATGGAGATTTTCCGCGGCCTGGTGTACGTCGCCGCGGGGCTGGCGGTTGTGCACGGCATGAAGGGCAAACGCGGCAGGGCGGCGGCTGCGCTGGGTCTGTCTTTTCCCATCCTGGCCGGCGTTGCTCCCTTGCTTTTGCACAGTCCTTATCTGCCCGGCTATGTGCGGCTGGCTCACGGGTTTGAAATCGGGATCTCCAATCTCGCCTACGGCGCCCTCCTCGGCCATATCCTGACGCGCAAGGCGGCCCCGGTGGTCAACGCTCAGCGGGCCGAAAGCCCCGAGTTTCTTCCCTGATAAGCTTTCGAAAGATCCCCAGATCGCCCTATCCGTGCGCAATCGTCCGGATCGTTGCCATCGTCAGAATCCCGGCGACAATAAACGCTACTTGGCCGGCAGCCTTGCGCACGGAAATCACGCGGTGAAGGCTGGGCACGAGGTCGCTCATGGCGATGTAAAGAAAACTTGCAGCCGAGATGGCCAGCACGTAGGGCACAACGGGTTGAAGGGCAGAAAGCGCAAAGTAGGCGATGACCGCGGCCACCGGCGTTGTGGCACTGGACAACAGGTTATAGCCGAGCGCCCTTCCTTTTCCGTACCCGCTGTGCAGCAGGATGGCAAAGTCACCCACCTCCTGTGGGACTTCATGCGCCACCACCGCAAGTGCCGACGAAACCCCGAGCGCGGGAGCCGACAGAAAGGAGGCCGCGATCACAATGCCGTCGAAGAAATTATGAATGGCATCGCCCCTCAGAATCAGCTCGCCGGCCACCCTGTCCCTGGGACATTCAGGATCGTGGCAGTGCCGCCACAGCACCCAGTTTTCAAGAATGAAGAAGACGACCAGCCCCGCAAGCACCGTGGAAAAGACCGGCAGGCTTTCCGCCCCTCCAGCGCCTCCGGCAGCAGCCCCAGGAATGCGCCTCCCAGAAGGGTTCCCACGGCAAAGCTGACCAGGCAGGCGATCAACCGGCGCCAGATCGTTTCGCGCAACAACAGGAGAGTGCCCGCGCCTGCGAAGATTCGATCGATTCCCGATCCGGCATGGCCCAATGGCGCTGCCAATAGGCACTTGTCTTATGGCCTTTAGCCTCGTACCATTAGCCTAGAAGGGGCTGGAGCCCGTCGGATGAGGGCTGCGCGGTCTGCCATCCCTGCAAGTAACTTTTCAGGCACCTTGAAGACCGAACACGCTGGAGAAAACCATGAAAATCTTTGTTGCTGGTGGAACCGGTGTTCTGGGAAGGGCAAGTTTAAGAGCTTTGGTCGAGGCCGGGCATGAGGTTCGCGCAACAGCTCGAACTACCCAAAAGGCTGAACGGGTGCGCGGCCTGGGAGCCGAACCAGTCCAGGTAGACCTTTACGACCCGAAGGAAGTGCGCCACGCCGTGGCCGGGTCGGAGGCCGTCCTGCGATTGACTACCAAGATTCCATCCATCGGGAAGATGCGCGATCGTGGCGCGTGGGAGGAAACTAATCTCCTGCGGACCGAGGGCGCCCGCATCCTGGTGGATGCCGCCATTGCGGAAGGCGTGCGGGTCTACGTTCACGAATCGATTACGTTTGTTTATGCCGACGGCGGTACCCGGTGGATCGCCGAAGACGCTCCCACCGACGACGGAGAAAGCCAGGTCCTGCGCTCCGCCCTCGACGGCGAAAAGGAGGCGGCGCGCTTCTCGGAATCCGGCGGGCGCGGGATTGTTCTTCGCTTCGGCGGTTTCTACGGCGTCGAGTCAAAGATGACAACCGACGTGATCAGCATGATGAGCCGGCGCCTGCTGGTTCAGCCCGGTCCGGGCTCCCACTATGTCTCTTCCATTTACATCCCCGATGCGGGCACGGCCGTTCTGGCGTCGCTCAATCTGGCCGCCGGGGTCTACAACGTCGTCGACGAAAATCCCGTCACCTTCGAAGACTATTTGCACTCGCTGGCCGATGCCGTTCGGGTCCCCAAGCCGTTCCGGTTTCCGGGCGCGCTGGGGAAAGCGACTTTCGGCAACGTCTGGAGTTACCTCTCGCGCTCGCATCGAGTGTCCAATGCCCGCTTCAAACAAGCCTCCGGCTGGAAGCCCAGAGGCTGGCGGCTCGTCGCCGCCGCACTCTGGACAGAGGTCGGCAAGGAACAGTAAAGCACCCGCCTGCCGCGCTCGGGGACCTCGACGGGTTTTCTGTATGTGCACACGGCCAGGAACAAGAACAGTCCTGCTGGAAAAACTTGACTAGGCTACGCTACCGTGCTAGGCTTGATATCGGCTTGATGCCGTCCATGGCGGCCTTTGTACGGGCAGAAAGCCGAGGCCGCCCCGAGGCATCGAGAATGCAAAAAAGCAGGCGACCCGAGGGCGTCAAAGGTGCCCGAAGAACAAGATGCCATGCATAGGCTACAATACGGCGGAAAAATCCTCTCGAAATAGCATCTCAAGCCTGTTTTGCCCCGCCAAAATAGCAAAAAGAATGCTTTTTCAAAAAACAAAGCGGGAGAGTTGTTGAAAACAAAGGATCTTCCAAAAAAACAAACCGGAAACAAAGCAGAAACAAAGCTGGCGATGTTCTTGAAAATAAAGGAAGGGCCAAAAAATCAAACCGAAAACAAACCGAAAACAAAGCTAGCCATTCTATTGAAAATAAAAGACCGCCAAAAACAAACCGAAAAGCAAACCGGAGCTTTTCTGAAACAGAATTTCCCCATTCCGAACGGTAGAGTTTGTGTGACCAAGAGGCTACACATACGGCCAGCGAGGTTGGGTCCTGGACCTGCTCCGGATCAAGCCGTCGGACTCCGACCCTCGCCAGCGCAGTGGATGCAACAGTGGTCCTTGAGGCTAGCGCTGTGCCTGTTGTGCCTGCTTCGGACCGGAACGGTACGGGGTGAGGTAGGGGAAAAGTGGCGTAACCTCGAAAGGCATCTTATCTTTGGCTGAGATCAGGTTGACCGGGCCGGACTTCATCAGGCTGATCTTGTCGTTCCAGGCATTCACCTTGATGCGCGCGCCGAGCGGCAGGGCGGCGATCTGCTTGATGGAATTGGGCTCGAGATTGGGAGCGCCTTGCAGCAGTTGAGCCATCTGGAGCTGGTGGTGGCTGTCGATCATCCGGTTGCCCAGGTGTGCGCCGAAAAGGTTCGGTGTGTTCGGGGCGATGTTGGCCAAAGCCTTCAGGAACAGCCCAGCCTCGCCCAGCTTATCTTTGTAGGGTGAGTTTTCAAGGAGCTTGATAGCCTCCTTGTCGGCGGCGTCCTCATCCTGCTTGCTGTGGGCGAAGTCGAACTTCGCCAGAAGCTGATTGTCCGATACCATCATCCGGTCGTAGAAGGCGTACTTGGTGTTGACGGAGTCTCCAAGCGCGATGTGCGCCAGTTCGTGAGCCAGGACCATGGCCAAGCTGGCTTCATTGGGCAGCACGTCGATCAGGCCGGTGCTCACCACGATGGTGTCGCCGACGGTAAAGGATTCCAGGGGGTAGGTCATCATCACCCGGCAATGAATCGGAGGCAGGTTGTCCAGGTGGTTGGTGACCACAAGATTGTTCACCACCGTCTCAAGCACTTTATCCACGGGTCCCGGCGGCGCCAGCAGGCCGCCTTTCTGCAGCCGGTTCAGCACGTTGGTTTCAGCTTCGTGCCTCCATTGGCGTTCGCTGGCGAGCGGGGACATGTCATGCGAAGTGCTGGCATCGTTCTTGACCGGCGTCTTGGAATCGATCAG
>JARRJI010000383.1:0-3261 GCA_037379595.1 Acidobacteriota bacterium | reverse complement strand
CTGAGACAGTCTTTGAGCGCATAAGCCTTATTGACCTCCTATCATGCAAATACGAAACCCTTTGGGCCGCACGTGGCCCTGACCTCCAGCCTATGCTGTTTTAACCGGACAGCAGTGGGTTTGTCCCTATTTTTCCTCTGATAGCTCACAGAAGCCAGTAGTTATGGCGATTTGAAATATCGTGCGGAGTACAAGCGGAAATGGTTGAATGAGGTCACCTGATGAAAGTGCGAAAGATTCTTGACACTATCGTGGATGATCCAGTATAACGAGCAACGACCACATGATGCACTGGGTGATTTGACACCCGCAGAATACATGAAGCAAAATGTCGGAACCTCTACTTTGAAACTGTCTGCCTAATGGGGAAGCTTACGTACTGAGTTCATTTTTCTAGGGCCCTCTTTATTCTCTTCAAATAATATAAAGAAACAAGACCCGCAAGAATCATAAATAATATCATCCCCCATTCTGTCACAGTCGGCACTGCCACATTATTGTTCGCCGGATCAAACTTCTGTATGCGGTCATTTCCGGCATCAGTGACATAGACATTGCCTGATCCGTCTACTGCTATACTTTGTGCATTGTCGAACTGGATTACCGCAGCTTTCGCGGGAGGGCCGTAGAAGGGAGTGCAGAAAATGCGGTAACATGGCATAATGATCAAGTAAGGGGGCGCTTTCCATTTTGGTACAAACCATATCAATAGAAGTAAGGAGGAAAAATGAAAAAGCTTTTTATGGTTACAGCTATTGCACTTTGCCTATTAGTATTCGGATTGAGCGCAGCCTTTGCCGCAGAGCTTGATCTGCAGCTGGTCGCCGGGACTAATACTCAAACAACCAGTTTCGGAACCGGATCTCATCCAGCAACGACCACTGTCTATGCCGGAGATGTTTATCTGGGGGCACAAAAGCTGGCACAGTTTACGGCCACCTCTACCAGTACAAACTACACCGGGATCAACGGCCAGGTATGGGATTACGAAATAATAGTCCCGCTGAGCGGGTTTACCGGATTGGATTACCTCGGCGACTTCTTCTCGGTAAAGACAAACCGGATAAATACCGGGGTAATATCGCCCCTCACCATTGATCGTGGCATTATTTATGCGGCATCGCCCGCTCTCAAGTCGTTAATAGGGCTTGAGGTGGAAATTGACGGGAACACGCTAAAGATTTTTTACTGAGTATTGACCCGTGGGATGCTAAAGCGGACACCATCGTCCGCTTTAGCTTTCTTGCGGGAGAAAAGCAGACGGGCCAAAGATCTCTGCCGTTATGGATTGCGCCAAAAAAGAGCCAAAAAAGGGGACAGGCTACTTTAATAGAAAGAACGGAGGAGTTGAGGACAGAAAAACTAGCCTGCCCCCTTTTATTTCCCCAGGCATAACATTCTTTTTTATCTTTCTTCTATCTCTTCCTGCTTTCTTCGTCTTGCCGCGTCTGCTGGCGAGAAAAATAAGGAATAATGCCCCGCTTTAAGGCCGACAGTGCAATATAACATTGCCCAGGGACATATTATATAGCTGCTGTATAATTCGCCTGTTCTGTTATTGCAAACAAGAGAAATCATTGTATGTTGACTCGCCGGTGAGTATTTATGTACAAGGTTCCCTCCTTGCTGTGTTCCCCGTTTTTATAAGTTAATTTTATACCTTACGGACCAGATAGTAGTCAAGGACTCTTTCTATTACCTAGCAGAATTAATTTGACATTCGTGCTGCCAAGTGTTACAAGAGAATCATAGGGGTCATTAAATGAAAGCGCTGTTTTATGGGGGTCGTTTAAATCTGCGATGGTTCCTTTTGCAATACTGGGGATATGATAGTTCACCTCCATTTTAACGTCTCCGTTCACTTTATTTTAAGGGAAGTGGCGCGCGGGGGTGTGTTGTATGAATACCTTAATCGTCATAATCGGGGAAATGGAAAGCATACCACAAGGTAATATACCGGCTTTAGTTGCATAGGGGATACTTCAAACTTCAAACTTACTACATTCAGGAGGGATCAAAATGAAAAGGAGTTGTTTCGTCGTATTCTTCATTTTACTTTTCGGAAGTTTTGCGTGGGCAATGGATATTAACGCAGATATATCCAATTCTACTATAACAGTCTCAGACAGCACCACATTCAGGGTACATAATATGGCTCTTTCGGCGCCGGAAATCAATGCTTCAGGTACTTTCTGGGTTGATTTTCAGTGGGACCCCGTTACTTATACGTTTGTTCCTGTTAATGCCGGGGCGGAGACCGCAACGACTGGAAAGACTTGGTCGTGGCCGGTTTCTGATTATCTCGGTACTGCCCTATTCAGCATTACATCAGATCCTGTGAACCGAGTATTCCATATTTCTTTTTCATGGATAAGCTATATGCCAAAAATTTGCCCGACTATCGGGATAACCTTCTTGCAAGGCAACAATGAATTTGGCATATCCTCTTCTTCCGATGATACCCATGCACGAATTACTTGGACCAGTAATTTTGACGGCTGCGGTTTGATCTATTCAGGCCAAACTGTTACTGCAACCATTAGTGAGCTTCCATCATGGTTTAATTTTGCAGATACATTTGCAGTAGCCCGTATCCTGGATACTCCGACATACTGCGAGCCTGACGGTACTTACCATAAATAATTAATACGGCTGGGCGTGCTATTTAGTGGAATAGTCTACGCCCAGCTCTCAGAACTGCAGTCTTTCAGAGGGCGAGGAAAAACCTCGCCCTTTTTTGCTTGATATAAACAATTTTATGACGCGGATGACTTGGCTGCCTTACATACGGCAAAAACACTTCGCTAATTGGGCTGGCAGGCTGCGCATAACTACACGTAATCGATAACAGTTGCACTTTCCAATATCCGCGGAATAGTCGGTGCAGCCAAGAACACGAGGCTCCCGCTTACTCAGGTGGCGGAGGTGCGGACTTCGGGACAAATCTGCTATTGGCCTCTCAGGTCCGCCGACGTCGGTTGAATGCCGCAAGTAACAGACACCGTTCACCAAATCGCCAGCCTCTTGGACGACAAAGAAGACAGCCGCTTGAGAAACGGTATCACGACGCGTGTTTCAGGACAAAGTCTTTTTCAGTTTCGCTATGGCGAAACTGCGGACTCTCAGTCAGACCTCGCATTTGGAGAGCCCAGAGATATTCAGGCCATAAGAACGTCTTTCGCGGGCCAAAGCAACATGTGGACAAATAGTTCCCCCGCATTCGGCATGAACCTGCTTTCCACGAAGAAAGGCAAAATAAAT
>JARRJI010000382.1:0-5792 GCA_037379595.1 Acidobacteriota bacterium | reverse complement strand
CTTTAAGGTTTTCGACAATGGAAAGCAGCAAGCCATAACGGTTTTTCGTGAAGTGGTAAACCGGCCTCCGGCGATCTCTCCCGCGCCGCTGCCGGTGGACACTTTCTCGAACCTGCAGGAGCGGTCCGGGGAAGTGGCGCCGTCCGTAACCGTGATTCTGCTCGATGCGCTGAACACGCCGGCCGGCGACCAGTCTTACGCGCGGGAGCAGGTGGTCAGGTTCCTTGAACGCCTCCAGCCCAATGATCGGGTTGCCATCTACGTGCTGAGCTCGCGGTTGAGGATCCTGCACGACTTTACCAGCGACATCGCTCCGCTGCTGAAGGCGGTGCGGGACTACCCGGGGGAGATTGAGACGCAGCTTCATGCCATGGTGAGGATGGCGAAGGTCGTGCCCGGCACGGGTCTCACCGAGCAGGGGTCCGGCGGCAACGTGGCGAACGCAGCGGGGCCTACCGGCAACATGGAAGCGGAGCTCGGCAACGCCGCCGTCAGTCCGGGAGTCGCCTCGGTTGCGGCGCAGGTGGGAGCCGCCAATGCCGCGATGAGACACCAGCGCCAGGTGGAGCGCGATGCTTACACCGCCCAGCGGGTGAAATTGACGAGCGACGCGCTGATCGCCATCGCCAACCACATGGCAGGTCTTCCCGGGAGGAAAAATCTGGTCTGGATTTCAGGCGGCTTTCCGATGTGGGGAAGCCTGGAGCGGGGGCTCCATCCGAACAGTCCTGACCATTCGGCCGGCGAGCAGCACCCCCATAACGCGTGGGTTGCGCGCACGGTGCAGGCCTTGAACAACGTAAACCTGGCGATCTATCCTGTGGACGCGAGGGGGCTGATGGCAAGCTCGAATGTCAAATCGGCCCACGAGAATGTTGTCACCGGCGATTTCAACCTGATCAGCAATGGCGTGACCGCCATGAAGGCGCTCGCCCGCCACACCGGCGGCCGGGCTATTTATGACACCAATGACATCGCCGGTTCCATCCGCCGGGTGGTTGAAAATTCGAAAGTGACCTACGTCCTGGCCTACTATCCGCAGAACGTGCAGTGGAATGGCGAGTACCGGAAAATCACGGTCCGGGTCGACCGCCCGGGTCTGAGCCTGCAATACCGGCACGGTTACGCTGCACTGTCGGGGAAGGAGCAGGCCGCCGCAAACGGCAACGCGGTGCTCCAGGCCGCCGTGGCCAGCCCGCTGGACGCTACCGGGGTGGGCTTCACCGTCCGGATGTTCCCTGAGGGCCACGAGAAGAGCGCCGCCCGCGGGCCGTTCTTCATGCACTTCCTCGTGGATATGCACGACGTCACTTTCACCGAGCGGAAAGGCCATTGGGATGGCAAGCTCACTCTGGTGACCGACGAGCTTGGACCCCAGGGCCAGACGCTCAATACCGTTTCGCTGGCCATCAACTTCCACCTGAAGCCCAAAACGTATAAAAGGTATCTTTCCAAAGGACTGGGCTTCCGCGAACGGGTTCCGTTCGCCATCCTGCCCAACGCCGTGCGCCTCCGCATCGTTCTTCGTGACGATCCCACAGGCGCTATCGGATCACTGAGCGTCCCGCTCGCCCGCGTGATGCGGCGACAGGGATGAAAACCGCCGGGTTAAACAGATACCTCTTTTGTCCATTTGCTTTGCCAGCCAATTTCATTTAGATTGGGTTCCCCGGAGGCGTTCAATGGCGAAATACGTTCTGGCTCTTGACCAGGGAACCACGAGTTCCCGAGCAATTCTTTTTGACCGTGATGGTGCGACGTGCGCATCGGCCAGTCAGGAATTCAAGCAGTATTACCCGCAGCCCGGCTGGGTGGAGCACGACGCGGAGGAGATCTGGCAGTCGCAGCGTGCGGTGGCGGAACAGGTGCTGGCCGAAGCGAAGGCCGGCCCGGAAGATGTTGCCGCCATCGGCATCACCAACCAGCGCGAGACGGTGGTGGTGTGGGACCGCGCGACCGGCGAGCCCGTCCATCACGCCATTGTGTGGCAGTGCCGCCGCACAGCGCCCATGTGCGACCGGCTGCGAGAAGAAGGCTTTGATCAGATCCTGCGCTCCAAAACCGGCCTGATGACCGACGCCTATTTTTCCGGCACCAAGATCGCGTGGCTTCTGGAAAACGTTCCCGGCGTTCGGGCGCGCGCCCAGCGCGGCGAACTCGCCGCGGGAACCATCGACGCCTGGCTGATCTGGAAACTTTCGGGTGGGCGTGTCCATGCCACCGATGTTTCAAACGCCTCGCGCACGCTGGTGTTCAACATCAACTCGCTGGAATGGGATGAGGAAATTCTGGAACACTTCAGGATTCCGCGGGCGCTGCTGCCGGAGGTGAAAGAATCGAGCGGGGTGATGACAGAGACGGAAATCTTTGGCGGGCGGATTCCCATTGCCGGTGTGGCCGGCGACCAGCAGGCATCGCTTTTCGGCCATCAATGCTTCACGAAAGGCAGCGCGAAGAACACTTACGGCACGGGTCTGTTTCTATTGATGAACGCCGGCGAGAGGGTTCCGCGGTCGGATTCGGGTCTGGTGGCTACGGTGGGCTGGAGCCGCAACGGCCGGGCGACCTATGCTCTCGAAGGCAGCGTCTTTATTGCCGGAGCGGCGCTCCAATGGCTGCGCGATGAAATGGGCCTGATCAAAGATGCCAGCGAAAGCGAAGCGATGGCGCAGGCGGTTACGGACTCCGGGGGTGTCTATTTTGTTCCAGCGTTTGTAGGGCTGGGCGCACCGCACTGGGACGCTTACGCACGTGGCACGATTGTGGGGCTGACGCGCGGAAGCAACCGGAACCACATTGTTCGCGCGGCTCTGGAATCAATTGCCTACCAGACGCGCGAAGTGGTGGAAGCCATGGCGAAAGATACCGGCGTGCGGCCCGAGGCGCTGCGAGTCGACGGCGGCGTGGCGCGCAACGATTTCATGTGCCAGTTCCAGGCCGACATCCTCGGCATTCCGGTGGAGCGGCCGGTCACCACGGAAGCCACGGCGCTCGGAGCTTCGTATCTGGCGGGCCTCGCGACAGGCTTCTGGAAAGATGAGAAAGAACTTGCGGCGCAGCGCAAAATCGCCCGCAGGTTTGAGCCCGCCATGACGGAATCGCGCCGCAACGTGCTTTACGAAGGATGGCTCCGCGCCGTCGATCGGGCCAGAGGTTGGGCCAAGCCGGGCTATTGACCTCAGTGATCCGCGCAGAGTTTACCTCGCCAAGTGGCAGCATAAAGCCGCGCCAGGCCCTCCCATGCCATGAAACCTCTTGACGCTCGTTTCGCTTGTGGGCTACCGTCATAAGGATACTCCCGGTGTTGATGGGCTGTTCTGGTAGTCGCCCGGCTTCCTGGAAAACCTCAGAAGGTACAGATCAAGGCTCTTCCTTGAGGCGTGTGGCAAGGTTTAAGCAGGGCAACCGGATGCCATCGCCCGGGTCTGATTTTGGTCGCATTACGATGAGCGAACAGACCAAGGAACTCTTTGAGCTGACCAAGGCACTGGTCAACATTGAGTCGGTTACCGGCAACGAAGGAGCCTGCGGCGAATTCCTGTCCGGCTACCTGCAGGAGCACGGCTTCGAGACCGTGCTGCAGCCTGTCGAGCCGGGCCGTTCGAACGTGTTTGCGACGTTGGGCCGGCCGGACGTGGTGCTGAGCACGCACATGGATACCGTGCCGCCGTTTATTCCCGCCGGCGAAGACGACGAGTGGATTTACGGCCGGGGTTCGTGCGATGCCAAGGGCATTATCGCGGCAGAGATCATCGCCGCGCTTGACCTGAAAGCCGCGGGCGTTGACAACTTTGCAATGCTTTTCCTGGTGGGCGAAGAAATCCTGAGCGACGGCGCACGCAAGGCCAATGAGTCCGCAAGCGGCACGAAGTTCATCATCAACGGAGAGCCCACGGAAAACAAGCTGGCGGTGGGAACCAAGGGCATTCTTCGCGTCGACATCAAGACCAGCGGCAAGTTGGCGCACTCCGCCTATCCTCAATTTGGCGATTCAGCCATCCTCAAGCTGCTGGACATTCTCGAAGACATCCGGCGGATTCCGCTTCCCGAAGATCCCGTGATGGGTTCCGCAACCGTGAATATCGGCACAATCGCAGGTGGCAAAGCCCTCAACGTCATTCCCGACAGTGCCTCCGCCCAGATTCTTTTCCGCACGGTCTGCGCTTCCGATGAGCTGCGCGAACAAGTTGAGGCAACGCTCAAAGGCCGCTGCCAGTACGAAATCGTCCGCGACACCAAGCCCATCCGGACGGAATCCTTCGACGGGTTTGAGACGGAAGTGGTTTCCTTTTCAACCGACCTGCCAAGCCTGACGCGATGGGGACGTCCGCTGTTGCTGGGCCCGGGCTCGATTCGCGTCGCCCACACGGACCACGAATGCATCCGGAAATCCGACCTGATGCAGGCTGTTGATCTTTACAAGCGTCTGGTTAGAGAATTGAAGAGTCGCGTTTAGCAGGCCTGCTGAAAAAGGCTGACGTCATGCTGAGTGCAACGAAGCATCTGCTGCATTTACTTCACAACAAATGAAGCAGATCCCTCGCGTTGCTCAGGATGACAGCGTAAGGGAAAGAGGGAAGACGGTTATGAAGAAGCTTGAAGTTGGAATTTTAGGAGCAACAGGGATGGTGGGCCAGAGGTTTGTCAGCCTGCTGGAGCATCACCCGTGGTTTGAAGCATCATGGCTTGCGGCGTCGGATCGCTCGGCCGGCAAGAAATACGCGGAAGCCTGCAACTGGCGGCTTCGGGAGCCGATGCCCGCACCCGCGCGCGATATGGCCGTGCACGAGTGCAAGCCGGGCCACGCTCCGCAACTGATCTTTTCGTCGCTCGATTCGAAAGTTGCAGGCGAAGTAGAGAAAGAGTTTGCACGGGCCGGCCACGTGGTGGTCTCGAACTCCTCGAACCATCGCATGGACGCCGACGTACCACTGCTGATTCCGGAAGTGAATCCGGACCACTTGGAGCTTGTGAAAACTCAGCGCAAGAAGCGCGGATGGAAAGGCATGATCGTCACCAATCCCAATTGCACCACGGTCGGACTGGTGATGTCGCTGGCGCCGCTCGAGCGCGCGTTCGGCCTGGAGAAAGTTCTTGTCACCAGCATGCAGGCGGTTTCAGGAGCAGGGTATCCGGGTGTGCCTACGCTCGACATCCTGGGCAACGTGGTCCCGTACATTTCCGGCGAAGAAGAGAAGGTGGAGCGCGAGGCCCACAAGCTGCTGGGCAAGTTGACCGACGGACAGATTGCCAACGGCAACTTCATTGTGAGCGCGCACTGCAACCGTGTGCTGGTGGAAGACGGGCACACGGAAGCTGTCTCCCTTTCCTTGCGCTCGGAAGCGGTGCTGGAAGATCTGATCGAAGCCTGGAAGAAATACCGTCCGCTGCCGCAGGAACGCGGATTGCCGTCGGCGCCCAAGCATCCGATTATCGTCCGCGAGGAGCGCGACCGGCCTCAGCCCAAATTCGATGTGAGTGCCGAGGGCGGCATGGCGGCCGTGATCGGACGCGTGCGCCTTTGCCCGGTGCTCCAGTTCAAGTACACTACGGTGAGCCACAACACGATTCGGGGCGCGGCCGGCGCGGCCCTGCTGAATGCGGAATTGATGAAGTCCGAAGGATATCTGGATTAGCGCAAACGCGCCGAGCCGGGTGGCCTCCGTTGGAGCGGCGATGTCCTCATCGTCGCTGATTTCGCCGGTGGAGACGCCGGCGCTACAAGTCTGCTTTCACGCCCGAGATTGGATAAGCCTATGACCGCATCTTCTGCCGATCCTCAAACTCAACGC
>JARRJI010000381.1:0-4962 GCA_037379595.1 Acidobacteriota bacterium | reverse complement strand
CCCGAGTTCAAGGTCTGCGCGGTCAGAGTGGAACCCGCGAGTCTGAAAAACAAATAACGTACAAAAAAATGAAAATATTCTTGGTTCGGCTTTGCGGGATCAGGTTGATTGATCCTCGCTCATTAATAGATATCATACCTATTCCGGGAACAAAACGAAGGGAACGGCTCGAAGAGAATCTGCGGGCACTGGAGATTAAGCTGAGCAAGGAGGATCTTCGGCGCATTGATGAGGCGGCGCCGGTAGGATTTGCTGCAGGAACGCGCTATCCTGAAGTGGCGATGCACACGGTGAATCGCTAGGAGCTCGCAAAGAAAACCTCGCCCGTATGTCTCTCGACATTGTGTGGGGTTTTATCCGTACGCTCAGAAACCATCAATAGTTGCACTGGTCCCCTCTTCCTGCTTAGTTGGCATCCCTCACCAGGCGGACGAAGTTGTCGATTCGTACCATTTGAGAGCAGGGGTCAGCCCCAACAGCCTGTTGACATGGACAAAGTGGGTCTTACAAAATTATAGGTTTGTCCCACTGGTGTCCGGTAAAAAATATAACGGCTGAAGTACCTTTTTGTTGGAGCGGTATACAATATCGCTGGGAACCCAACAATGAAAGGAGGATTCAGCCGTGTCCCATCATAACACAATATTCAATCAGCTTTTGCATCTCATTCCGAGACATCAATTTGACAGACTCGTAGTAGAACACTGTGGAGATCGGTATGTGAAGTCTTTCACCTGCTGGCAACAGTTCATGACGCTTATGTATGCACAACTGCGTGGCAAGGACAGTCTCCGTGACATTGAGACCTCATTAAAGGCACAAAGCACCCGGTGGTATCACATCGGGCTGACGAGCGTCAAACGCTCCACTCTTGCTGACGCCAACAACGCACGAGACTACCGCGTATACGAAGGGCTCTTCTATCGATTGCTCGAACGTTGCCAAAGCATTACACCCCGGCACAAGTTCCGTTTCAAAAACCCATTGTTAAGCTTGGATGCCACGCTTATTGATCTCTGCCTGAGTGTATTCCCTTGGGCACGCTTCACCCGCACCAAAGGAGCTCTCAAAATGCATGCGCTTCTCGACCATAGTGGTATGCTCCCTTCATTCGTCACCATCACTGATGCCCGCAGGCATGAAGTAAAAGTAGCCCGTGAGACTGCCTTACCCCTCATACCGGACAGCATCCTCTCAGTGGACCGGGGCTATACGGATTACAAGTGGCTGTATTCGCTTGAGAATTCCGGCGTATTTTTTGTCACACGGACTCGAAAGAACATGCGATACCGTGTTACCGGACAGCATGCGACTACTAAAGGCAAGGGCATTATATCCGATGAGATTGTCATGCTTGAGGGCACCTCCAAAAGCGGCGATTACCCAAGAGAACTTCGTCTCGTGGTGTTTCAGGACTCCGAAACGGGCAAGATGCTTACGTTTCTGACGAACAACTTTAAACTTGCCGCTTCGACAATCACCGCTATCTACAAGTCTCGCTGGCAAATAGAGCTTTTCTTCAAATGGATCAAACAGAATCTCAAGATAAAATCATTCCTGGGAACATCAAAAAATGCGGTCATGACCCAGGTGTGGGTGGCCATGTGCGCATATCTCCTGCTTTGCTATATCAAATATCAGACAAAGTATGGGTATTCGCTCCTGGAATTGACCCGGCTGAGACAGTCTTTGAGCGCATAAGCCTTATTGACCTCCTATCATGCAAATACGAAACCCTTTGGGCCGCACGTGGCCCTGACCTCCAGCCTATGCTGTTTTAACCGGACAGCAGTGGGACACATCCCATTTTTCTTGACATGCCGGGTTAAAAGAAAAAGGGGACAGGCTGCTTTTCATGAAAAACCAAACTGAAAAGGGATACATAGAAAAAGTAGCCTGTCCCCTTTATTGTTACCGGCGGCGAAGCAAACACCGAGTGCTCAACAACGGTTAACGTGATTAAGAAGCCCGGCTTGTGCATTTCGATAGCCTCTCCTGACTGGAACTGCTAAAATTTATTTATAAGGGACAAGACATATTTGAGGTGGGTTATGAAAAGAGGCTTGAAGATACTCATAGGTCTGGGGATTTTCGTAATTGTCGTCGTAGCGGCATTTGTGTTTTTTGTTTCGAACCTCGACAGTATTGTCAAGGGTGCGATTGAGAGATACGGATCGCGGGCTGCGGGGACAGAGGTAAAAGTTGGTTCGGTAAACATCAGTCTAAAAAAGGGAGAAGGTTCCATTGGCGGCTTCAGTATCGGCAACCCTTCGGGGTTTTCCGGTGCACACGCGTTTGAGATGCAGAATATCACAATCGCCATCGATACGGGTTCGTTGACGGAGAACCCTGTCGTCATCAGAAAGATCCTGGTCTCCGGCCCGCACATCACCTACGAGATAAATAAGTCCGGCCAGGCTAATATCGATGAAATCAGAAAAAATCTGGAATCCCTGCGAAAAAGTGGTGAACCTTCAGATGGTAAAAGGCCCGGCGAAAAGAGAACCTTCATCATAAAGGACCTCGTCATCGAGAGGGGCCGGGTAGATGCCGGAGTGGCAGCGCTGCCGGATAAGTCTTTCACGACTGAACTTCCGAGAATTCAACTCACAAATGTAGGGGGTCAGGGGGGCTCGACACCTTCCGAACTTGCCGCTCAGATTCTCAGGCCGGTAGCGAACAGAGTGATCTCGGCCGTGTCGGATACGGGTGTACGGCAATATCTCGGCAAGAGTGCCGAAGAAGTCGGTAAAGCAGTGGAAGAAAGCCTGAAGAAAAAAACGGGCACCGCCGGTGGAGAAGCCGCCGGAAAAGCAAAAAAGGCATTAGAGAATTTCACGGGAAAATAAAATCCATTCATGGCTTGTAGTACATGAGTTTCCGGGCATAGGGGAAAACCGTATCTGCCAATTCTCTCTGTTCTTCCGCAGACATAGTCTTGAAGGATGTGGCAAGCCTCACATTCTCCTGCAGTTGTTCAGTGTCGTCGCAACCGATGACCGCGGTGGTTATGGGCTGGCTAAGTGCATACCTGTAAAAAGGCTCAAGGGACGCAAACCCTGGCAACTTTGTCGCGAGGCCCCGGAGGTAAACCTTCATCCCGATGATACCCATTCCCTTCTCCCCGGCAACCGGTATCACTTTCTCCATGAAACTCCTGTAGGCCGGCTCAGCTGGATTTACCGGAACGAGCACGGTATCGAAATGAAACCGTTCGATGCACCCGAGGAGAACGGCCGGATCGTGGTGTCCCGTGATACCGAGGAATCTCACAAAACCTTTTTTCCTTGCCTCCCGGAATGCTTCCAGCGCTCCCCCGGGACCGAATATCTCCTCAACATCCTCCTTGGTCCTCACATCATGCACCTGCCAGAGATCCAGATGGTCTGTCTTCATGTTCTCCAGCGTCTCGTGCAGGTGTTGAAGGGTCCCCTGCCTGTCTCTTGCGTGTGATTTGCTCGCAAGGAAGATGTCTTTTCTCCTCTCCCTGAGAGCCTTGCCGTAATAAGACTCGCTTCCTGAATACGCCCTGGCTGATTCGAAATAGGTAATGCCGAGGTCTATGGCCTTGTTGATCAGTTCGTATGCCTGTTTGTCATAACCATACGTCCTAAGAATCCCTTCGCCTCCAAGGCCGAGGATGGTGACGTCAACGCCTGTATTCCCGAGCCTCCTCTTCGAAATACTCATGGTAGATTATAGCAGGGCTGACGGAGCGGACTTTATTTCACAATTTCATTAGAACCTGTTCAAAATCAGTTCTCGGTTCAAAACTGTCATTCCCGCAAGCGAAGCGCATGCCTGCCGGCAGGCATGCATGCCGGAATGACAGACCTGGGGCCTATGATGATATTTCAATTTTGAGACAGATTTTATTCGGACTTAGCATAACCTGCAATTTATCCCCGGAACTATGCTGGTTTCCGGTTTTAAACGCAGCGATAACATGATATCATTAACAGTATGTCCGACGGGAAAAACATTCTCAGCGCCGACATCGGTGGTACCCACAGCCGTTTTGCCCATTTTACAACCGGCCCCGCCGGAGACCTCAGGCTGGTCGGGGTCAAATGGCTGAAAACGACGGAGGCCGGGTCCTTTGGCGGACTGCTGGAGAAGCTGAGGGAGGGCGGGTCTTCTCTCAGGCCGGAAGAGGCTGACATGGTGATTATAGCCATCGCCGGGCCGATAGAGGGCGGCGTAAAAAGTTTCCCGCCGTTCATATCCTGGGGGATAGACCTCTCCAACGCGCGCGAAGAGCACGGCTTCAGGAAGTCGGCACTGATAAACGACTTTGTCGCCCAAGCCTATGCCTGCCACACCCCTGTCGGCGAGGCCGCGGAGGGGATACTACCCGGGGAAGCCGTTCCGGGGGCCCCGATCGGGGCGATAGGGGCAGGCACCGGCCTTGGACAGGCCGTTCTTATTCATGACGGGAAAGGGGGTTATATCGCATTGCCCTCCGAGGGTGGACATGCGAATTTCCCCTTTGTCTCTCCGCAGGAGTGCCAGTTCCAGGAGTTCTTACTGAGGGAGAGGGGAGACAAATACATAACGGGCAACATCGTAGTTTCAGGGAAGGGATTGAGTTACATCCATCAGTTCCTGAACGGAGAGCGGTTGAAGCCCGAGGATGTTGCGGAGAGAATAGTCGAGCATCCGGAGACGCTCGGATGGATGTCGAGGTTTTATGGCCGCGCCTGCCGCAACTTCGTCCTGGAGACCCTGGCACTTGGCGGACTCTACATCGCGGGCGGGGTGGCGGCCAGGATACCTGAACTCGTTACCGGTAAGGATTTCGAGTTGGAGTTCAGGAGTTCCGATACGCTCGCACACCTGCTGAACAAGGTGCCGGTGTTTCTCGTGAATGACGAAAACAGCGGCCTCTGGGGAGGCGCTTTTTTTGGCCGGCAGTTGTTGACGAACGGATGACCTGCCCCGCATAGCCGGGAGCGGAAAGTG
>JARRJI010000380.1:0-3290 GCA_037379595.1 Acidobacteriota bacterium | reverse complement strand
ATTCGCTCCAACATTCCGAATGATCTTCTGGACAAGGCGGCCTGCGTCATTGTGATCCCCTCGGTGGCGAAATTCGCAATCGGGATCGGCGGCAGCTACGGCCGCGGAGTAATGACGTGCCGGAGCGGCCAGGATTTCAAGGGTCCCTGGAGCGCGCCAACCATGATGGCGATTGAAGGTGTAAACGTCGGCTTTCAGTTGGGAATCCAGGCAACGGACCTTGTCCTGCTGGTGATGAATAAGCGCGGGGCGGGTTCGATTCTCTCCAGCAAATTCAAGCTGGGCGGCGACGCAGCAGCTTCAGCCGGACCGAAGGGCCGCAGCGCCAGTGCCGCCACCGATGTCAATATGCGGGCTGAAATCCTGTCGTATTCGCGCTCCAGAGGATTGTTCGCCGGAGTCTCGTTGGAAGGCTCAACTCTGCGCCCCGATAACAACGCCAACGCGAAGGTCTACGGGAAGTGGACCAAGGCGAAGGACATCGTCCTCAATGGCAAGGTTCAGCCGCCCGAGTCGGCGGATTTGCTGCTGAACACTTTGAACAAAAGGTCTCCGTCGACCAAGACCAAGGCCAGCCGCTAAGGCTCAGCGGTGCAGGCACGGAGGCGGTGCGGCCGATACGCGCCAGGCGCAAATCGCAAATCATGAGAACGCAAATCGGGTTATAATGGCTCTGATTCGGCTCGCGCCCAAAACAGGAAGAGAAGAGACACCTGCGGCCGGCTGCGGAGGAAGGAGAACTGTTCATGGCATTGGATTTTTATGAAAAGGTCTGGCACAACGGCAAGTTCATCTCCTGGAACGAGGCAACTATTCATGTAGCCTCGCATGTGATCAGTTACGGCTCCTGCCTGTTTGAAGGCATCCGCTGCTATGAGACGCCTCAGGGCCCCGCCATCCTCAGGCTGGACGAGCACGTCGGCCGCCTGGTCGATTCCTACCGGATCTACCGCATGGAGGCCGATTTCACCCGCGGCCAGCTTCGCCAGGCCATGATCGACCTTGTCCGCACCAACAACATCCGGTCGTGCTACATCCGGCCGCTGGTTTTCCGCGGCTACGGCGGCCTGGGCGTCAATCCGCTGAAGAATCCGGTGGAGATCTACCTGCTGGCGTGGAAGTGGGGCAAGTACCTGGGCGACGAGGCGCTGAAGCTGGGCGTGGACGTCTGCGTCAGCTCCTGGAACCGCATTGCTCCCAACACGCTGCCCGCCATGGCCAAGGCCGCGGCGAATTACATGAACGCGCAGCTCATCAAGATGGAGGCGATTACGAACGGCTACGTCGAGGGCATTGCTCTCGACCACGCGGGCTACGTCAGCGAAGGCAGCGGCGAAAACATCTTTGTGGTTCGCGACGGAAAGATTTACACGCCGCCGCTGGGGTCGTCCGTGCTGCCGGGCATCACCCGCGCTTCCATCATCCAGTTGGCGGAAGAGGCCGGAATCCCCGTGGTGGAGCAGGTGCTGGCGCGCGAAATCCTCTACATTGCCGACGAAGTCTTCTTTACCGGCACCGCAGCCGAAGTCACTCCGGTGCGGTCGGTGGATCGCATCGTGGTCGGTAAGGGCCAGCCCGGGCCCATCACCAAGCGACTGCAGGAACGCTTCCTCAGCATCGTCGAGGGGCGTGCGGAAGACAAGTACGGCTGGCTGACTCTCTGCACGCAGGCCGTCAGCACATCGCGATAACAGGATCGTCGGCAAGGGTAGCGCAGAGTTTCCGCTCTTCGGAAACCCTGCGGTTCGTCTTAAAAGAAAACCCGCAGACTTCAAAGGCAGGAAGTCTGCGCTACCACTGCTCAAACGACATCGCGGATCAAGCCAGGTCAACCGATTTGCCACGGAAAACAGCCCCAAAAACTCCTTATGAAGCGGCGCTGGGCATGCTGGCGCGGCGTCCTTATTCGGTGGCGGAACTGCGCCGCGCGCTGAAAAAGAAGTTTCCCAATTCCGAGGCCCTTCCCGATGTCGTCGCGCGGCTCTGCCAGCTCGGCTATCTGAACGACGCGAAGTTTGCCGAATCGTATGCCTCGTCGCTGGCGCGCGTACGGGGGTTCGGCCGGCACCGCGTCCGGCGCGAACTGAAAAGCAAGCTGGTCGATTACCGCGTGATCGATGGGGCCATCGAAAACGCCTTCGCGTCGGTCGACGAGCGCGACCTCCTGGACCGCATGATCGACAAGAAAATCCGAACCTTGCGCAAGCCCTTCACCCGCGCCAGACTCGCTTCGCTGTGCCAGACCCTCATGCGCCGCGGCTTCCGCGCGGATGATATTATGAAAGCGGTGCGCTCACGCCCCGAACTGACGCCGGTGGCGGAAAACGTAAGCCTTGAGGAGTTGGAAGAGGGGGACGAGAAATTATGAATTGTGAATTATGAATTATGAAAAACCCCGTGGCGTGTGCATGTGTTGGCACAGGAACAGTTGAAGGCCCATTTTGGACAACTCGAAGGATATCCGGAAGCGTTCTTTTGAATACACCCTGCGCGCGATCAAGCTGTATCAGTACCTCCAGAAGCAACGGAGGGGCGCCGGCTGGATACTGGGAAGGCAATACCTGAAGGCAGCGAGCTCGATCGGAGCCAATGTAGAAGAGGCACAAGCGGCTGAAAGCCGGGCGGATTTCATTCACAAGCTGGGAATTGCTCAGAAGGAAGCGCGTGAAAACCTCTACTGGCTTCGTGTGCTGGCGGAATCACAACTTGTGCCCCACGAAAGGGTGGAACCTTTGACCCATGAGACGGAAGAGTTGCTCAACGTGATAACGTCGATCATCCTCAACACAAAGCGAAAAGGCCGCCCCACAAAGGAACGCGATAATTCATAATTTATAATTCATAATTAGCGCCGAAACCCAGAACTCTGAACTCAGAACTATGGTCATGACATCGAACGAAATAAGAAGCCGTTTCTTAAAGTTTTTTGAAGACCGCGGCCATCGCGTCGTGCGGTCGGCGTCGCTGGTGCCGGCGAATGATCCCACTTTGCTGTTTACCAACGCCGGGATGAACCAGTTCAAGGACGTCTTTCTGGGGCGCGAGAAGCGCGACTACGTGCGCGCCTGCAGCTCGCAGAAGTGCGTGCGCGCGGGCGGCAAGCACAATGACCTGGAACAGGTGGGCCGCACCCGGCGCCATCAGACCTTCTTTGAGATGCGGGGCAACTTCAGCTTTGGCGACTACTTCAAGGCAGAGGCCATTCCCTGGGCGTGGGAGTGGGTGACGAAAGACCTCGCGATTCCGAAAGAGAAGCTTTACGTGACCGTCTTTCGCGAGGACGACGAGGC
>JARRJI010000379.1:0-3293 GCA_037379595.1 Acidobacteriota bacterium | reverse complement strand
AGCAGGGCATCGACCTCTCCACGGTCGAAGTAGTAGTCAACCAGGATTACCGCCGCGGCCAGACTTCGTCGCTGCAAGCCTGGCTGCACGTTCTGGCCGGAAAAGAGCCCGACGGCGTTGTCAGTTGCCTCGTCGATCACCCCGCAATTGCAGCAGATACAGTGATGGAGCTAATCCAACACTTTAGGTCAACCGGCAAGCCCGTTATCATCCCGCAACTCGACGGCAAGCATGGCCATCCGGTCCTGGTGGGAAGGAAATTGTTCGGCGAGATTCTGGCCCTTGGCCCGGACCAGGGCGCCGACAGAGTGATCCACAAATACCGGGACCAAACAGAGTTTGTCGAAGTCTCAGACCCCGGAATTCTCCTCGACGTGGACGACCCCGAAGCTTACCTCAGGCTGACAACGCAAAGATAAATCAGGGCACCGCATTTGTAGCGTAAGGCCCGCTTTCCGGCTCTGCGGGTTTTGCCCGCGGATTGAGGTAAAGGCCGCAACGTTAAGAGGCGAACGTTGCGCCACGACGGCATTAATGCTGCGCCGTTTGCTTCAGAATCCAGCCTGAGATTTTTTCAAGTGCTGCAGGAGCGATAGTTGTTTCAATTTGCCCGTATTCGGCGGGCGAGCCGGTTTTGGCGGGCTGGAACAGGTGGTTGAGTCCGGGCATTTCAACAACCTGGAAATCCTTGTTGCCGCCGGCCGTTAGCGCCTTGCGGATGGCGGGCAGGTTCTGCTTGGCGGGCACCTGCACATCCTTTGATCCGATCATGGCCAGCACAGCGCACTTGACCTTTTCAAGCGCCGTCGCGGGATCGTAACGAACGTAGTAGCGAAACCACGGTGATCCGAACACACGGGCTGCAGCGCCAAGCCGCGCCTCAGGGATTTTGTCTCCGAGCTCGGCGCGCAATTCCTTCTGCAGTTCTTCACTACTTTTGGAATTTTCGACCAGCATCATGATTTCCTGTTCCTGGTCCGCCTTCTTCCTGGCCTGCTCGGGACCCATACCCATGGATTCGGAAATCGCGAAGGTCTGCTCCACCAGAATCTGGGCGCCGGGCACGCCTGGTCCGGCCATCATCACGATGAAGTCGACGTTACGGTTGCGGGCCGCCACGATAGGCCCGATCAATCCTCCCTCGCTGTGGCCGATCAGCCCGACCTCGTGGGGATTGACCTCGGGCTGAGTTCGGAGAAAGTTGAAAGCTGCTTCGGCGTCGTTCGCAAAATCCGCGGTTGTGGCTGCAGCGTAGTTGCCGCCTGATTGCCCGATGCCTCGCTTGTCATAACGAAGCACCACAATGTTCTTGCGAGTCAGATAGTCGGCCAGCACCAGAAACACTTTGTGGCCCATCACCTCTTCGTTGCGGTTGTTCGGGCCCGAACCGGCAATCAGAACAACTGCCGGAAAGGGTCCTTTGCCGGGCGGGATGGTCAGAGTCCCGGCCAGCTGGATGGCGGCCTGATTGTCTTCAAACTTCACCTGCTGTTGTCGATAGGGCAGGGGACCCTTCGGGTTCTGCGGTCGCGGCAGCCGAAGCTCCGCCGGGTTCTTTACGCGTTTGACGATGAGCGGCAGGCTCCTGCCGCCTTGCGTCCATGTCCCTTCGATTGCCGTACGTTCTTTGTTGATCGTGCCCTCAAATTTGCCGCCGATCCCGTTGACCTCCAGTGTCAACTGCGAGCCTTTGCGGTCCACTTTGGAGACTAGAATAGCTCGTGGGCTCTGGTCGGGGCTGACCATCGTTGCGGTCAGTCCCTGGTCAGTGTTTTGGATGTGGAACACAATGCGAAGATTCACCATCCCGGTATCGAGCGTGCCCAGCCATGCGCCGTCAATGTCCGACGGCTTGGCGGGCTTGGGTTTGGCCTGGGCTGTTTGAGTCGCCCGTGTAAAATTCAGCGGGAACGACTGGCCCTGCGTCCATGTGCCGTCAATGGATTTGCCATCAGCCGCAATCGTGCCTTCATAAGAGCCGTGAATCGAATCGATCGTAAATTCCAGCTTCGAACCCTCCAGTGAAATCGAAGTCACCGGAATGCCGTAGGCGGTTTGGTCTATGCTGTCGAAAGTCGCTTTCAGGGCGCCGGCGCTACTGCTGACGTGCAATGCCAGACGCAGCTCTTGCGGCCCGGCCTTCAGCGTGCCCTGCCACGTGCCGGTAATCTGCTCGCTGCCGGCAGAAAAAGCCAGCGAGGCGACGAACATAAACATGAGCATCGACATACCAAACCTGATTTTCATAAGAACCACCTCCCAAATGAAACCACATTACAAGAAAGGGATTGCGTCAATTAGATGCTCCACATCGTCCTCCCCCGGGCCGGCTTGTGCAGTGATACGGGTCACAGGTGGGCGTGGCACGCCTTTGCACACTTTTGCCGCGCCAGCCGACAAATCCCGGCTGCCCGCAACAAATCCGTAACGACCCAGAGGAGGGTGTATAATCGTGCCACCTGCCCAACGAGCGCGGCGGCAGCTCAACAGGCAGTCCGGAGCGCTACGCCGCTTGTATTCTTTTCGAACCGGCGGACTTGGCAATCATTCCGCCTGACCTTGCACGACAGACAAAGAGTGGGAGGGATTTATGAGCCTGCGCCGGCATTGGCAAGTTCTGCTGCCCTGGTCGGTAGTCATCGCTTACGCCGCTGAACTCTACGTTCACTGGCACCAACTTGGTAACCGTGTGGCCACGCATTTCAGCGCATCCGGAGTGGCAAATGGCTGGCAGAGCAAGGATTCTTTTGCACTTACCTCTGTTCTGATCATCGCAGGTACCCTTGCTGTCTGCCTTGTACTCGTTAACGCCTATGGGTGGCCGGGCCCGCAAAAGCGCCAGCAACTGCTTGCCGCCTATTACGGAGTTGCCGTGTTCGTGGGTTTGACCTTCTGGGGACTGGTACGGCAAAACCTTCATGGCGGAGTCCTCAACATGATAATCCCGTTTGCGGCAGCTTTCGGAGCGGGCGCTCTGGGCTACTGGATCGGGCGTGCCCGGATTGGAGATGGAGAGAATATCCCCCGACCTTAATACGGTCGGTCCGGTTGCCAGAGCCCAATTGCCCGGCACACCACGGGGTCGGGCGTCGTAGGAATTGACGTGGACCACTTGCCGATCCAGCCATCAAATCTCCAGACCTTGGTTGCAATGCGCGATGTGGCTGATGGCAAGAGGTCATTCGCCTCGCAAGACGACAGACATCAATAACACCCTTCTGCACTCTCCTCCCGGGGCATCAGCGCAGAACGTAGTGCGCCGAGGCTAACACCACTGCAAGACTTGACAGAAG
>JARRJI010000378.1:0-3320 GCA_037379595.1 Acidobacteriota bacterium | reverse complement strand
GCAGGAAAGGATGCCGGGCACGCGCCCGATTGAAAGCTTGCGCCAGCACCGCGAGATCGTTGTCCGTCATCTTCACGCGTTGCCGAAGCAGGCGCACGGTGATGAAGTAATAACGGTCGGAAAGAAATGGGCGACGCAACCTGGACACAGCGATACAATACGACACCATGACGACGCTTGCCAGGAAAGTACCGCGGACCGCACAACCGGCGGTCCTCGCTACCTGCTTTTTGATGATTGATCCTCTGTTTCAGGTGTAGGATGAAATCATGGACAGGAACCGGAGCCGCGCTGTGGCGACGATCGGGTTCCTCGACGGCCGGCCGGTGGTCCACACGCGCGGGTGCGTGCCGGATGCCGCACCCACGACCTCGACCCACGACGCTTCATTCGCATTGGATCGAGGGAAAGACGATCGACCTCTCCGGACACGACTTCGAGTGTTCGGGCCCGGCGGAATGCATCGACATGCAACGCAAGGCCAGCGGCGATGTTCCCTCCGGCTTCCAACCGTACTCCTGCAAGAAGAAACTGGAGCTGGTCCGGCGCATCTACCACCGGATGAATTTCCTTTCAAACCTGCCAGAAAGCGTGGTCAAGGACTTTGCGGCGAATCGCACTGCCGCCGGCAACGGTGACTCTGTCCGTCCAACGTCTACAGCGAAAAGAAACGGCTGGAACAGGTCTCTGACAGGCGCAACGACGTCGCGAGATCGCCCCGATGAACCGGGTCACCAGCCGCGAATATGTAAGAGCCGCGGATCTTAAGACTTACGCTTGCTTCCGCCTTATCCGATCTGAGATTTGGGCCCCCGCAGGAAAGGAGTATCCGAGATGGCGTACGCGAAACGCAAAGGCTCCAAAACGCCAGCGGTGAACCTGGAAAAGCATCCGAGGCGCCGCCCTCTGTTGCGCTCGAAGGCACGCTCGTATTCTTTCCTCGTAACTGCCGGCGCGATCCTAATCCTTTCCGTGCTGGTCGGATGCGGCTCTCGGACTGAGAATCTGGAAGCAGTTGAATACGCTCCGCTACCTGGAGTCGACTGGAAGGTGTCGACACCCGCACAGCAGGGGCTGGACCCGAGGCTTGTGGCGAAGCTCTATCACAATGCCGCTGAATTGGAGACTCTCTATGGGCTGCTGATTGTCAAGAACGGCCAGCTCGTCGCTGAACAGTACTTCAATAAAGGGGGGGTGAAGCAGTTGTCCAGCCGGGCATCAGCGACAAAGAGTTTCACCTCGGCCCTGGTCGGGATTGCTCTGGATCGAGGCTGCCTGTCGAGCGTAGATCAGAAGATGGTGGATTTCTTTCCGGAATTCGCGGGAAAGATAAACGACCCGAGGAAAGAGCAAATCACCATTCGGGAGATGCTTGAAATGCGCTCCGGATACCCCTGGGAGGAGCGCGAGGCTCCCTATTTCGAGGCTCTCTTTTTGCACAACAACTGGCACTGGCTGCCTCACCTGGTTGATTTTCCTCTGACCAGCGATCCGGGAACCGAGTTCCATTACAGTAACTTGAACTCGCACCTGCTGGGGGTTATTGTGGCGCGCGCGTGTAAGACTGATCTCGAGTCGTACGCCCAGAAGTACCTTTTCTCGCCGATGGGCGCAAAGGTGGGCCATTGGACGCGCGACCCAGATAACTACAATTGGGGCAGTATGGAACTCTCCGTTACGGCCCGTGATATGGCCAAGTTCGGCTTGTTGTATCTCCACCACGGTGAATTCAAAGGGAAGCAGGTCGTTCCCGCGAGCTGGGTCAAGGATTCACTGCAAAGGTATTCGGAGGGTATCAACTTCACGGGATGGTTTTCCAGCAAGCTGGGTCATCATTTCCGCGACCTCGGGTATGGCTATCAGTGGTGGTCCGCAACGGCAGGCGGCCATCAATTCAACTTCGCGTGGGGCCATGGCGGAAACTTGATTGTCCTGCTGGATGATCTCAAAATGGTCATCGTCACGACCGCGGACCCGCTCTACCAATTCCCGGAGGAGGCAGGATGGAAGTACGAAGGAGCGATCATCGACGTGGTGGGCAAGTTCATTAAGTCCTTGCCGGAGCAGAGATGATCAGGCCAAATGCCCGCCGCGTTTCGCTTCAGGAGAAGTTCATTGGCCTTCCCAAAAGGAAAGGGTTGATTGCGACGCGTGCTAGATCTGGGAATGATTTCTTTCGCCGCTCCGCGGCTTTCGCGGACGAACAGTCTTCCGTCCATCTTC
Source organism: Acidobacteriota bacterium (assembly GCA_037379595.1). Taxonomy (GTDB): domain Bacteria; phylum Acidobacteriota; class Terriglobia; order UBA7540; family UBA7540; genus SCRD01. The sequence goes on along the minus strand of JARRJI010000378.1, from coordinate 1,097 downwards.
GGGGGATGGCTCCGCCCTCACGAAAGCGAGTAGCGAAGACCGCCGTCGTTGCGGTCTGCGGTTTTTGTTTGGGGGAAACTCGAAGGGCAAAGGGGAAAACCCTCGGACCTCAGCGAGTAGATTCTCTCTTAAATGTAAAGGGAAAAATTGAATAAGATTCATGCGACCTCCTGAGTTGCGAGTTCTGGTGTGGTGGCGGGCAGGAGGGAGTAGACTTTGGTGCCGTCGAAGGTCTGGTTGTGCTTGAACATGCCGAAGATGGCGTGGAGAAGTTTGCGCATGACGGCGACGAGAGCCTGCATTTTAGTCTTGCCGCGGGCCAGCAGGGCGAGTTCGGCCAGCGTGTGCAGGGCGCTGGTGGTGGCGAAGCCCGGAATAGAGAGCAGCAACTGGTAGCGGCGCCCCAGCTCCGGATCGGAGATCACAAACTCCTGGGCGGCCCGGGTCAGTCGCTGGATGGCGCGCTGCTGCGTCTGGATGCTCCGCTGCACATCGCGGCGCACGATCGCGGGCAGAGCCTCGGAGAGCGAGGCGGCATGGAGACGGTTCTTTTCCGCCGCCAGCATCTCGGTCAGCGCTTCCAGCCGCCGCACCACGGCAACCAATTTCAAGGCCGCCGCCGAGGGAGGACGCCAGGCCACAAAGGGCATGCGGGCGGCGAACTGGCGCAGCACCTCGGCGTCGATCCGGTCCGTCTTGCTGCGCTTCATCATCGCCTGAGCGAAATGCCGCACCGCGCGCGGGTTCGCCACCATCAGCTCCACCCCCGCACGCTGAAGACACAGGGCCAGATCGAGTCCGTACAGCCCGGTCGATTCCATCACCACGCGTACCGGCCGCTTCCAGCGCTTCAGCCAGGCGAGCAACGCCCGATGCCCTTCGGCCGTGTTGGCAAACTCGCCCCGCGAAGCCGCACGCGCCTCCCCGCCCAGCGCCGCCAGCAGCGTCTGCGCACTCACTTCAATACCACAAGGATCAAAATCTGAAAACGGGTTGTTCATCGAAGCCTCCTGCGATAGGCTGAGGCTTCGGTCCCCTGACCCTGAACCCTCTCCCGCCGGGCTTGCCAATGCAGGCTGCCCGCCTCGGCGGGGCCT
>JARRJI010000377.1:0-3325 GCA_037379595.1 Acidobacteriota bacterium | reverse complement strand
CCTCAACATGGTGGGCAAGACAACGTTGTTCAAGATCCTCACCCACGCCCACGGCAGCAAACTCACCAGTGGCAAACCGGAAGCCCATCTGGGCGTTGTCAAAGTGCCGGATTCGCGTCTCGACCGCCTCGCCGAGATGTTCAAGCCCCAAAAGGTGATTCACGCAAGCATCGAGTATGTCGATACTCCGGCGAGCGTCATCCAACTGGCGCGCACGGGTACGCAATCGGCCGCGCTGAAAGAAATGAATGCGCTGATGCACGTGGTGCGCGCCTTCGAGGACCCTGCCATCCCCGCCGACGGAGGAACGGTGGACCCGAAGCGCGACATCGAATCGGTGGAGCTTGAACTGGTGCTTTCCGATCTGGCGGTCATTGAAAAGCGGCTGGAGCGGCTCGAGAAGGATCTCAAGAAACAGAAGAACCCCGCACTGGAAAAAGAGAATGAGGCCTTGCTGAAAGCGAAGCAGGCGCTCGAGGCGCAGAAGCCCTTGCGCGAACTCGATTTTACGGTGGAAGAAGAGCGTGCGCTTCGCGGGTTCACGTTTCTCTCGCTGAAGCCCATGCTCTACGTGCTGAACCTCGGCGAGAAGGACGCGCCTCGAACGAATGCAGCGGACGAATTCGCGCACGAGGCCGGGCTCAAACAGCGTCCACGGACTGCCGTCACGGCCGTCTGCGGCAAGATCGAAGAAGAACTCTCCGAACTGAGCGAGGAGGAAGCCGGCGAATTCCTGGCAAGCTACGGCTTGAAGGAGTCGGCCATCTCCCGGCTGATTCGCTCCAGCTATCAACTGCTTGGGCTGATCTCCTTTTTCACTGTGGGCGAAGATGAATGCCGCGCCTGGACCATTCGCGAAGGCATGACGGCGCTTGACGCCGCGGGAGAAATCCACACCGACATTCAGCGCGGGTTTATCCGCGCGGAAGTTATTCCCTATCAGGAATTGATTGATGCCGGAAGCTTCGCTGAGGCCCGCACGCGCGGCTCGCTGAAGCTGGAAGGCAAAGAATATGTCGTTCATGACGGAGAGATCGTGCACTTCCGGCACTCCGGCTGAACGCGCAATTCCGGAACCTGACCAATCGCCATGCTAGCAGCCATCGAGATCAGCCTCGTCCTCGGGGTGGTCGCAGGACTCGCCAACCTTTTCGGAGCCTCCATCGTTTCCGCCAGGGCGTGGAGCCGGCCGTTCCTCACTTACTTCATTGCGCTGGGCTCCGGCTTTATGCTGGCCACCGCCGTGACCGAGATGATTCCAGAGAGCCTTCACCTTGCGCCCATGGGAGGCCCCGTACTGATCCTCGCCGGCTACTTCATCGTTCACCTGTTTGAACACGTGTGGCCCGGCCACTTCCACTTTGGGGAAGAAACCCATCCCGAGGAGTTTCTGCACAGCCACGTGGCTTACACGGCGCTGGGTGGCCTGCTGGTTCATACTTTTCTGGACGGAGTTGCCATCGTCTCCGGCTTCATGATCTCAACCTGGCTGGGCACGGTTATTTTCGGCGCCACAATCCTGCATAATATTCCTGAGGGCTTTACGATATCTTCGGTGATGGTGACGGCAGGCAAGGGCCGGCGATCGGGCATGAACGCTGCGGGATGGCTCGGCGTCTCGCGGATGCTCGGGATCATGACCATGGGGCTTGCGCACGAATGGGTCGCACTCGGATTGGCGCTTTCGGCGGGCGCCACTCTCTACGTCGCGGCCTCTGACCTGATTCCCGAGGTCAACAAGAAAAAAGGGATCAAGATCGCCTTGACGGTCGGGGCGGGCGTGGCGATGGTCATCCTGCTGAAGACTCTCTTTGTGTAGGGGCGCTATGTATTCCGAAAAACTTCTGGAGCATTTCCATCATCCTCGCAATGTGGGTGAAATTGCAGAACCAACTGCCGTGACCGAAGCCAGCAATCCCATTTGCGGCGATATGATCAAGCTCTGGATCCTGGTGCGTGATGAACGAATCTCTGAAGCCAGGTTCAAGGTCCAGGGATGCGTTCCGGCTGTTGCCTGCTGTTCGTGGCTGACGGAAGCCATCACGGGCAAGCCGGTCGCAGAAGCCGCTTCGATGACCGCGGAACAGGTCGAGGCAGGAATCGGCGGGCTGCCTCCCGCTTCACGGCACGCCAGCGCGCTGGCCATCATCGCTCTGAAGCAAGTGCTCGAAAAGTTGGGCGGTTAAGACGGCAAGTCGCACTTCCGGCGGCCTGTGCCGTAAGGGCGGCGGCAAACCCATCGAGGTTTCCAATTGGACAAAACACCGCAATGCAGGGTAGGCTTGCAGCAAAGCATGGGGACTCTCTAAACATCAGGAATCTTGAGGAGATTGAATGAAAATCATCAACCTGCTGGTACTAATGTTTTTGATGGCCGCGCCTTCTGGCTTTGCGCAGGTCGTGCACGTAACGCACGGCAAGGAGCCCACGTTGCCCAAGCCGTTCATCAGGCCGATCGTAGCCAATCCGCCGCAGGGCCGGCCGACGCCCGGCTTCATGCCCGAGACTCTTCCCGGCTTCAAAGTTTCGGTCTTCGCACGCGGGTTTGAAGAGTCCCGCTATCTGGCCATCGCTCCCAACGGCGATGTGTTCGTTTCGGACACCCACGCCGGCAAGGTTTACGTGCTGCACGATCCCGGAAACGGAAAGCCTTCGGACGCGCGCACCACATTCGCCAGCGGGCTGGACGATCCCTTTGGAATCGCCTTCCACGGCGACTACGTCTACATCGGAGACACCGACCAGGTGATCCGCTTCCGCTACGATCCGAAGACCTCCAAACGCCTCGGCAAGCAGGAGCACGTCCTGGATCTTCCCGGCGGCGGAATGCACTTCACGCGGACCGTGGTCTTCAGCCAGGACGGCAGGAAGATGTTCGTCTCGGCTGGCTCGGACTGCAATGTCTGCGTCGAGTCTGACCCGCGCCGGGCGGCGATTCAGGTTGCCGACCCCGACGGCAAACACGCATCGATCTATGCCAGCGGCCTGCGCAACGCCGTCGGACTGGCCATCGATCCCGATACCGGTCAGCTTTGGGCGGACGTGAACGAGCGAGACATGATGGGCGACAATCTGCCCCCGGATTACTTCACTCACGTCCAACCCGGCGGCTTCTACGGCTGGCCTTACAGCTACATTGGGAAGAACCTCGATCCTCGCGTCAGGAAGCAGCGGCCGGACCTGGTGGCCAAGGCCATCATTCCCGACGTCCTGCTGGGACCTCACGTCGCGCCGCTCGAATTGACCTTCTACACCGGCAAGCAATTCCCTGCTCGCTACTGGCATGGAGCCTTTATCGCAGAGCACGGTTCGTGGAACCGGAGCA
>JARRJI010000376.1:0-6620 GCA_037379595.1 Acidobacteriota bacterium | reverse complement strand
CGGATGGGGAATCGCGCAGCGCATCCAGCAAATCTCGAAAGACATGTTGCAGGTCCAGCAGGGCTCTCTCTATCCGGCGCTCTATCGGCTGGAACAGCAAGGCTGGATTGCGGCGGAATGGGGCGCGTCAGAAAACAATCGCCGGGCCAAATTCTACCGGCTGACCGCCGCCGGGCGCAGGCAGCTCGAACGCGAAACCACAAACTGGACGCGCCTCTCCGCCGCCATCGCCCAGGTTCTGGAAACGGCATCGTGAACGTGGCGCCGTCTTTTGAATTTGATCTGCAGCCCTCGCCTGGGGGAGAGGGTGGACGCGCCAGCGGCCGGGTGAGGGGTCATTTGCTTGCCACAGCGTCGCGATGCCATAACTTGTAGCGCAAGGTCCGCTTTCTGACCTTGCGGCCCTTGCGCGGGAATCAACGCACGAACCGCAGCGTTACAAATCGAACACTGCGCTACAAAGCGGCGAGTTTACCTTGCAAATGGTTTCGTAGCGGGCGGGTTCACCCCGCCGTGGCCAAGGAGATTGGCGGCGTAAAGCCGCCCCTACAAACTGGCGCGGTGATCAACGCGCAATGCGGAGAAGATGATGTTCAACCTGCGAGCATTATTTCACAAAAACCGGGCCGAGAAGGAAATGGACGACGAGCTGCGCTTCCATCTCGAAAAGCAGATCGAGCAGAACATCGCCAGTGGCATGAACCCCGAAGAAGCCCGCTACGCTGCGCTGCGCCAGTTCGGCAATGTCGGAGCGATCAAGGAAGGATGCCGCGACAGTTGGGGCGTGCGCTTCATTGAAGAACTCGGCCAGGACCTCCGCTACGGCCTGCGCCAGCTCCGCCGCAACCCCGGCTTCACCATTGTTGCCGTCCTCACTCTCGCTCTCGGCATCGGCGCCAACACAGCAATCTTCAGCCTTCTGAATGCCGTCATGCTGCGGGAGTTGTCTGTCCAGAACCCCGGCCAGCTCGTGCTGCTCGGAAAAGCACACGCCGCGGGCAGCTCTAATGGCTTCGCTGACACGGACCTCTATTCCTACTCTTTTTATCGTCAGTTTCGCCAAAAGAACCAAGTGTTCTCAGAAACGAGCGCTGCCCTCAGCATTGCGTTCGGAGGCATGCACGGAACCGTCGCCGGAAGCGGCCGCCTCGAAACGCTGAACGTGCAGCTTGTTTCCGGAACCTATTTTTCGATGCTGGGTGTCAGGGCCGCGCTCGGACGCGCGTTCACCGCTCAAGACGACGGGCCCGCGGGCGGCCATCCAGTCGCCGTTGCCAGTTACTCCTGGTGGAAGCGGCGCTTCGCCCGGGACCCGGCGATCCTGAGCAAAACGGTCACGCTGGGATCAACGGCCTACTCCATCATTGGCGTCGCCCCGCCGGATTTTTTCGGTACCACGGTCGGCGAGTCGCCCGACCTATGGATTCCACTCTCCATGGAGAAGGAAATCTCACCCGGCTGGAACGGCCTGGAGAACAAGAGTTTCCAATCCCTTTACATCTTCGGCCGCCTCAAATCCGGGGTCAGCATGAAGCAGGCGGAGGCGAACGTCAACCTGGTCGCCCAGCAGCTTTGGCGCGCATCCGCGGGATCTGTCCTTTCTAAGGACCAGGAACAGGAGCTCGCGCACGCTCACATTGAGCTGACGCCGGCGGCCCGGGGCATTTCCCGGCTACGCCTTGAGTTCTCTGTGCCTCTGCTGATTCTAATGGTCGTTGTGGGAATCGTCTTATTGATCACCTGCGCCAACATCGCCAGCCTCTTGCTGGCTCGCGCCGCGTCCCGGCAGCGAGAACTTGCCGTTCGCATGGCAGTGGGCGCGGGACGCCTGCGGCTGATGCGACAACTGCTGACTGAAAGCTTTTTGATGGCGTTCATCGGAGGCGCTTTGGGAGTCTTGTTCGCCTTTTGGGCGAGCCAAAGCATGCTGGCGATGGTTTCCTCGGGTCACGAGACTCTGCCCATCAAAGTGACGCCAGACGCGACGGTGCTCGTTTTTACGCTTTCCATTTCCTGTCTGACCGCGATCCTCTTTGGAGCGGTCCCAGCCTTGCGCGCCACGCGAATCGACCTGACGCCGGCGCTCAAGGAAGCAAGAGGCGGAATCGCCGGGACGGGCCGCAGCCGGCTGGCCAAGGCTCTGATCGTATCGCAGATCGGGCTTTCGCTCGTGCTCCTCATCGCCGCCGGCCTCTTCCTGCGCACGCTGGTCAAGCTTGGCGACGTGGATACAGGGTTCAACAAAAAGAACGTCCTCCTCTTCGTCATCGACCCCGTTGACGTCGGGTACAAGCAGGACGCGCGACTCGTGAACTTGTATCAGCGAATTGAGGAAAAAGTGAGCGCCGAGCCTGGAGTGCGCGCCGCCAGCGTCTCGTTTTTTACATTCAACCAGGGCGAGTGGACCGGCTCGGTCGCGATCTCGGGCCGTCCCCCGACTCCGCAAGACGACATGGCCGCGACTTACAACGTGGTCGGGCCGGGTTATTTCGCCGCCATGGGCATACCATTGGTTGTCGGCCGCGTCTTCGGTCCGCAGGACACGGCGGCTTCGCCCAAGGTCGCGGTCATCAATCAAACGATGGCGCGAAGGTATTTTCCGGGCGGCTCGCCCATCGGCCACCGATTCGGCATCGGCCGCGATCCAAAAAACAGCAACGACATTGAAGTAGTCGGCGTGGTGAAAGATGCAAAGTATCAGAGCCTACGCGAACGGCCGTTTCCAGCCGTCTACCTTCCCTACACCCAACGCGTGGGCTACTACTACGATCTTGAAGTCCGCTATTCGGGCGATCCCGCATCCATCATCGCCGAGGTCCGCCACGCCGTCGGCGAAGTGGACAACAGCCTGCCGGTTTCCTACCAGAGCACGCTCGCGCAGTTGGTGGAAGATTCCATGGCCAGCCAGACTCTGATCGCCCGGCTCTCCGCATTCTTCGGCCTTCTGGCGCTCTTTCTCGCCTGTATCGGCATTTACGGGCTGATGTCCTATGCGGTTGCGAGACGAACGAACGAGATCGGCATTCGCATGGCCTTGGGCGCAGGAAAAGCCGCCGTGCTTTGGATGATCATGCGCGACAGTATGATTTTGGTCGCGATAGGAATCGCCGTGGGCCTGCCCGTGGCTCTTGCTTCGAATCGGCTGGTTTCAAAGATACTCTTCGGCCTTAGCCCGACCGATCCGGCTTCCTTGGCGGGAGCGGCCGTCGTTCTTGCAGTGTTTACGCTGCTCGCCAGTTACATTCCCGCCCGCCGCGCGGCCAAAGTCGAGAAAAACGCAATGGGCAAATCGATTGATCTGCTGCAGGGGACGCTGGACCTGCTGATTCTCAAGACGCTGGCACTGGAGCCCATGCACGGATGGGGCATCGCACAGCGCATCCAGCAAATCTCGAAAGACGTGCTGCAGGTCCAGCAGGGCTCGCTCTACCCGGCGCTCTATCGGCTGGAACAGCAGGGCTGGATCGCCGCGGAATGGGGCGCGTCTGAAAACAATCGCCGGGCCAAATTCTACCGGCTCACCGCCGCCGGGCGCAGGCAGCTAGAGCGCGAGACCACAAACTGGACGCGCCTCTCCGCCGCCATCGCCCAGGTTCTGGAAACGGCGTCGTGATGACGGACTCTGTAGCGGCGATGTCATCACCGCCGAATTCGTAATGGCGGGAAAGAGCATCAATTATGAATTATCAATTATGAATTGTGAAGGCGATTGAGCACGGAGCCAGGGTCAGTGCACCGGGCGCTCCGCTTCATAATTCATAATTCAAAACTCATAATTCTGCATGCGATGCGCGGCCCTTGAGCCTGCTGCAACGCACGACAAAACATGCCGGGCTGAAGCGCGGCGCTACAAAGACGAGGTGGATGATGTTCAACCTGCGTGTACTGTTCCACAAAACCCGGGCCGAGAAGGAAATGGACGACGAACTCCGCTTCCATCTCGAAAAGCAGATCGAGCAGAACATCGCCGGCGGCATGAGCCCCGAAGAAGCCCGCTACGCCGCGCTGCGCCAGTTCGGCAACGTTGGAGCGGTTAAAGAAGAATGCCGCGACGCCTGGGGCGTGCGCTTCATCAATGAACTCGCCCAGGACGTCCGCTACGGCCTCCGCCAACTCCGCCGCAACCCCGGCTTTACAGCGGTTGCAGTAGTTACGCTCGCCCTCGGCATCGGCGCCAATACGGCAATCTTCAGTGTGATTGACGGGGTGTTACTGGCGCCGCTGCCTTATCACCAATCGAATCGCCTGGTTGTCGTCGGCCAGATCAACCAGCACGGGCAGCACCAGCCGGTTTCATACCCCGACTTCCGGGACTGGCAGCGTAGTGCCCACTCATTCCAGCAGATTGCGGCTTACCACTTTGAAGCGCATGATTTGACGAATCCCGGTCAGCCCAAGCATCTTTATGGCAAGGGAGTCACTCCCAACTTCTTCTCCACTCTGGGCGTCAAGCTTGCCCTCGGCCGTGAGTTTACCCCGCAGGAGGATCGTTACGGCGGGACGCCCGTGGCCATCATCAGTAACCGCCTTTGGAGAAACCGATTTGCCGGCAGCCCCGCGGCACTCGGCAAGGTTGTGACTCTGGAAGGACGTGATTACACCGTGGTCGGGGTTCTCCCGCGCGGGTTTCGCTATGAAGGCCATGCAGACGTTTACCGCCCGCTGGCGCAGGGCAATCCTTCCGTTCTTAATAATCGCGCCATCCATCCGGGGATATTCGCTGTCGCGCGCCTCAAGCCCGAATCGAATGTCGCTCAAGCTCAGGCGGATATGAACTCGATCCAGCAAAGCCTCGACCATCTTTACCCCAATCCAGACAAGGGATTCAGCGTGGACGTCATGTCGCTCAAGCAGGCGAACGTCGGCTACGTTGACGGAATGCTTCTGATGTTGTTGGGAGCGGTAGCGCTGGTCCTGCTGATTGCCTGTTCTAACGTCGCAAGCCTCTTGCTGGCTCGTGCGGCGGCGCGGACACGCGAGTTGGCGGTTCGCTCGGCGCTTGGGGCGAGCCGCACCAGAGTGGTGCGGCAACTGCTGACCGAAAGCGTGCTTCTCTCACTCGCCGGCGGCGCGCTGGGGCTTGGCGTTGCAACCCTGGGGACAAATTCAATTCTCGCGGCGGTGCCGATCAATTTTCCCCGCAGCCAAAACATTGGCGTGAACGGTCCGGTGCTCTGGTTCACGTTTGGCGTTTCAATTCTGGTCGGGATTCTGTTCGGTCTTGTCCCGGCTCTGAAGGGATCGAAGGTCAGTCTCGAAGCCTCGCTGAAGGAGGGCAGCCAGGACTTTTCAAAGTCGCGCCACCCCGCCCAGAACACTCTCGTCATCTTCCAGGTAGCCCTGACTCTGGTGTTGCTGGCGGGTGCCGGCTTGCTGTTCCGCACAATCGTCCACCTGTGGAACGTCAATCCCGGCTTTGACGCGCAACACGTCATCACCTTCAAGGTCGGGCTTTCGCCTTCAGTCACCAGCACCCCGGCGAAGATTCGAACGGCCTACCGGCAACTGGCCGAGCGCGTTCGCGAGATTCCAGGAGTACAGGCGGCGGACCACACCACTCTCCTTCCGCTAAGCCATCAGGATGCCGAGATCCCCTTTTGGGTCGGATCTCAGAAGCCCGCGTCGATTGCACAGGCCCCGAGTGCCGTGATGTATGAAACGGGCCCGGATTACCTCCGCGCGATGGGGATTCCGTTGCTTCGCGGCCGGTTTTTTACCGCCGCAGACACAACCAGTTCTGCCCCCGTTGCGGTCATCGACAGCACCCTGGCGCGTAGCTATTTTCCTGGAAAGAATCCCATCGGCCGGACCCTAACCATTCCGAACGCCGGCCCGATCCGGATTGTCGGCTTAGTGGGCCACGTGCGGCATTGGGGCCTGAGTGATAGCAGTCGCCACACCCAGAACCAGATTTATTTTGCGTTCAGCCAATTGCCTGACCAGTGGCTCTCGCTCATGTATCGCAACACGACGATGATAGTTCGCACCCGGCTTGACCCAGCGGCTGTGATGCCGGCAATCAGGAAGGCGGTTTATGGACCAAGCCGAGACCAGCCAGTCTATGACGTCCAAACCCTGCGGGCGTTTGTAGCGGAATCCATGGCGTGGCAGCACTTTCCGATGATCCTGCTGGCCGCCTTTGCCCTCCTGAGCCTGGTCCTGGCATCGGTCGGGCTCTACGGTGTCATATCCTACTCGGTAAATCGCCGCAGGCATGAGATTGGGATTCGAATGGCGCTCGGCGCGAAACGGCGCGATGTGCTGAAGCTCGTCATCAGCCAAGGTCTCAAGCTGGCGATCGTCGGTGTTGTCGTCGGCATCGCCGGAGCGCTGGTACTGACGCGCTTTTTGTCGAGCCTGCTCTACGGCGTGAAGCCGACGGACCCGCTCACGTTCATCGCAGTATCGCTGGTCCTGGTCGCGGTGGCGCTGGTGGCGTGTTACATCCCCGCCCGCCGCGCGGCCAAAGTCGATCCCATGGTGGCGCTGCGCTACGAGTAAAGCTGAATCCCTCCTGACATCCTGCTAGAATAGCTCTTTGCACCCTTTGGGAATTGGGGCGATGGTATCTACCTTTACTGAAAAGTATGACGTGGTGGTCGTCGGCGCGGGACACGCCG
>JARRJI010000375.1:0-3407 GCA_037379595.1 Acidobacteriota bacterium | reverse complement strand
CGGCCAAATTGTCGGCAATGCCGGAGGCGACTTCAACGCCGACGGTTACAGCTACGATGTGCCCAATCAACCGGCCTTCGGCAACAGCTTATCTACGAATCGGAGCGATTTCATCAATGGTTTCGCTTCGGCATCTGCCTTCCCAATGCCAGCTTTGGGTCAGGAAGGCAACCTGGGCCGGAACACGTTCACTGGCCCGGGTATGGCCAATGTCGATTCGGAGTTTGCGAAAGCCATAAAGATCAAATGGTTCACCTCGGAGGGCGCTAACCTCGAGTTTCGAGCCGACATCTTTAATCTGTTCAACCGAGTGAACCTGACAAATCCGGTTAGTGACCTGTCCAGCAGTCTGTTCGGTCACTCACTGGATCAGAACTTGCCACGTTCGGTTCAATTTGGCGTTCACATTAACTTCTAAAGTTGAGAAGTGGTGATCGATCCGGAGCCAGATCGGCTTCTATCTGGCTCCGGATCGAACCAAGTGACACCGGCTGCTTCCCGGTAAGAAAGGGAAAGAGCTTGTAATGCCCACGGAGCAGACTGGCGGAAAGTCGCCGACTCTGGCCATTTCCTTTCATGAGATTCTCGTATCAACGCGTGTTATAACAGATGGTCGTCGCCAGCAGCATCGTCTCAATCACTTCGCGGCCCGGCTGCAGATGGCAGAGTAAGTCTTCCAGGAAATGATTCCGGTCGCTTTCTGCGGAAAGATCGGGACGCGGTTGGCTGCAGCGCATGCCTGCGGCTCAGCAGGCAGGTTAGTTACAGAGGGAGATTGACATGCGGAAATACAAGTCGTGCATTCTGGTCATGTTCGCTATTTTGATGGCTGCATCATTGTTCGCACAGGATACGAAATATCCTCCGCAGGGCCAGCAGATTCCCGGGCCGGCAAATCCAACCGCGACCAGCGATCATTGCTGCGCCGTGGGAGGCGAGCGGCCGATTTCCGAATCCGCCTGGAAGTCGTGGCTGGAGGACGTTCGCCACTGGCGGATGGAGCACCTGATCCGTATCGGATACAACGGATCGCAGTATGACCGGCCGGCGCTCCAATGGACTCAGCGCTCGTTCATCCAGCCGCAGATGATGGCGCATGACCGGTATTTCTATGATCCCGCCACAGGCAAATATACGGTGGGTCGCTACCTGGCGGATCTTGAAAAACGCTTTGGCGGGATTGACTCGGTCCTGATCTGGCCGACCTATCCCAACATTGGGATTGATAACCGAAATCAATTCGATCTGATCCGCGACATGCCGGGCGGGATTGCCGGTTTGCGTGCCATGGTGGAAGCATTCCATCGCCACGGCGTGCGGGTGCTTTTTCCCTACAACCCCTGGGACCAGGGAACGCGGCCTGAGGGAACTCCCGACTGGGAAACGCTGGCGAAGCTGATGGCGGCGATCGGCGCCGACGGAATCAACGGGGATACGATGGGTGCAGTCCCTCTGGCCTTCCGCACCGCCTCGGACAAGACGGGACACCCGATCGTCTTTGAACCCGAGGGCGGGAACGGAGGCGCCAACGACGTTGCCATCGCCTGGAACAACCTCGGCTGGGGATACTGGCGGTATCCGTTTGAACCCATGATCAGCAAGAACAAGTGGCTGGAGCGGCGGTACATGGTGAATGTCTGCGACCGGTGGGCGCGGAACAAGGTCAACGACCTTCAGTACGCGTTCTTTAACGGAGTGGGCTACGAGAGCTGGGAAAACATCTGGGGCATCTGGAACCAGATTGACGACCGCGACGCGGAGGCCTTGCGCCGCATTGCCACGATTGAGCGGGAGTCCTGGCAACTGCTCCAGAGTCCCGGCTGGGAGCCCTTTGCACCGATGCTGCGCTACGGCGCCTTTGCCAGCAAGTGGCCTGGGAAGACGGAAACGCTGTGGACCATCGTCAACCGAAATGAGTTTGAGCTATCGGGACCTGAAATCGAAGTGGCCTATAAACCCGGGCTTCACTATTACGACCTATGGCACGGGGTTGAACTGAAGCCGGAGATCCACGGCTCGACGGCGACCTTGAGTTTCAAGATGGGGGCCGCGGGATATGGAGCGATCCTGGCCGCCGACCATTTGACCGCAGGCGAGCAAAAACTACTGAGCACGATGCATGGCCTCGCAGAGCAACCTCTTTCGAGCTACTCGAAGGAGTGGCACTTCCTTCCGCAGCACATCGTTCCCATCGCGTCCACGGTGCCTGCAACAAGCACGCCGCCGGGGATGGTGTACATTCCGGGCGGCAAGTTCGATTTTCGGGTTTCCGGTGTGATGATCGAGGGCGGCAACGACATCGGTGTTGACGTGCAGTATCCGTGGGAGAATTCACCTCGCCGCCAGCACAATCACGAGATGGTGATCAAGCCGTTCTACATGGACAAGTATCCGGTGACGAATGCGGGGTTCAAGAAGTTTCTTGATGCCACCCATTACCAGCCTGCGGACAGCCACAATTTCCTGAAGGATTGGAAGAATGGAACCTATCCGCAAGGATGGGGAGACAAGCCGGTCACGTGGGTTTCGCTGGAAGATGCACGGGCGAATGCGAAGTGGGCCGGCAAGCGGCTTCCCCACGAGTGGGAGTGGCAATTCGCTGCGCAGGGTAAGGACGGTCGACTATACCCGTGGGGCGACAAGTGGAATCCTGCGGCAGTGCCCGTGCCGGACAAAGGACGCACCTTGCGAGGGCCGGACAATGTAAATGCCCAGCCGGAAGGAGCAAGTCCTTTTGGCGTGATGGACATGGTCGGCAACGTCTGGCAATGGACCGACGAATTTGAGGACGCGCATACGCGGGCGGCGATCCTGCGGGGCGGAAGCTACTATCAGCCGCAGGGAAGCCGCTGGTATTTCCCCGAGGCTTACCGGCTGGACGAACACGGCAAGTACCTGCTGATGGCGCCGAGTCTTGACCGTGCCGGCACACTGGGATTCCGCTGTGTCAAGGATGCGAAGTAGGTCGCAGTTACCTGAACCCCTGTGGGATCGAGAGGCAGGGAAGCTCAAGAAGAGGCCTGTTCAATGTTCATTCCGACGACTTACGCTGTAGCGCTGTTCATGACGATCCTCACGATGCTCTGCTGGGGAAGCTGGGCCAACACGCAGAAACTCTGCAAGGGCTGGCGCTGGAGGGCGTTGGCATGGGGGTCTTCTATCTTTTTGTGGCGAAGGCCATCAAGGGAGAGAATCACCTCGGCCCCTATGCAGTCGCCTTTGTCTTCGCGGTTGGCGAGCTGGTATGCACGATTCCCCTGAACTACATCTTCATGCGCAGTGATGCGTCAGTAATCCGCACCTGTACCGGCAAATCGTAAGGCGTGGTGCACTGAATCTTTTCCTCTCAGCATTATTACTGGCATGTGTTCCATTCTTCCCGGTAAAACCCGTTCATGGCACGGCAA
>JARRJI010000374.1:0-3952 GCA_037379595.1 Acidobacteriota bacterium | reverse complement strand
TCACGGGTCTCGAGGAACTGGAGGCCCGGACGCTCGCGGCCCGGTTTCTCTACAACAAGATTGTTGAACGCGTCCGCGAGCCGGGCGAGGTTGTCACAACTTTGCACCCATCGGGCACGCCCGATCCGGTCACGGAAATCTCGCTGCGCGGCCTCAGCGACCAGGAGCTGCAGACTCTCTCGGTTGAACGCTCGTGGTACGCTCCGCTGTCGCAGATGAAAGCTATCCAGGCACACGAACTCCAGCGCGGACGGCCCCACACCGATGCCGAAATTGAGATCCTGGTGCAGAGCTGGAGCGATCATTGCTATCACACCACGTGGAAAAGTCTGGGGCTTCTGAAGCGGCTGAGCCAGGCGACTGCGCGGATCAATCATCCTCTGGTTGTCTCATCGTTCAAGGACAACGCCGGCGGAATGGAGTTCTACGATAACTGGGTGATCACGATCAAGGGTGAAACGCACAATTTCCCCAGTTCCATCGCGCCATTCGGCGGCATCGCCACCAAGCACGGCGGCGTGATTCGCGACACTTTGGGGTTTGGCAAAGGCGCTTACCCGATTGGCGGCACCACCGTGATGGGAACAATGGACCCGCGCATGGCGGACGAAGACGTGCCCGCCGGCGCCCTGCATCCGCAGTTGATCGTCACCGAGTCCATTCGCGCAACCGCCTATTACGTGAACCCCATGGGCATTCCCATGATGCATCCGGTCTATCGCATCCATCCGGGTTATGCCAAGTGCTTTGCGCTGGGGCACTCTGTCGGATTGATTCCTTTAAAAGACGCGCTGAAGGATTCGCCCCAGCCCGGCGACATCGCGCTGCTGATTGGCGGAGAAACCGGGCGCGACGGAATTCACGGCGCAACCGCAAGTTCGACCGGGATGACCGGCGCAACACTGGAAAAGGAATTTGCGGCTGTCCAGATCGGACACCCGATCACCGAGCGGCGTTTTACCTCCGCAATTCCCGTGCTGCGCGATGCCGGATGCATTCGCGCCATCACGGATCTTGGCGCCGGCGGAATTTCCTCTGCCGCCGGGGAAATCGGAGCGGAGACAGGTGTCGAGCTTGATCTTGACCGCGTCCGCCTGAAGGACGCCAGCCTCACGGCGTGGGAAATTCTGCTTTCAGAATCGCAGGAGCGGATGCTGGTGGTGGTTCCGCTGGAAAAGCTCGACGAGGCCCGAGAAATCCTCGACCGGTATGATGTCGCTCACGTCGAGTTCGGGCGCTTTACCGGGACGCAAGAGCTCCGCGCCACGTGGCACGGGAAGCCGGTAGTGGACCTCGACATGGCCTTTCTCTGGAAAGGCTGTCCGATCGACCCCACTCCCGTCGCAGAACACGAGCAGCCGCACCAGCCGCTGTCGATTCCCGAGCCGCACACCCAGCAGGAGTGGAGCAAGGCCGTCGAAGATGTCCTTTCGCATTACCATTGCGCCGACCAGAGCCCTGCCGGCGTTCGCTTTGACACCACGGTGCAGGGCCGGACGGCTGTCGGCCCCTACGGCGGGCGCAACCACCGGATGCCCACCAATATTTACGTTTCCGCGCCCCTTCGCGGCAAGCCTTATGGCATGGTCACCACCCTGGCCTTCAATCCGTTTTATGGGGAAGTTGATCCCGCTGCCATGGCGCGCCTGATGCTGATCGAAGCGGTTACCAAGGCTGTTGCGGCCGGGACGAATTACAAGGAAGTGGTCCTGTGCGACAACTTCTACACGCCGCGCGTGACGCCGGAAACCGCCGCTGATCTGTCGAAGATGGTTGACGCCATCGCCGATCTTTCCGTCGAGCTGGGAATCCCGTTCATCTCCGGCAAAGATTCGAGTTCTGGAACATTTGAATCCGCCGGCCGCAAAATCGATGTTCCGATGACACTGGCCGTGTCCGCCATGGGCCGGGTTCCCGATGCGAAGAAGATTGTTACGAAGGAGTTTAAACGAGCGGGGAACAAGATTGTCGTTCTCGGGCCAGTCGGCGCAGATGGGCTCGGCGGCAGCGTTTATGCCGATACGCATGGCCAGCGAGGCGACCGTTTGTTCAATCCGGGCAAAGCCGCAGCGGTTTGTGCTGTCTGGGATGTTGTGCTCGCGCTCGATGCCGAAGATTGTTACGTTTCCGGCTCGGCCGTCGCTGAGGGCGGATTGCTGCTCCGGCTTTTTGAGGCGGCATTCGGATCGCGACTGGGCGCACGCATCCAGTTAGATTCGCAAATCCCCGGCCGCCGCGATGAGCTTTTTTTCGGCGAGTTCATCGGGACCGTGCTGCTGGAAGTCTCGCCTGAAGTTGAGGAAGAGCTGTCAGGATTGCTCATTCCGCACCTGACCCTGGGTGAAGTGATCGAAGAGCCGCGGATCGTTCTGGCCGAAGGTGACAATATCCTGTGGCAGCAGGACGTGGACGGACTGGCATCGGCCTGGAGCCAGACCTTCCGAGAGGTGGTGGAATAACTGTGGCGCAGATCGCGATTCTTTATGCACCCGGCACCAACTGTCATGAGGAAACGGCCGCCGCAATCGAGCGCGCCGGAGGCAAACCCGCGCTGCTCCATTTGCACGATCTCCTGGCCGGACACAACAGCCTGACGAACTATGAAGCCGCAATTATTCCCGGCGGATTTTCTTACGGCGATCACCTTGCCGCGGGCCGGATCTTTGCGACTTTGCTGGTGGCAAGGCTCCGCGATCAACTGACGGCATTTCTTGAAGCCAATCGCCCGATCCTCGGCATCTGCAACGGCTTCCAGGTGCTTACGGAAGCCGGCATCCTCCCGAGCCGCCAGCCGGGCGTGCGCGGCATGGCGATGCTGGAAAATCAGTCCTCCCATTTTGAAGACCGGAAAGTCCGGCTGCTCGTTTCGGCTGAAAAGTCGATGTGGACCGAGGGCCTGGCAGGCGAGGTCCTGGAAATGCCTAGCGCCCACGCGGAAGGCCGCGCCATGATCTCGGAAGGTGCCGGGGCCGCAAAGCCTCGCGTCGCGTTTCAGTATACCGACGCCGGCGGAAAAGCCACCATGGAGTACCCCGACAATCCCAACGGCTCGCCCGATGCGATTGCCGGCGTCACCGACGAAACCGGCCTTGTCCTCGGCCTGATGCCGCACCCCGAACGCGCCTCTCTCCCTGCCCACTACTCCCAGGACGGCCTCAAGCTGTTCGAGAATCTGGTCCGCTGGCTCAAGCGCTGATTGTCGTTGCACCCCTATGTTGGCGCGAAAGGCCACGGCTTCAGCCGTGTCGACCGGGAACCACGATCTTCATGTTGAAGGGGTTAACTACTGCAGCCTTCGAGCTTTGCTCTGCATGGGTAAAGCATGACCTGATTTCTGAACGTGCGAGACGTTCTAATTCTTTTCACGACCGCGCTGGTGTTCTCGTATCCGGCGTTGTGTCAAACTTTGGGTTCAGACCAGTCGGGTGCAGTTCAACTTTTGTCCGGAGTGAACGCCTACAATCCCATCCCGAGTCCCGACGGGAAGATGATCGCTTTTGTGAGGACGGGCTGGGGAAGGAATCACGGAATTTCCGGTTTTGGCCGCTCAAACCTGATATCTGACGTCATGCTTATGGATGCGTCGGGCAAGGTGCTCTCCTCAAAGCCCTTGGCTGACGCGTTCCTGCAGGGATGGACACCCGATGGTAAGAAATTGGTTTGTTACCGCGACTGGAAGGCCTTCCTTGTGGCGCCCGACGGAACCAAGTCGCACCTTGTCGATGTTCCGCGCAGTGTATATACCGAACGCGCGGAGTACTTCGCCACACGCCACGCTTTTTGTTGGAACTGGGGACGCGGGCCGCAGTTATTGGAATGGGATATCGACTGTTCGGACAGGTCTGTCCTCGCCCGAAAGGATTCATTCCTTACAGGTCTGATAGTGCCCTCACCTGACGAGAGGTACTTGGCGGTCCTGGGCGCGAGTGGGTCGTCGGGCACCAACAAGGAC
>JARRJI010000373.1:1935-6582 GCA_037379595.1 Acidobacteriota bacterium | reverse complement strand
GTCGTAGCCGCGCGGAAAGACGGTTGCCATGCGCCGTGCAAAATCTTGGTGGTATTCCGAATTCGGATCGTTCGTTGGGTTTATTACGTAGACATCCACTTCCCTTTTTTCACGAGTGCCCACCGCCGAGCGCAGGAGCCACCTTGCGTAGAAATCTGAGGGGGCAGCCGAAAAGCCGACGACAACAAGAACCGAGGCTTCCTTTAGTTTCTGCATAGCGTGGCCCCAGATAGTGCGGAGAACCTGATTACCAGTTATAGGCTTCTTAAGAATCGGTGGCACGATAAATGGGATCATTTCGCTGGCGCAGCTCTTGCACCTTAGCTCGCCACCAAGCTCCAAACCCTCCACTCTATAGAGGCAATCATCAATGTAATGGGAAATCAGGATTCGTGAATTTTGCGAGCAACTCGGGTTTGAGCACTGGAACCAGTTGAGGGACCCATGCAGTTTAAGATAAAGAGGATCGCTGTAACCAACTTTCCTCGGTACGATGTCGGAAGGGATGAGGAGATTTTCAAAGTGACCATATGGTCCCACTAGATAGTTTCCGTGGTCGACAAATTCCTGGTCCAGGAGGAGATCCCAGTTCAGATTGATGACGGTCGTATCTCTTCTCTCCATCGCGAACTGCTTAACTTTTCGGTAATGCATGCCCCATTTATGTTGTGTGGAGAATCCTATTATTCGCTGAATGTAGCGTGTGAGAAGGTTTCGGGCTAAAGTTAGTCGTGCGTGCGTATCGCTCTCAGGGGATACAAATTCCCTGTGCAACTCAATACTGCTGAAAACGTCTTCGATATTCAAATCTAGCCATTTGCCCTCACCTAATCTGTCGTCAATCGCAAAGTGACTTCGGGTGTATTCGAACACCGGTTTAAAATTTTCTTCGACAGAGTTTGGGTCACGCCCCATCCCGTCGTAGAGGGCCTTGGTAAAGAATCCCGTCGCAAGCGGGGGAGTTGCCTTGTAGGCGGCAGGCTCATGCTTGCGGGTTTTCTCACGCTGGTTCTGCAAGGGTTGAAGACTTTCGCCGTTTGAGGCTCCGGCCCCGAAGAAGAAGACTATTCCCATAACGCGCCGATTATACTTCGACACGGGGACATGATCCGAGATTTTCTATCCGTGGGCGTTCCTAATCGGTGGACCACTTCGTGGGCTGACGCCCTGAAAACATCGGGACTGCGAGTTTTCGGCACCACTGGGGCGTATACTGACGGTCTGGGGAAAATAAAAAGGGGAACCCGCCTGCCATGGGAAACCGAGAGAAACCACAAGGATTTTGGGCCGCAATCCAGCGACGATGGGGGCTGCTTGCTATTGTCGGCGTGATCCTGCTAATGGTCGCCGGAGTGCTGGCCGCGCGACATTTTGTCGAGGTGCGGAAGCAGCAAGCTGGGCTGCTCGCCCCCGGGTTCGTGCTGCGAGATCAGAAGGACCGGCTGACGTCGCTCGCGCAATTTCGCGGCAGGGTGGTCGTCCTCACGTTTATCGATCCGGAGTGCACCCAGCTCTGCCCGCTGACGACCAAGAGCATGGTGGACGCCCTGAAGATCCTGGGTCCGGCCGCGGCATCACAAGTGCAATTGCTTGGGATTGACGCCAACCCGGCGAAGACGCAGGTCTCCGACGTAGCCGCTTACACGCGCGAGCATGAGTTGCAGGGGCGCTGGCGGTTCCTGACCGGCTCAGAGGCGCAACTGGAAAGCGTCTGGCATCACTACCATGTGTATGTGGCAGAGAAGAAGAACAGCGACGACGTCGTTCACGAAGCGGTGGTCTTCGTCATCGGCCCTGAGGGCCATGAGAGCGCCGTCTATTCCACGCCCATGAGCTACGAATCCGTGGGCGACCAGGCGCAGACGCTTGCCCGGGATATTGCACGCCTGCTGCCCGGCCAGGCTTCCGTTTCCACTTCCAGCCAGCAGCCGCAGCAACAGTTGGACCCGCTGCGGCCGGACCAGACGGTGAGCCTGGCAGCCCTCGGGCCAAACCAACGGCGAGTGACTTTTGGCGGCGCTCATCCGCACCTGCTGCTCTTTTTCGCCGGATGGCTTGGGAAGGAATCGAATCTTTCAAAGAAACTCGCCACGCTTGATAGCTATGCGGCCCTGGCGCGGCGACGGCACTGGCCTTCGCCGGTCGCCATCGACGAGATGACGACCGAGCCTTCGCCGGCCGAAGCGCGCCAGGTGCTTACTCCCCTTGCGGCAGCGCTTCACACGCCCATCCTTGAGGACGCCAGCGGGCGGATCGCCGACGGCTACCACGTCCAGGACTTGCCCTGGATCGTGCTCACTTCGCCTTCGGGAAAGCTCCTCTGGTCACACGACGGCTGGCTTTCCGCTGCAGCCCTCAACCGGGAAGTGCGGACTGCGCTGGCCGCGAATTGACGGCAGCGCCGCCGGATTTCACTGCTCGGTTTCCTTCAGGCGCCGCAGGCTCTCTGGCCTGGCAATGCGGCGACGAAATGCGCCGCGCAGATTTTCCATCTGGCAATTGGAGCATTTTGAAGACGGGCGCGTGCCTTGTTCATGTTCCACTACGGAGCTAGCATGAAAGGATGACAAAAATGAAAAATGCAATCCGATCCTATCCGTATTCATTGTTCGCCGCCGCGTTTTCGCTTGCGCTCGGCGTTCTGTTTTTGCCAGCTGTCGCCCGCACCCAGACAATCAGTAAGACGGCCAAGGCAGGCGTCTATTCCGTCACGCTGAAGGTGCTGCCGGCAGAATCTTTCACCGGGACCAAAGCTGAAATGGTGCGCGATGGCGGCGCTGAGCCGAACACGCTGAAGGGACCCGAACATCCGAACCACCATATGGTTGCGTTCGTAAAAGAGAACGGCAAGCCCGTGGAGAATGCGACGGTGGACATCAGCTATCGGAAACTCTCTCCCCCAGCGGGCGCGTGGAAGGCGCTGCCCGTGGTGCGCATGCACGTGGCGGGCCATGGCCTTGCGACCACTCACTATGGCAACAACGTGAGACTTGCTCCGGGCAGCTATGAGGTTCGGGTGACCGTAAACGGGACCATGCCCGCGAGTTTCCGCTTCACGCTCAAGGGTTGATTTCCAGCGCCAATGCCGGCAGAATCTCGGCCAGCTTTGTCCGGTCGTACCCATTCGCTGCACGGCGCATCAGCTTTCCAGCGCCTTGCGGCAGTAGGCGTAACACTTTTTCATTTCGGCGATGGTGTCCATTCCCGGTTTGCCGTATTCGTACTCGATGTTGGCGGGAATCTTCCAGTGATTGTCGCGCAGCAGAAGCAGCACGGCGACGATGGGCGTATCGCCTTCGCCGAACGGCACGGCCGGGCCGTGGTTCTTTTTGCGGTCTTTGATGTGGAGCGTCACCATCTTCCGGTGGTACGCGCGAAGGAAGCTGACGGGGTCCTGGTTGGCGGCGGTGAAGTGGCCGATGTCGAGGTTGATGCCGAGGTAAGGCGAAGCTCCCTTGAGCGCGCGCTCAAAGGTGGCGGCGGTTGAGAATTCGTCGGGATCTTCCGTATGGTCGTGGTTGTGGAAGCCAACCTTGATTTTGTATTTCTGCGCCAGCAAATCCACCTGGTGTGCCAGGCTGACGTTGGAGGAGGCGGTGATGTATTTGACGCCCAGCGCCTGCGCCATCTGGAAGCCGCGCTCCATTTCCGCGTGGGTAAAGTCTTTGCGGAAGCTGTAGTTGTAGGCGTAGAGCAGTACCCCCGCGTGGTCGAACTTCTGCCGCACCTCGTGGAAACGGCTCATCGGCACCGTCAGCCGCCACTGGCGCAGCGCCTCACGCGATACGTGCTGCGGTTCCACGTGGCCCTGGTATAGCTCGCATTCACTGAGCCCCACGGTCAGATAGGCCTGGATGGCGGCATCAAGTGGCCGGTCGCGAAAAGAATAACTCTGGGCCCCGATCTGCACTCCGCGCACAACGGAATTGACCTTCTGCGCACTGAAAACGGATTTACTTGCCAGCAGCACTCCGGCTGTTCCGGCCAGCATCATCTTCCCGGCTTCACGACGAGATATCGGCGCCATAACTCCTCCTCAGCTCTGAGTTCTGAAAATGCGGAGACAGTATAGAAGCGAGTTTGCGCGCGCGCAAGAGGGGATGGTCAGCAGACACGGCTACGCGCCGGGGGCATTCCACAGACCGTAACGGCCAGCACAGCCGTGAAGAGGGGGCTGGGCTAGGAGGCTAACGGAGTTATTGCTTGACTCCGTACATGCCCGGTCTTATGCTTGCGACATAAGGGGAAAAACGGAAAACCAATAACTAGAGAAGGGGGCTGATCATGGAGCCAACCGCAAAGGTCTCTCTATACGACAGGCTGGGTGGGGTGTATAGCATCGCGACCGTGGTGGACGACTTCATCGACCGCATCATGGTCGACCCGCGATTGAACGCGAATCCCCTGGTCAATGAAGCCCACCATCGCGTTCCGCCTGCGGGGTTCAAATACCTGGTGACCGAGATGGTCTGCTGGGCGGCCGGCGGACCGCAGAAATACACAGGCAAGTCGATGGCGGATTCACACAGCCACTTGAAGATTACGCCCAGGGAGTGGGATGCATTCCTGGATGATTTCAGGCAGACGCTGGATAAGTTCAATGTGCCCGCTCAAGAGCAAAGTGAATTGAACGCCATCGTAGACAGT
>JARRJI010000373.1:529-1890 GCA_037379595.1 Acidobacteriota bacterium | reverse complement strand
AAGATTGCCGGCAAGCGGCCCGGCAGATTAGGAGGCTCAAAGATGAGCTCGAAACAAGATGCCCTGGGTGCGGTTGTTTCACTCTGGCGGTACCCGGTGAAGTCGATGATGGGAGAAGAGCTTTACGTTACGGAAGTAACGCAAGGGGGACTTGTGGGAGATCGCGCATAAGGGCTTATTGACAGCGACGACGGGAAGGTCGCCACTGCCAAAAATCCGCGGAAATGGCCGGAATTGTTTCTCTTTCGTGCTGCACTGGATGACGTGCCGCATGCCGGCTCAAAGGTACCACCGGTTCGCATCAATTTGCCGGACGGCACCCTCGTTGTCAGCGACCATGCTGACGTGAATCAGGTTCTTTCCAAGGCTCTCAAGCGCGAAGTGAAATTGTCCTCGCCCGCCGGCCGGCGCACTGGCACGTCCGAGGAATACTGGCCGGACATGGAAGGCCTCGACCACCGGGACACGGTCACCGACTTCGGTCTGCCGGACGGCACTTTTTTCGACTGTGCCGCCGTGCATTTGCTGACCACCTCGACGCTGGATCACCTTCGGGCGCTTTATCCCGAGGGGCGTTTTGAGATCCGGCGGTTTCGCCCCAACATTGTGCTGAACACTGCGGAAAGCGAAAAGGGCTTCGTGGAGAATGAGTGGATCGGGCGGACGCTTGCGATCGGAGACAGCGTTCGCCTGAGCATTACAGGACCTTGCCCCCGCTGCGTGATGACGACGCTCGCCCAGGGAGACCTGCCGGCGGATACAGGCATTCTGCGAACGGCGGCCCGGCACAACGGAGCTAACGTCGGGGTTTATGCGTCGGTTTTGCAGGAAGGCCGGGTCCGACGCGGTGACTCCGTGAGTCTGGTCTGAGTTCACACCTGGACTGCTGGACGAAACCCGCCGCCAGGCACCGAAGGAATGGCCGAAGCGGATGACCGGGCGCAGTGCTCTCCCGCCTGTGAACCTTTTTCATTGCCCGAGTGTCTTGGGAACTAAAGTTCCAGGCAAACGGTGCACCCGCCTTGTCGCGGCCCCAATAGATCGGGGCCCATTCGCGATTCAAACCTTCGCAATCTCGCAGACCTCGCAGGTGGGCGATGCGTGAGCCACGATTGGCTGCCTTCGTGGTTCAGGCTGTAAAATGGGGCGTGTCGGTGGCATACGTTGCTGGGGCTCGTCGGTCCGTGTTCTAGTCTCTTGCCGATCCGGCTGTTTTCCGTCTTATTTCATAAAGGGGGATTCGTTATGAAGCTGCCATTCCAGCTTTCGATTTGCTTAGTTGCCGCTGCGCTGATTGCCGGCAGCACACCCGCCCGCGCTCAGGACGCCAGCGCGCGCGCGAAAGAAATTGTCAGCAAGAT
>JARRJI010000373.1:0-484 GCA_037379595.1 Acidobacteriota bacterium | reverse complement strand
GAAAAGATCGAGGAATTGCACGGCATCCATACTCCCGTTCATCATCGCTACGTTCCGCCGGTTCCGCGGTTGCACATTCCGGCGCTGGTGGTCACCAATGGTCCCGCCGGAGCCGGTCCGGGCGATCCCATGCCGCAGGAGCCCGCCACGGCGCTGCCGGCTCCGATTTCGCTGGCCGCCACCTGGGACACCAGTCTGGCTCATCTTTACGGCGTCGTTGCCGGCGAGGAATCGCGCGACCTGGGCAACGGCCTGCTGGAGGGCCCGGACGTCAACATCGCGCGCGTTCCGCAGAACGGCCGCACGTTTGAAGCCTTTGGCGAGGACCCTTATCTGGCGGGCCGGATGGCCGTGGCGGAGATCGAAGGCATCCAGAGCCAGCACATCATTGCCGACGTCAAGCACTACGACGCCAACAATCAGGAATCGAACCGCTTCAAGGTGAATGAGATTGTGGGCGAGCGGGCGCTGCATGAAATCTATC
>JARRJI010000372.1:0-3452 GCA_037379595.1 Acidobacteriota bacterium | reverse complement strand
ACTTTGAAGCCGAGGCGCGGACGACGGGCAACAAGAGGGTTCCGCTCGAAAACGTTTACGCCATTCTGCCCGGCAGCGATCCCGCGCTGGCCAAGACCGTTTTCCTGGTCTCTGGCCATTTCGATTCGCGGGCGACGAACATTATGGATTCGACTTCGGACGCGCCCGGCGCCGACGATGACGGTTCCGGCACGGCGGTTTCGATTGAATGCGCGCGCCTGCTGGCCGGCGGCCACTATCGCGCCACGCTGCTGTTTGCCACGGTGTCGGGCGAGGAGCAGGGACTGCTGGGCGGCACGCGGCTGCTCCATTATCTGGAACAGAAGGGCTACACGGTGGGCGGTATGCTCGACGATGACATCGTGGGCGCGGACTTTGCGCCCGGCGCTCCGCATCGGGTGCGACTCTTCTCCGGTCGCGGAAAGGTGGACGATTGCGATTCGCCTTCGCGCGAGCTGGCGCGGCGGGTGGATGAAATTGATGGGCGGTCGAACATCCGGCTGATCTTCCGCATCGACCGCCTGGGCCGCGGCGGCGATCACATGCCGTTTGTCGCGGCGGGGCTGCCCGCGGTGCGCTTTACCGAGCCGTTGGAAAATTACCATCACGAGCACCAGACGCCGCGCGTCGTGGACGGCGTGCAGTACGGCGACCTGATGAAGTATCTCAATTTCGATTTCATGGCCCGCGTGGCTCGCGACAACGCCGAGGTGCTGCGCGAACTGGCCATGGCTCCGGCACCGCCGCGCGACGCGTGGCTCTCCGGAGAAGTCACGCCCAGCGCCAAGGTCAGTTGGAGCGCACCGGACGATCCGCAACGCGCGGGCTTCGAATTGCTGTGGCGCGAGACGACCAACCCGCGATGGTCGGTCTTCACCTTTGTCAAAACGTCGGAGACGTTCGTCTTCAAAGACGTCTCCACAGACAATCATTTCTTCGCCGTGCGCTCGGTCGGCAAAGACGGCGCGCGGTCGATCGCCGTGCCGGCCGTCCTGCAGCGGCGCAGGCGGTAGCGTGGACCTCCGGTTTTGGGGTCCACGGTTCTTTCTCTCTTTTCCATTCAAGGCTGTCGGGCGGAAGATCTGCACCTCGGAGGGGCGCTAGATAATAGCCGGTGGCATCGCCACCGGAACCGGAGAGCGCAATCCAATCGACCTGCAGGGGTCGCAGAACCGTTTTTGTCTGGGCAGGCAAAGAGGGGAATGGCGCATGGCCGTGCGCCCCTGCGTCGTAATCCTGACGCCTTGTTGCGATTAATTCTGCGGTGGCGGCGGGGGCGGTGGCGCTGGGAGATCCTTCGATGATGGAGTGGCAGGAGGAGCAGGAGGTGCGGGCGGCTGCGGGGGCAGCGGCTTGAGCTCTTCTTGTTGTTCCTCGTGCTTCAGGCGATCTTTTTCTTCCTGTTTTCGAGCCTTCTCAGCTTCCTTCCGGGCGGCCTCAGCCTGCTTCCGGATTTTTTCAACCTCAGCGCGGGCAGCCTCGGCATCTTTTCGGGCCTTTTCAGCCTCGGCTTTCAGTTGAGCGGCCTCAGCCTGTTTCTTAGCCCGCTCGACCTCGCGCCGGATTTCTTCCTTGTTGATCTTTTTCGCTTCCTGCTTTGCAAACTCCGCCTGTTTCATGGCCTCTTCGACCTGCCGGCGGATTTTGGCCTCATCGATTTTGGGCGCGACGATTTTCGCCGCCTTCAACTGCTTCATCGCCTCATCGACCTGTTCTTGAATCTTCGCCTGGTCGATCTTTGAAGCGGCCAGTTGAGCAATTTTGGCCTGCTTCATGGCTTCTTCAACCTGCCGGCGGATTTCCGCTTCGTCGATTTTGGGCGCGACGATTTTCGCTGCCTTCAACTGCTTCATAGCCTCTTCGACCTGCTTTTGAATCTTTGCCTGGTCAACCTTCGCGGATGCCTTTCGAGCGATTTCGGCTTGCTTCATGGCCTCTTCAATCTGGCGCTGGATTTCCGCCTGATTGATTTTGATTTCCTGGCTGCTCTCTTTCGGACTCTCAGGTGCATGCTGTTTCACTTGCGGCTGTGGATCAGGCTGAGGATCGGGCTGAGGATTCGGTTGAGGTTGAGGGTCGGGCTTTTTGTCGGGATCGTACCTGAAACCGATCTCGACGCTGACCCTTACCGGGACCGGTACGCCATTGCGCGTTGCCGGATGGAACGTCCACTTGCGTACGGTGTTCATCGCGCTTTCGTCCAGACCCTTACCGAGAGGTTTTGAAAGTTCCTTGATCGAGACCACTCGCCCCTTGGCGTCGATGACGGCCTGGAGCACAACCGTCCCGCTCAGTTGAGCCTTCCGGGCCTCGGGCGTGTAGGGAGGGTCGGTGTTCTTGATTGCCTCGGGTGGCTGCACGTCACCGCCGACCTTGTAGACCTTGGTGCTCTTCTGCACCGATTCAGCATCCGCTAGCGCGGGACTTCTTGATGAGGAGGCGTCGGCTGAAACCTCGGCGCCCATAGCCGCTGAGGACGCTTCTGTCGCCGTGGACTGCTGCGCGGCCGTCTTGAGTGGAAATGCCCAGACCACCGACGCTCCGGCGATCAGCAGAACGCCGGCGGCTGTCAGGATTGAAACGGTCAATTGTTTTCGCGACATCTGGGCCTCCTTCATCATCAGGGCCACGCGCTCTGCGAGCTGGCTTTCGCGCAGGAAGAGCGCGGCGGGCAGGCTTTCGGCCAGCCGCTTCTGCCCCGCCATTTCGAGCAATGCTTTCAGATAGGGCCGCCGCGCGTTGCTGCGCCGGACGGATTCCGCGTCCACCACCTGCTCGCGGCTCAGGCGGATGCTGCGCACCGCCCACCAGAGCGGCAGATGAAACCAGAGCAGGGTGAGCACGGTCTCTTCCAGCAGGTTCCAGAGCCAGTCACGGCGCTCCACGTGCAGCAGCTCGTGCAGGGCGATGGCCTTTTGCATCGAGGGTTCCATCTTCAGAAACCGGGCCGGGAAAAGAATGACGGGACGGAAATAGCCGAAGGTTGCCGGGGTCTCAAGCCGGGGAGAAATAAAGAGAGCTGGAGCAACCGGGACCAGCCTTTGCGCTTCCGCCACGGCTTGCGGTACCTCCTCGATGCGTTGCGCCTCGCGGCGATAGAGCCACAGCCGCAGTAACCCCAGCATCATCCAGGCCGCGCGCACGATGATGCCGGTGCAGATCAGAAGAAGCACAACTTCCGCGAGCGAAAGTGTTGGCGCCGCCGCGGGCACGCTGGCCGCGAAATTGACGTTGCTCAGCACCGTGCCGGCGGTTTCCAGAACTTCCGGACGCCAGGGCTGAAGCAGCGGCAGAAAGAGGCAGAGCGCCACAAGGCCCTGCCAGTAGGTCATCCGGACGCGAGGCACGCGGAGCCGCAGCAGCCGCGCCATGACCACTCCCACACCGACCATCGCGGCGGCCTGAATGCTGTACGCCACCAGGTCGCGCAGCCACAACGGTTGATAGCTCAT